>SKXL01000181.1 GCA_007128425.1 Balneolales bacterium | reverse complement strand
TCCTCCGCCGGCGAGTGCAATGATCACAAATGCGACCCAGCGTACCTTCATGAACGTATGCAGCGAATCGCGATACACCCTGTTCAGCCACTCAAAAAACGGCTCTGTTGCTATGTAAAACCGGTTTTTCTTTTTGCGCTGCTTGAGAATGCGGGCACAGAGCATGGGGGAGAGCGTAAGGGCCACAAATGAGGAAATGATCACTACACCGGCCATGACAACTCCGAATTCGCGGAATAGCCGGCCGGTTAGTCCTTCCAGGAAAATCACCGGCATGAACACCGCTACCAGTGCCGTAGTAGTGGATATCACAGCAAAGAAAATTTCGCCGACGCCCTTAAGAGCCGCCTGGGTTGGGTCCATTCCCTGCTCAATTTTGGCATAGATATTCTCCATCACCACAATGGAATCATCCACCACCAGTCCGATCGCCAGTACAAGTCCCAGCAGCGTGAGCACATTGATCGAAAAACCGGCCACGAACATGATAAAGAAGGAGCCGATGATAGCAATGGGAATTACGATTACCGGGATGATGGTGGTGCGCCAGTCGCGCAGGAACAGGAAAATGATCATCACCACAAGCATGAAGGCGATCAGGATGGTCTGCTGCACTTCACCTATGGAGTCGCGGATGAATTCGGTCGTATCAAAACCGATGCCTGTGGAAATGTCGGCGGGCAGATCCTGCTCAATCTCGGCCACACGGCGGTAAAACTCATCCGTGATGGCGATGTTGTTCGCTCCGGGCTGCGGAATGATGACCACGCCGACCATGGCAACGCCATCGCGCTTGAGGATGGTACGCATGTTTTCGGCACCCAGTTCGGCCCGTCCGATATCCTCCAGCCTGACCACCGATCCGTTTTCCTCTTTTATGATCATCCGGTTGAACTCCCCGGGGGTTTCGAGGCGGCTGAGTGTACGTACCGTAAGTTCGGTGAACACGCCTTCAAGCCGGCCCGAAGGCAGCTCTACATTCTGCATATCGAGGGCATTCTGCACATCGACCACGGTCACACCGTATGATGCCATTTTATCCGGATCCAGCCAGAGTCGCATGGAATACCGTTTTTCACCCCAGATTCGCACTTCGCTGACTTCAGGAATGGTCTGCAGCCGCTCCTTGAAGACGGTATTGGCGATATCGCTGAGCTCAAGAAGATTGCGCGTGTTGCTCTGCACATTCAGAAATACGATCGGGCTCGAGTCGGCATCGGCTTTGGAGACAATGGGGTTGTCGACATCGGGTGGAAGGCGGCGAATGGCCCGGGAAACCCGGTCGCGAACATCGTTGGCAGCGGCCTCCAGGTCCACCCCGAGATCGAACTCCACGGTGACGGTGCTCCGCCCTTCACGACTTACCGATGTCATGGTCCGAATACCCGCAATACCGTTAAGCTGCTCTTCCAGCGGTTCGGTGATCTGCGACTCGATTACTTCCGCATTGGCGCCTGTGTAGTTGGTCGTAACGGTTATAATGGGGGGATCAACGGACGGATACTCGCGAACACCCAGACTGTTATAGCCGAGGATGCCGAACAGCACAATCACAATCGACATCACCGTTGCCAGTACAGGCCGGCGAATACTGACCGCTGACAGACTCATAACGCTGTGACCTCTTCGCTGATTTGCTTTTCGATATTCGTGAGATTCACCGGCATGCCGTCTCTCACCTGCAAGAGTCCGCTCGTGATCACGGTATCCTGCGCCGCCAGTCCTTCGCTGATCAACACTTTGCGATCCGTACGCGTGCCTATTCGCACATCGCGGGCATGAACCCGCCCGTCCTCATAGACAAAAACGCTGTACCCCGTCATCTCCGGCACAAGGGCTTCGGATGGAATAAGCAGGGCGTCACCGATTTCACTCAGATCCACTTCAACGCGTGCAAAAGCTCCGGGCAGGATGGTCATATCCGGATTGTCGGCCAGCGCACGCATGCGCAGGGTGCGGGTTTCGCGATCCACACGCGGTTGCAGCGCATAAATCCTGCCCTCTTTCATCACCTCACTACCTTCAACCTGAAAGCGAATGGTCTGATCGCGCTGCACAGCCGGACGATATCGCTCCGGTATCGAAAACTCAATTTTTACCCTGTCAATTTTCTGCAAACTGGAAATGACCACTTCCGGGGTGACATAGCTTCCGGCGCTTACCTCCTGTAGACCAATAATTCCGTCAAACGGTGCCCGTATTTCCATTTTGTCGATCTGTGCCTGCACCCGGTCGCTCTGCGCCTTGAGTGTGTTGCGTTCGTTCAATGCTATGTCGTAGTCTTCCTGGGCGATAGCATTTCTGGAAAGAAGCTCTTTCTGACGCTGCTCACGAATCCGGGCCAGGTTGATTTGGTAGGATATTCTGCGCAGCTCCTGTTGAAGCTCGGCATCATTGAGTTTGACCAGCAAGTCGCCGGTGCGCACTTCGCTGTCTTCTTCAAAATAGATACCGGTTATGCGGCCCGAAGCTTCGGGACGTATGTAAATCTCCTCATCTGCGAGAACGTTTCCTGTGGTGTATATCGTCTCGCGAAAAGACTCGGGAACGACAAGATAACCCTCCACCGAAAGGGCTGAGGAGCCTCCCGGGCGCTGGACCTCGCCATCGCCTTCTGTGCTGCTGCCTGTGTGGACACGGTTCCATATCAGCAAGCCAAATACAATCAGCACGACAGCCGCCGGCAATAATCTTTTAATTACATGATTCATAGTGATTCCGGTGAGCCTTTATTCAAACCAAGTACCATCCGTCCGGTTAATTACGTATCAATGGTCGGTTTCCGACATTTGAAGATATTTAGATGTAACGCACAGCAACGATATTAGGTTTCTTGCCGCTTGTAAAAAAATGATAAATCATAAAACTTGTAATATTCCTTTACGCCGGCATACATTTGCGATGCATTCAATCGATAATGTGGCGTGGAATTTCTTTGGGCAAGCGGACCAGGGTCTCGTAATTGACATGGTTGATCATGTCACTGAATGAGGATACGGTGATCCTGTTGTTACGCTGGCTGCCAACCATAACGACCTCATCGCCTTTTTTCACCCCGGGGCAATGGGAGACATCCGCTATCATCATATTCATGTTGACCATTCCGATGACCGGTACTCTCCGTCCGTGAATCAGCACCTTGCCAAGATTACTCAGACTGCGGCTGAATCCATGGCAATAGCCTACCGGTATGGCAGCAATCAGCGTGTCGTCGGTGGTCTGGTAGACCGTGCCATAGCCGACAAATTCACCGGCCGGAACATGCTTGATGCTCATAATCTTGGACTTCCAGCTGATGAGCTGCCGAAGCGGATTGTCGGTCATCCGCTTTTTCTCGGTTTGCGTAATATACTGCATGAAGGTCTCCTTGCTTGGCCAGAACCCATACTGCATGATACCGACACGCACCATATCCATTTTGGTATGGGGATAAGAGACCAAGGGCGCCGAGCAAGCCGTATGGCGCAACCGGGCCCGGGCTCCCTTTTTGCGCAGGTACCACTGGTAGCGGTTGAAGTTGGCGATCTGGTTCTGAATGCGAAGGTAATTGGCAATACTTTCGGCACCGGCATAGTGGGTGCTGACCCCCGTTAATTCAAGATGATCCAGATTGCGGACCAGGTGATCTGCCAGTTTATCCCTATCCTCCCACTGGAAGCCGATTCGATTCATCCCGGTTTCCAGCTCAACATGAATGCGGGCTTTGCGATTCTGTTTCTTCGCCGCATGAACCGCCGCGTTCAAACGCTCAAATTCAAAAACATAAAACGAAACGTCATTTTCCACTGCCCAGCTCAACTCGTCATCGTCGATCATGCCCATAATCATCACATGCGAGCTCTTCTTTTTTTTCGCCATATGAGTCCGCAGCGCCTCGTCTGCGCTGTGTACCCCAAAAGTATCCACTCCGCACGCTTCGGCCAGCGGTACAAAATGCTCGATTCCGTGTCCGTAAGCATTGCCCTTGACCACCGAGCAGAAACGGACATCCGGACCGGCAAGGCGCTTGAGGAACCGCAAATTTGACTTCAGTGCAGATTTGTTGATTTCGATATATGAAGTGTGAAACATGGATTTAATACTTTGATACAGGAGTGGATAAGAAATAATTGTGCAGTTCGCCGGCTGAAATGGCTGCAGCCGTCGGTATGATCTATAATAACCCTGATTTCTCAATAATACCAAAAAGCAACTGAACCCCGAACTCCAGCGTTTCATCCGGATAATCGTACCTGGTGTCGTGCAGATGGGGATGATCGGTTCCCGCGCCCAGTCCGAACAAGGTGCCGGGAGAGCGCTCGATGAAACGGGCAAAATCCTCCGACCAGGAAAAAGGTTTCTTCATCCATATGATGCCGTTATCGTCCCGCTTTGCGAATTTTTGATATTTTTTTGCCGCAGCTTCAACGAGAGCCACGGCCTCGGGATGATTGCGAGTGGGCGGAAACTCCTCGGTCCATTCGAAATCCATCTCAAGTCCTTCGTTTTCGACTGTCTTTTGAGTAATTTCAACCACCTTTTCACGCAGGGTATCAAAGATTGCGGGTTCCCAGGCACGGATGGTCGCCATGAGTTCAGCATAGCCCGGCGTAGTGCCAAAAGCCGGTGTACCGATGCGGGTGTGAATGACGGTAACCAATCCGTACTGGTTGTCGGTGAGTATCTTGCCCGGCAGAGCTTCCCATTCCTGGATGAGTTTGGCCACGGCGCCTGCCGGACTCCTGCCCTGTTCGGGATGTGCTGCGTGGGCAGTGTTACCTTTCAGGCGGACGATCAATCCGGCAGATCCGGCTGCAAACACATCATCCCGAAGCAAAACGGCATTACTCGGATAACCCGGCAGATTATGCAAAGCGAACACAAAATCCGGGTTCAGATCCGGAAACTTGGGATCCTCGAGCATGCGTGCGGCTCCTTCGCCGGTTTCTTCCGCCGGCTGAAACAGAAAATGAACACGACCCCGTTTCAACGGACTTTTTTGCAATTTCTGTGCCAGTCCGATCAGAATGGTCATGTGGCCGTCATGACCGCATTTGTGGGCGACACCGCTGTTTTTCGATCCATAGGGAAGCGATAGTGTTTCATCGATGGGCAGGGCATCCAGTTCGGCACGAAACAGCAGGGTCGGACCGGGCTGACCACTGTCCACCGTTGCCACCAGTCCGTGCCCGCCAATACC
>SKXL01000208.1 GCA_007128425.1 Balneolales bacterium | reverse complement strand
TTCCTGACAGGGACCAAACACGTATTGAATTTCCACATTTGACAAGATTTGATGATTTTTGGTACAGCTCCTTTCGTGAGGGCGAAATTCATGGCAATCACATTACCGGAAGGGCAAGAGTGATTCGATCCGCCGATGGTGTTCATTGGGAGAATGTGGCACTATTTGAATCGGAAACCGGTGATGTACGTGATCCTCGTCTTTCGGTAACGACAGATGGGAAACTGATGCTCAATGCTTCAATAAAATTTATTGAAGAGGTTGCACCTTATGAAACCGCAGGAGACGAAACGATTCAACGTCAGTCGGTAACATGGTTGAGTTCCGATGGTTTAAACTGGAGTGATTTGTATGCCTGTCCAACAGGGATAAATACCTGGCGGTGGGATGTAACCTGGTATGATAATGCCGGTTACAGTATTGGCTATAGTGGTAAGGATGCCAAAGGTGCGTTGTATCGTACTTATGATGGAAAAACATGGGAAACGGTACAGAATGATCTGTTTCCCGGTGGATACGGTAATGAAGCTGCATTGACTTTTGGCAAAGACGGGACGCTGTATGTACTGTTGCGAGCGGGGTTGAATGCCAAAGTTGCTTTGGGATCCAGCCCTCCGCCACACAACGAAAACTGGGAATGGACAGAACTGGATGCCTATTGGGATGATTTCGGGAATCGACAACCTGTTAAAACCATTCCCGGTTTTGAAAGAGATTTGGGTGGCCCCAAAATCATTACGCTTGACAATGGCAAACTGCTTGGAGCAGGCAGGGTCCGTGGTGAAATAAGGATTGCCCTGTTTTTTATAGATCCGGAAGAAGCGGTATTAACAAGAATCGTGGGAATAGATCAGGGAAGCAGTTACCCCGGCATAGCAGAATATGAAGAAGACCTTTATGTGACATATATCGGCCATGTAACAGGTGAAGGTCCCGTACATATTCTGAGATTAAGATTTCCCGATTAGAAGTTGATTACATCTTTTCAGCCTGATCGGCCCATCCGGCAGCTATTCAGAGAGTTGGAATGGCATACTGTCTGAGGACATAAATAAATAATTATTCGTATATTTTTCATCGTCTATAACCATTTTTTACGAATTATTTATAATGAGTGTTTTAGTAGTAGGATCTGTAGCATACGACGGCATTGAAGCTCCCGCCGGCAAAGTGGAGCGAACCCTGGGCGGATCAGCAACCTATATCTCGGTAGCCTCCCGATTTTTTACCAATCCGGTCCGGCTCGTCGGCACAGTCGGCTACGATTTTGAGGAGCGCGACCACCGGTTTCTGAGGGACAGAGGGATCGATCTCGAGGGGTTCCAGGTTGATGAAGACAACCGTACCTTTTTCTGGAAAGGCCGGTATCATGATAACATGAATGACCGGGACACGCTCGATACCCAGCTCAATGCATTTGAGCATTTCAATCCGGTGATACCCGAAGTGTACAAGGGCAGCCGCATCGTCTGCCTGGGTAATATCGATCCGACGCTGCAACTACGGGTTTTGGACCAGGTCACGCAATACAAACTCACGATTTGCGATACCATGAATTTCTGGATCTCAGGTGCCCGCGAAGCCCTGGAAGAGACCATCTCCCGGGTGGATGTGCTCATCATCAACGATGAGGAAGCCCGCGAGCTCACCGGCGAAGCCAACCTTATCAAAGCTGCCTCCCTCATTCGTGCGAAGGGGCCGAAGTACCTGATCATCAAGAAAGGGGAGCATGGTGCGCACCTCTTTTCCGACCGGGAAGTATTCGCCGCACCGGCCTACCCGCTCTCATCCATTGTGGATCCTACCGGAGCCGGTGACTCCTTTATGGGTGGATTTGCCGGCTGGCTCTCATTTTGTGACAGGGTCAATGAGGATAATCTGCGAAGAGCCGTGGTTTATGGCTCGGTGATGGCAAGTTTTTGTGTTGAGAAATTTGGCACCCAGCGCCTGGCGGAAGTAAGCCGCTTTGAAATTGACCGGCGCTATGATGCGTTTCGCAAGCTGAGTGTGATCCCTCCAAGGTCCTGAACCTTTTATACATTTGATTGAATCCATGTTTTTGATGAGTTCAATACCGGGGCAGCGCAAGTGAAAAATCCAGCAAATAATACAACAGATTTATCAGAAAGAACCCTGGTACTGGCAACGGGGAATCCGGATAAGGTAAAGGAGCTTAATGATCTGTTGAAAGGGAAGGGATGGAGGGTCCGGTCGCTGAAAGAAGTTGCCGGCGATGTGGATGTTGAGGAAAGCGGCGATACACTGGACGAGAATGCGAAGATCAAAGCGCGTTTCGCCTGGGAAAAAACCGGACTGCCGGCGCTAGCCGATGACACCGGTCTGGAAGTGGATGTGCTGGCCGGTCGACCGGGTGTGCATTCGGCACGTTATGCCGGTCCTGCAGCCGACGCCTTGCAAAACCGCAGAAAATTGCTGGATGAGTTGCGCCATGTTACCGATACGGCTGCCCGCACTGCCCGATTTCGCACGGTGCTTGTATATGTCGGTCCGTTGCAAGCCGGGGGCTCCGCCGACATCAGAACGTACGAGGGCATCTGCAAAGGCCGCATCATCTCCGTAGAGCGCGGAGGAGCCGGTTTCGGTTATGATCCCCTGTTTCTTCCGGATGGGTATAACGAAACCTTCGCCGAAATGGATGCCGCGGAAAAAAACCGGATCAGCCACCGTGGCCAGGCACTCCGTAAATTCCTGGCGGATATGTCATGAAGTTTGCACTGCCGGGCCAGTATCCCCGGTACATGCATTTCATTATATGATCTCCTTTACACCCGGGATCCAGCGTACAAACGCCTCGATAGCTTCGTACTCCGCCATGCCCAGCTTGTCGTAAAGCTCGGCGGTTCCACGGTTACGGTCTTCGGCGCGTTGCCAGAACTCACGCTTGTCATTACCCGGAAAGGCCACGTTATCCTTCTGTGACTGGTGCTTGAAAATGGCACGGCGTTTGCGGTGCAGTTCATCCGGACTGATGGGCACAGCCATCTCGATCTGGTCAATATCCCACTCGTGCCAGGCACCGCGATACAGCCACACATAGCAGTCACGATACCATTTCTCATCCATCGAACGCCGGACGGCCTCCATTACAGCATCCAGACAAACCTTGTGCGTGCCGTGAGGATCGGCAAGGTCACCGGCGGCGTAGATCTGGTGTGGACGGATCCGGTCGAGCAGCTCTTTGGTAATGCGCACGTCTTCCTCACTCAGGGGCATTTTTTCGACCTGTCCTGTTTCATAAAACGGCAAATTCATGAAGTGAATCTGCTCATCGGACAACCCGCAGAAATGCGCGGCCGCACGAGCTTCAGCCTGACGGACCAGCCCTTTGATCTGTCGCAACTCAGGAATATCTACATCCCCCGGCTTCTTGGTATGCAAAAATTCCCGTATTCTCCGGAAAATCTTCTCGGCTTTCTCGCCCTTGAGATCGAACTCTTTGGCATAAACGCGCACGAAATCGGCAAATCGCACCGCGTCCTCGTCGAGTACGGCGATGTTGCCGGATGTCTGATAGGCCACATGGACTTCGTGCCCCTGGTCAATGAGACGAAGGAACGTGCCGCCCATGGAGATCACATCGTCATCCGGGTGTGGACTGAATACCACCACCCGTTTCGGAAACGGTTTGGCGCGCTCCGGGCGATTGCTGTCGTCGGCGTTGGGCTTGCCGCCGGGCCACCCGGTAATGGTATGCTGCACCTCGTTAAAAATCTTGATATTGATATTGTATGCCGGTCCGCGCTCGGTTACCAGTTCACCAAGGCCGTTTTCGGTATAGTCTTCATCGGTGAGCTTGAGTATTGGCTTGTCCAGTTTCTGACAGAGCCAAACCACGCCTGATCGGGTCATCCTGTTGTCCCAATCAACAGAACCAACCAGCCAGGGATTACGGAAACGAGTTAACTCACTGCTGGAGGCCTTGTCCAGATAGACGACGGTGTTGGGATGAATCTGCAGGAAAGATGCGGGGACCGCATCGGTTACTTCACCCTCCACCATTCGCCGAATAACAGGCGCCTTGCCGGCACCAAAAGACATGAGAATCACTTTCCGGGCTTCCAACAGTGTTCCGAGTCCCATGGTGATGCCGTTGCGAGGCACGTTTTTCTCCTCGAAAAAGATACTGGCCGCATCTATCCGGGTGATTTTGTCGAGGGTAACCAGCCGGGTGCGTGACTCTTTCGAAGATCCCGGCTCATTGTAACCAATATGACCTGTGCGCCCCACGCCGACGAGCTGGATGTCAATGCCGCCCACATCCTAAATCATTTTTTCGTATTTCTGGCAGTACTCAAACACATCATCGCGAGCCAGGGTGCCGTCGGGAATGTGGATGTTCTTCTTGTCAATATCGATATGGTTGAAAAAAGCCTCCTTCATGGATCGGCTATAGCTCTGAATCTGCTCGGGATCCATTGGAAAATACTCTTGCAGATTGAAGGTGACTACGTTTGAGAAGCTGAGATTTTCCTCCTCATGCATTCGGACCAGCTCCTTGTAAACTTCACGAATCGACGGTCCAATGGCCAGACCGAGAACGGCGTTCCGGTTTTCCTCCTGACGTGACCGGATCAGCTCCGCAATTTCACCGGCGACAAGTTTGGACGGCTCTTCTGAAGAGACATAGACCCTGGTGTGAATATTTTCATATTGTTGCAACTCTTTACTCGCTAGTAACTCAGCCATAAGTCTTTGTAATATACATTTGAAGAGTAAAAATGTCCCTGTGAAATGTAAACAGGAAAAATTACGAGTAGGCGCTTTCAATAGCAAACAGATGAGCCCTTACTGCTTAGGAGGCAGTCAACTGTGAAACTTTGTACTTTAAGCATCCGTAGTATGCGAAATTGTGATATTTTTAAACGCAACATCATTTATTATAAAAGCAAATGAACGCAATCATTATGAATTCCTCACTACGCACATTAATTTTTGTTCCTTTGATCGTCCTTGTTACGGGTGCTGCAATATTCGCACAGACACCTGTCGGTTTTGAGCGTTATTACGATCGCACCAATTTTTTGATGGCTTCGCCGGGAGCGATGACCCACGGTCTGTACGGTTACGACAATCCGGCGCTGCTTCAGTACCTGCATCAACCGGATATGGCGTTCTACTGGACCAGTGATAATTTTGCCGGCAATATCGGGCGATGGGG
>SKXL01000004.1 GCA_007128425.1 Balneolales bacterium | reverse complement strand
TACCGGCCCATTCGAAATGCTTTTCTGAAAACATGCAGATCGTGTTCACTGAAGAGCACCATTCTGACAAGTGCCACATGTGACAAATCCGAAATCATTGAGTGGATGGCATCGGCCGTAACCTCGGCTGCTTCCTCCAGCGGATATCCAAAGGCTCCTGTTGAGATTGCCGGAAAGCCGATAGAGGAAAGTCTGGCTGATTCGGCAAGTTTCAGGGCATTCCAGAAGCAGCTGGCCAGCAATTGATCCGACGGTTTGTCAATGTTGTACACCGGACCGAGGCAGTGGATGATTTTTTTGTTTGGAAGTCCGAAACCCGGTGACATGACCGCCTCACCCGGCTTGATGGGCGCCATGGGTCGGCAAGCTTCTTCCAGCTCGGGTCCGGCCACGCGGTGGATGGCACCAGCGACTCCTCCACCGGTTCTGAGTTCCGCATTGGCGGCATTGACTACAGCATCCAGGTCGGCCTGCTGCGTGATATCACCCTGTGTGCATTCAACTTTTACGTTTCCCTCCATGTTCTCCTCCAATATTGTCAAAGTATGATAGGTTGCCGGCAAAAAGTCCTATCTTTAATATGGTACAGATTACATAGAAAAACAATGTTATCAGAATGAATCAGGAAAATCAGTCCAGCTATCCTATCGTTACGCTGGCAAGTGGAAAAGACAAGCGTATCCGTCACGGGCATCTTTGGATATTCAGCAATGAGCTGTTGCCGTTACAAAATCGCCCGGAGCCTGGCGAAATTGTACGTGTCTGCAACGCACAAAACAAATACATCGGTACCGGTTTTTATCATCCCAATTCGCTTATTGCCGTACGCCTGCTGACGCGCAAACCTGCCGTGATCGATCACACATTTTTTGAGCAACGTATCAAACAGGCTATCGGCTACAGGGCAAATCTCAGAGCCGAAACCAATGCCATTCGTCTTGTCTACGCCGAGAGCGACGGACTGCCGGGCCTTATCGTGGATCAGTACAGCGAAGGTATTGTTATGCAGATACTCAGTGCCGGCATGGAGAAACAGCGAAATATCGTCATTGAGATCCTCGCCAAATTGCTTGATCCGGGTTTCATTATTCTTCGAAATGACCACTTGATGCGTGAAAGGGAGGGATTATCTCAGGATAAGGAGCTCTTCGCCGGTAAAAAGAACGATATACCGGTGACCATTACCGAAAATTCGGTATCCTATCAGATCGATCCCCTGGAGGGACACAAAACCGGATTTTATATTGATCAGCGGGATAACCGGATCCTGTTTCGCCGATTCATTAATGAAGGCGATCGGGTGCTCGATGCATTTTGTCACTTTGGGGGATTTGCCATCCATGCTGCCCTGGCGGGTGCCGGGGAGGTACTGGCAGTGGATGACTCCGAAACGGTACTTGAGGCTACCCGCCGGAATATCCAGATGAACAAACTGGAGGATATCATATCCACCCGCAAGGCGGATCTCATGAAACTGTTGCCCCGAATGGCGGAGGAAAAAAAGACCTACAACGCCATCAACCTGGACCCACCCAATTTTGCCTCAAACCGGAAATCGGTCGGACCGGCGCTTCGCGGATACCGAAAAATTCATCGTGCTGCCCTGGAGATGCTGAAGCCCGGAGGTATCCTCGCCACCTCCTCCTGTTCACATCATATCACGGAGGATGCGTTTCTTGAGTCCATGCAGCGCGCCTGTCATGACAGCGGCCGACGTGTGCAGCTGCTTTACCGGGGAGGTCATCCCCAAGACCATCCGATTCTGCCTGAAATGCCCGAGACCGGGTACCTCAAATTTTTTATCTTTCGGGTGATTGAGGTAACGTGAAGGATTGTTGGATTTGATTGACAAATTGACTGACCTGTTCCAGTTTTTCCAGAATGCCATGCTATTCCGTCTGCCATTGCCAATACATATCATTACTGCGGTGCTCATTGCCTTTATCATTTCCTCATGCGCCACAACGCGAAGCGGCAGTGTGCTGGATCAGGGTGAAGCCAGCTGGTATGGACCGGGTTTTCACGGCAAGATGACCGCAAACGGAGAAACGTACAATCAGAACGACCTGACTGCCGCCCACCGGACGCTCCCGTTCAACACCGTGGTGAGGGTAATCAACATGGACAATGGCAAGACGGTAACGGTCAGGATCAACGACCGGGGACCCTACGCACACGGACGCATTATCGACCTCTCCAAAGAGGCGGCCCGGCACATCGACATGATCAATTCCGGAGTGGCACCGGTGCGACTGGAACTTGTCCGTTCCGAACAACCCATACGCACCAGCGGACCGGGCAGCATCCGCCAGGAAGAGTTTACCATTCAACTTGCCGCTTTTAACCGCCGAAGCGATGCCGAAGCATATGCCCGGCAGATTCGCCGAAGCAGAGTTGCTACCGGTTTAGTGGACGGCCAGAAGGTCTACCGGGTTCATTACGGTCGCTATCGCTCAGCTTCCGAGGCACGAAGTGATCTTGAGCGACTGAAACAAAACGGTCATGAAGGGTATATCCGGCAGGTTCAGAACTGACACAAGCCGTAAATCAATCATTATCGTAATGTTTCCGGCACAAGAATAACCGCCGATTTCCTGAAACGTTTTTCTCTTGCTTTCGTATTCTTTATCTGTTGATGCAACCGATATCATTTACCCTGCAAGCCATGAGAACGCAAACCTGCATAAATCCACCGGAAATTGCCATTTTGTCATCCGTCAACGATGCTGCGGCTGTCATAAAAGCCGTCAAAAAAGTCTCGTTGACCGCCTCGTCAACTTTGATGATTGTTATGGCAATAATCATACTTGTCCTGTTTCTTTATTCTCCGGCCCTGTCTGCATCAACAGATACTGGGCATGTTGAAACAGTGGCTGAAAACAACGGCGCCATCCCCCCTGGGTCCGGGCTGTCGCTATCGGTCCACAATTACGGGATTGCCTTTGGCAATGTGCCCGCCATTAATGGACTCCGGTTCAATTTTCGAGACATTAACCTGAACCGGGTCAACGGGTTGAATGTGACCATCCTTGCACCGAGGGAGCCATCCTACGGAACGGTACGCGGCCTTTCCATCGGACTTCCCATGGCTGGTGCTGCGAACGTCACTGGTGTCTCAGCATCCCTTGGTGGAATAACAATAAACGAATCTATTCGGGGCATTCAGATTGCATTGCTTGGAATTGGTGCGGGTAACAGCATTTCCGGCATTACTGCAGCCGGCCTGGGTTTTGGTTCGGGAGGTGATATGCGTGGAATCCATATTGCCGGTCTGGGTTTTGGCGCCGGCGGTCATGTTTCAGGCATCACGCTAACAGGTCTCGGATTCGGTTCGGATGGAAACGTATCAGGCATTAATATTGCAGGGCTTGGTTTCGGTGCGGATGGAAATGTATCAGGCATTAATATTGCAGGGCTTGGTTTCGGTGCGGACGGTAGCATCGACGGTCTGAATTTCAGCTTACTGGGTTTCGGTTCAAGTGATGGCATAAGAGGTATCAGCCTTGCCGGACTGGGTATTGGCAGTGGGGGCAGTATGTCTGGTATCAATGCGGCGGGTCTCGGACTCGCTTCCGGAAACAGGATCAGAGGCATCAGCATAGTCGGTCTTGGTATTGCAGCAGGCGAATCTGTCTCGGGTTTAACATTTTCGGGAGGTGGCATTGCATCAGATCGGCTTTTGGGCCTCACAGTGAGTCCAGCAGCCGCAGCCAGGACACTCGCTGCGGGAGCTTTTATCGCACCGGCATACTTCCGGGTTGATGAAGGTGCCCTTAACGGGATCAGTATAAGTGCCTTCAATCACATTCGAGGTGACCAGATTGGAGTGACCATAGGTATTTACAACTATGCCCGCAATCTCCGGGGGATTCAGTTGGGTATTCTCAATTATGCCGCCAATAATCCACGTGGACTCCGACTGCTCCCATTGGCCAATGCCAATCTGTAATCCAGATGCATACAATCTGCCTTTTCCCTGATACTGGCATGTCGCTATTTGTGCCATCCTGCTACCAATTACAAAAATTAGTCGTCTTGTGAAATGTTGATCATCCTGCGAAGTGTTGATTCTCTTGCGAACGGTAATGATTCTTCCTGTGTTTGGATTTCCTCACGAAATTAGTTGTCCGGCATGACGTTTTATTCGAAATTACTCCGACAGGATTACTAATTCCAGCCACAATCCAATCATACCCGAAACGTATGTCAAAAAAAATTATCATCATCGGAACCGGCTTCGGTGCGCTCGGTGCTGCTACCCGCCTGTTATCAGAGGGATACCAGGTAGAGATGTTTGAAAAGAGAGACAAACCCGGCGGAAGGGCTTACGTTTATGAACAAAACGGATTCCGGTTTGATGGCGGGCCGACAGTGATCACAGCGCCATTCATGTTCGACGATATTTTTGAAAAGGCCGGCAAAAATCGAAGCGATTATTTCGAACTGGTCCCGTGTGAACCTTTCTACCGGATATTTAATCACGAGGGCAAGTATTTTGATTACAACAGCGACGAGGAGTTTATTTTTTCCGAAATTGACCGTTGGAATCCGAAAGACAAAGAGGGCTACCGGCAGTTTATGCAAACTACCAAGGCCATCTTTCAAAAGGGTTTTGTTGAACTGGCAGACAAACCCTTTCTTTCCATTATGGATATGCTGCGTGTGGCACCCGACCTCATCCGACTGAAATCCTATCAGAATGTCTACAGGTACGTATCAAACTTTGTCGAGAACGAGTTTCTTCGCCGTTGCTTTTCCTTTCATCCGCTACTTGTGGGTGGCAATCCATTTGACACCACATCCATCTATGCCATGATTCATTATCTGGAGCGGGAGTGGGGCGTACACTACGCTATGGGCGGCACCGGATCTATCGTCAATGCGCTTGTGCGTCTGATCGAGGAACAGGGTGGAAAAATTCATTACAATGCGGAGATTTCCAGAATACGGATCGGAAGTGACCGCAAGGTGACGGGTATCGAACTCAGAGATGAATTCATTCCGGCCGATGCCGTGGTATCCAATGCCGATGTGGCGTTTACCTACCGGAACCTGATCGATGAAGCTCATCGTAAAACCTATACGAATCGAAAAATAGAGCGCATGAAATACAGCATGTCGCTTTTTGTGATGTACTTTGGAACCGACCGGCGCTACACCGACACCAATCTGAAGCATCATAACATCATCATGAGCAAGCGGTACAAGGAGCTACTCACAGATATTTTTGACAAAAAAGTATTGGCAGAGGACTTCTCCCTGTACCTGCACATGCCTACGTTCACCGATCCGTCACTTGCTCCGATTGGAGGCGAATCCTTCTATGTGCTCTCGCCCGTACCGAATCTGGACGGTGATACCGACTGGAACGAAACCGCAGAGGAGTACGGCGACAAGATCCTCAAGTTTCTCGAGAAGAATTACCTTCCAAACTTACGCAAGCATATCAAGGCGCAGTTGTATATCGATCCGCTGCATTTTCGTGATACGCTCAACAGTTACAAGGGATCTGCATTCTCTGTGCAGCCACTGCTGACACAATCGGCATGGTTCCGTCCGCATAACCGTTCGGAGGAGTTTTCGAATCTCTATTTTGTTGGAGCAGGCACGCACCCCGGGGCCGGACTTCCCGGGGTATTGTCCTCGTCGGTCATTGCGGAAAATCTGATCAAACAGGACCTGCCACTGCAGAAACCTGCTTGATCAGGCCGAGTCCATGGGATAAAAACAGTTACTGGTTCAGTGATTGCTGAAGTTTGTCCCAATCTGCAAGGAAGTTTTTAAGTCCGATATCGGTCAATGGATGCTTGATGAGTTTTTCAATGACTCCAAATGGCATGGTAGCTACATCGGCTCCCAACTGTGCTGCTTCGACAACATGCAGCGGGTGGCGGATGCTGGCAACAAGCACCTCGGTATCAAAACCGTAGTTCTGGTACATCTGAACAATTTCGGCAATAAGCTGCATTCCGTCAGTGGCAATATCATCCACACGTCCCACAAACGGAGAGATATAGGATGCGCCGGCTTTTGCAGCAATCAGAGCCTGGGTGGAGGAGAAACAAAGGGTGCAATTTGTCCGGATGCCTTCCTCCGAAAACGTTTTGATCGCTTTGATGCCTTCTTTGATGAGCGGAACCTTGACCACAACGTTATCAGCGATTTTGGCAAGGTTGCGTCCTTCTGAGAGGATGCCGTCATAATCGGTTGCAACCACCTCGGCGGATACATCACCTTCAACAATTCCGCAAATTTCAGCGATAAAACCTTCGAAATCAGAAATTCCTTCTTTTGCACATAAGGAGGGATTGGTGGTTACTCCATCCAGCACACCCATCGCATGGGCTTCCCGGATTTCTTTCATGTTAGCGGTGTCGATAAAAAATTTCATAGATACTAGTCCTTTTTGTAATATGTTAATAATTAACTGGTAAACGTTACTTATGTCAAGATTAGTAGCCCTCTTTCCAAAAAAATCCTATTTTCATTCAGATATAACATCAAATTATCACTCACGTCCAAAACCATTCTGTCATGAGCAATTTTCCAAAAGGATTTATATTAGGCCTCATCTCGGGTTCTGCCGTCGGCTCGTTGATAGCTTTACTCTACGCCCCGGATAAAGGTGCAAACACCCGCGACAAGATCAGCTACCGCCTGAATAACTACATAGACGAACTGAGTCAGCTCATCGACCGTCTCCAGCATGAAAACAGTTTTGTTTCCGATGCCAAAAAAGAAGGAGACCAGGTGGTCGAAGAGGCTCAAAAGAGAGCTGAAGACTTAATTTCCGAAGCGGAAAAACTGCTGGAAAACATCGGTGACTCCCGAAAGAAATAGACGGCTCAACCGGTTACTCTTTGTCCTGCTTTGCATCCTGAACAGCTGGGCTGTCGGCGCCAAGCTCCTGGAAGACGCGACTTGCTGCTCCAACATCTTCCATGTCTTCTTTTGTTCCGACAATGATATCCTGGTACTTGCGAAGTCCCGTACCAGCCGGCACACGATGTCCGACAACAACATTTTCCTTCAGACCCATCAGATTGTCTGCTTTTGCTTCTATGGCCGCTTGGGTCAGGACTTTGGTTGTTTCCTGGAATGATGATGCGGATAGCCAGCTGTCGGTAGAAAGTGCCGCACGGGTTATCCCAAGGAGAATCGGCTTGGAGATGGCCGGCTCGGCCGGACGCGTTTCCATCTCCTTTTTATCCTGTGTAATCAATTTTGCATTGATCTCCCGAATTTCGCGGCGCTCAAGCAGTATACCGGGTTGCAAGTCGCTGTCACCGGCGTTCGTTATCACAAATTTTCCGATAAGCGAGTCATTGGTCCGGTTTACTTCAAAGCGATCCACTTTATCACCTTCCAGGTACATCGTATCACCGGAATCGGTGATTTCCACTTTCTGCATCATGGTGCGTACAATCGTCTCAATGTGCTTGTCGCTGATCTTCACACCCTGAAGGCGATAGACCTCCTGAATCTCATTCACAAGGTAGGACTGCACCGCAAAAGGCCCTAGGATGTTCAAAATATCCTGCGGCATGATGACACCATCGGAAAGTGCCTGGCCGGCCTTGACAAAATCATTTTCCTGAACCAGAATATGCTTGGCCAGGGAGATGAGATACGTCTTGCTTTCCGTGCCGTCTTTGCTGGTGACGATCACTTCCTGGGAACCACGTTTCCGGGCTCCCATCTTTACCACACCTTCAATTTCGGATACGGCAGCCGGATCTTTGGGAGGACGCGCTTCGAACAGCTCTGTAATCCGCGGCAAACCTGCCGTGATATCCTTCGATTTCGAAGCGGATGTACGTGGTATCTTGGCCAGTGCCTGACCGGATGAAACCGGCTCACCATGTTCGACAACAACGTGGGCTCCAACGGGAAGCGTGGTTTCACGAATCCGGTCGCCCTCACCCTTCACAATCACAGTCGGTACAAGGCTTCGGTCTCGCGAATCTGTTATCACTTTTTCCTTGTGCCCCGTCTGAGAATCGGTTTCATCCTTGTATGTCACACCATGGATGATATCCCGGTATTCAATAGTTCCATCCAGCTCGGAAAAGATAAGAGCGTTGTATGGATCCCACTTGCATATCGGGATGCCTTTCGGAACCATGTCACCATCTTCCACAAGCAACTCAGAGCCGTATGGGATATTATAGGTGATGAGTGTTTTATCCGTGTCATCCACGATTCTGATTTCGCCTGCACGGCTCAATACAACTGTGGTAATCTCTTCGCCGTCATCATAATCAACTGCCCTGACATTTTCGAAGACCGCTTTACCGGCGAACTTCGACTTGTGCTGTGACTCTGCCTCAAGACGGGATGCGGTACCACCCACGTGGAACGTACGCAGGGTAAGCTGCGTACCCGGTTCACCGATGGATTGTGCGGCGATGACTCCAACCGCTTCACCCACCTGTACCGGTTTACCGCGGGAGAGGTCGCGACCGTAGCATTTGGCACAGACTCCCCTTGCAGACTCGCAGGTAAGCACCGAGCGGATCTCGACATCTTCCAGTGAAGTTTCAGCCACTTTGGAGGCGGTTTTCTCATCGATCAACTGGTTTGAACTCACAATGAGCTCATCCGTGAGCGGGTCGTAGACTTCATGCATAGAAACCCGTCCGAGGATACGGTCTTCCAGACTCTCGACGATGTCTTCGTTGTCCTTGAGTGCCTGTATCCTGATACCACGGAGTGTTCCGCAGTCATCTTCGGTTACGATCAGGTCCTGGGAAACATCCACCAGACGGCGGGTCAGATAACCGGCATCGGCTGTTTTCAAGGCAGTGTCGGCCAGACCTTTACGTGCACCGTGCGTAGAAATGAAGTACTCCAGTACGGTCAGACCCTCTTTAAAGCTGGACAGAATCGGCTGTTCGATAACCTCGTTACCGGTCTGCAGTGAGCTTTTCTGCGGCTTGGCCATCAGGCCACGCATACCACCAAGCTGGCGAATCTGCTCTTTCGAACCACGAGCTCCGGAGTCAGCCATCATAAACACCGGGTTGAAACCGCCCTTGTCCTCGGTCAGTGCCTGGAACAGGGTTTCGGAAACACGGTTCGTGGTGCTGGTCCACTTGTCAATCACCTGGTTGTACCGCTCGTTGTCCGTGATGAAGCCGTTCTCGTAGCGGTCCTGAATCAGGCGGACTTCATCCTGGGCCTGATTGATAAACTCGGCCTTCTCTTTGGGGATCACAATATCCTCCAGGCTGAAGGAGAGCCCGCCTATAGTGGCATGCTCAAAACCGAGATACTTCATGTCATCCAGGAATCGTGCCGTTCGCAGGGTACCTGTTTTTGTAAATACCAAGCCAATGAGGTTGCGAAGCTCTTTCTTGCCGAACGTAAGGTTGATAAAGCCGAGTTCATCCGGGATAATTTCATTGAAGAGTACGCGTCCGGTTGTTGTCTTGAAAACCTTTTGAATGGTTTCCTCACCCTTTTGCAACGTTATTCGCACATTGATCTTGGCATGAAGGGCGACATGATTGCGATCATACGCTATTTTCACCTCATCGGGGGATGCAAATGTTTTGCCTTCACCCATGGCTCCGTCTGCCATTTTAGTGAGGTAGTATATGCCAAGTACCATGTCTTGTGAAGGAACGGTAATGGGACTGCCGTTGGCCGGGTTCATGATATTGTGCGATCCGAGCATCAGCACGGAAGCTTCAAGAATGGCATCATGGCTTAATGGCAGGTGGACGGCCATCTGGTCGCCGTCAAAGTCAGCGTTAAATGCGGTACATGCGAGCGGGTGCAGGCGAATCGCCTTGTCTTCAATGAGTACCGGCTGAAATGCCTGGATACCAAGACGGTGAAGTGTGGGCGCCCTGTTGAGCAGTACCGGATGTCCGTCAATGACTTTCTCAAGCACATCCCAAACGACATCGTCGCGACGATCAACCACTTTTTTGGCGCTTTTTACCGTTTTGACATAACCGCGCTCAATCAGCCGGCGAATGATGAACGGCTTGTAGAGCTCCACAGCCATCTCTTTGGGCAATCCGCATTCGTGCAGTTTCAGTTCCGGTCCCACTACAATCACCGAACGACCGGAATAGTCGACCCGCTTTCCAAGCAGGTTCTGACGGAAGCGGCCGCTTTTGCCTTTAAGCATGTCGCTCAGTGACTTGAGCGGACGGTTGTTGCTGCGGACCGCGTTCATTTTCCGGGAGTTGTCGAACAGTGAGTCAACGGCCTCCTGGAGCATGCGCTTCTCGTTGCGCAGGATCACATCCGGCGCTTTGATATCGATCAGACGCTTGAGGCGGTTGTTGCGGATGATCACACGGCGGTACAGGTCATTCAGATCGGAAGTGGCAAAACGACCGCCTTCCAGCGGTACAAGAGGCCGTAATTCCGGCGGAATAACAGGAACTACCCTCATAACCATCCACTCCGGTCGGTTTTCACGCTGCTTGTTGGCTGTCCGGAAGGATTCGATCACCTGAAGACGCTTCAGGAATTTCTTTTTCCGCATGGCGGAGGTCTCGTTCTTGACGGCCTCGCGGTATTTGTATGCGGATTTGTCCAGCTCAATGTTCGCCAGCAGCGCCTCAATGGCTTCAGCCCCCATTTTCACGACAAATTTGTCCGGATCCTCGTCCTCAATTGATCGATGATCATCGGGCAGTTGGCCCATGATGTCATAATACTCCTCTTCGGAGATCATGTCACCAACCTTGTATCCCAGATCGCGTGCCAATCCCGGTTTCACAATCACAAAATTCTCGTAATAGACAATCTTTTCGAGATTTTTGGATGACAGCCCGAGCAGATAGGCAATCTTGTTGGGCATGGACTTGAAGTACCAGATGTGGACCACCGGCACGCAGAGGGTAATGTGTCCCATGCGCTCGCGGCGCACCGCTTTTCGGGTCACTTCCACACCACAACGGTCACAGATAATGCCTTTGTAGCGTATCCGCTTGTATTTCCCGCAATGGCACTCCCAGTCCTTGACCGGACCAAAGATTTTTTCACAGAACAAGCCATCCTTCTCCGGCTTGAATGTGCGGTAGTTAATGGTTTCAGGGTTCAGCACTTCCCCGTTCGACCGGGAAAGGATTGATTCGGCCGATGCGAGTGAAACGCGTAAACCCTTGAAATCTTTTGAGACTGATTCGCTTTTGGTAAACGGCAAGGAAGTACCTCCGTTAAATTTTAAAGATGTTGAACAGTTCGTATTCGGTGATTTAGTCCGGCTTGCATTATTCTATACTGACTTCGAGTCCGAGACCCTGAAGTTCTCTTACAAGCACATTAAAGGACTCCGGAGTGGATCCATCCGGAAGGTTTTCACCTTTAACGATGGCCTCGTATACTTTTGAGCGACCTTTCACATCGTCACTTTTTACAGTGAGCATTTCTTTCAGAATGTTGGAAGCTCCGTAAGCGTACAGGGCCCAGACCTCCATTTCTCCCAAACGCTGACCGCCAAATTGGGCTTTTCCGCCCAGCGGCTGCTGCGTAATGAGTGAATAGGGTCCGATCGACCGTGCGTGAATTTTATCCTCAATGAGATGGTTCAGTTTGAGCATGTATATGAAACCCACGGTGGTCATCTGCTGAAAACGTTCGCCGGACTGCCCATCATAAAGATAGGTGCGACCGTCTATCGGTAATTCGGCTTTTTCCAGCCAACCCTGGATATCATCATAGGTTGCACCGTCGAATGTCGGTGTTGCAAACTTGACACCCAGCTTCTGGCCGGCCCAGC
The DNA here is from genome assembly GCA_007128425.1 of Balneolales bacterium. GTDB lineage: Bacteria > Bacteroidota > Rhodothermia > Balneolales > Natronogracilivirgulaceae > SKNL01. The sequence goes on along the minus strand of SKXL01000004.1, from coordinate 5,673 downwards.
CCAGGATCGTTTCGTAAATCTGCCCCAGGTTCATTCGAGATGGCACACCAAGCGGGTTGAGTACAATATCAACCGGTGTTCCATCCGCGAGGAACGGCATGTCTTCGACCGGAACCACCTTGGCAACAACACCTTTGTTGCCGTGGCGTCCCGCCATTTTGTCACCTACACCCAGTTTGCGTTTCTTGGCCACATAGACCTTGGCCTTCTGAACGATGCCCGGGGGCAGTTCATCGCCAACCTGGATGGAGTATTTTCTTCGTTTCAGATCCGTTTCATACTGCCTGCGCAGACGCCGGTAGTTTTGCAGAAGCGTGTAAATGTGTCCGTTCAACTTGTCATCCTGGCACCAGGACTGACGGCTCTTCAGGATCAACGGATCCATGCCATCAAACGTCTGCTTCCGGTATTTTTCACCTTTTGGAATAATTTCATTTCCGAGGTGATCTACCACACCCGGCGAGGTCTTGTCCTTAAGCAGCTTGTACATACGCTCTGACCACTGAGTGTTCAGTTTGGCCAGCTGCTCTCGATATATTCCATTTTCCCTCTCCACAAGCTCTTTCTCCTCCTTGCGGGAGAGTTGCTCATCTTTCTTGCGACTGAAAAGCTTGGTTTCGATGACCACACCGGATACACCAGGAGGTGTTTTAAGTGATGCATCTTTAACATCACCGGCCTTGTCACCAAAGATGGCCCGCAGAAGCTTCTCTTCCGGAGTCGGGTCGGTTTCGCCTTTCGGAGTGATCTTACCGACGATGATATCACCGGACTTGATTTTCGCACCCACACGTATGATACCGTTCTCATCCAGATTGCGGGTGGCTTCTTCGCTCACATTCGGAATTTCACGGGTTAGCTCTTCTTCACCTCGCTTGGTATCACGGACCTGCTGTTCGAATTCCTGGATGTGGATGGATGTGTAGATATCTTCCGATACGATGCGCTCACTCACCACGATGGCATCCTCGAAGTTGTACCCTCTCCAAGGCATGAATGCGACCAGGAGATTCCGTCCCAGGGCGAGTTCTCCATCCTGTGTGGCACAACCATCTGCGATCGGCTGCCCTTCGATCACTCTGTCACCTACTCTTACCAGCGGACGCTGATTGGATGTGGTATCCTGGTTTGTCCTTTCGAATTTCCGGAGCTCATATCTGATAATACCGTCATCGAAGTGGGCCAGCGACTCGAGTTCATCGCGATCATAGCGGATGTGGACCTCCGTAGCACTGACATATACCACTTCGCCGTTACCCTCGGCTACGATCATGGCTCTGGAGTCTCGAGCGGAACGGTATTCCAGGCCGGTACCGACTACCGGTGGTTCGGGTCTGAGCAACGGCACAGCCTGTCGCTGCATGTTCGATCCCATGAGCGCCCTGTTGGCATCATCGTGTTCGATAAACGGAACCATACCCGCCGCAACCGAAACAATCTGATTGGGAGAAATATCCATATAGCGGATTTCGTCAGGCGAGGCAAGGCCCACGTTGCTGTCACGGAAGCGGGAGAAGATCAGATCATTCTCGAATTTGCTGTCCTTGCTAAGCTGGGCGTTGGCCTGGGCAATAATGGTTTCGTCTTCCTGCTCGGCAGCCAGATAGTCAATACTCTTTGATACCTGTCCATTTTTCACCTTGCGGTATGGGGTTTCAATGAAACCGAAATCATTTACCTTGGCATGCACGCACAGCGAGGAGATCAGACCGATATTGGGTCCTTCAGGCGTTTCGATGGGACACAGGCGACCGTAATGCGTGTAGTGAACGTCACGAACCTCAAAACCTGCTCGCTCCCTGGTCAGACCGCCCGGACCGAGTGCCGACATCCTTCGCTTGTGGGTCAGTTCCGCCAGCGGATTGGTCTGGTCCATGAACTGGGAAAGCTGGTTCGTTCCGAAGAACGTATTGATGACGCTGGATATGGTTCGGGCATTAACCAGGTCCTGCGGAGTAAACTGTTCCGCATCGCGCGAGTTCATGCGCTCACGGATGGTGCGGGTCATTCTGGCAAGCCCCAGGCCAAACTGCTGGGCAAGTTGTTCTCCGACTGTGCGCACGCGCCGGTTGCTGAGGTGATCGATATCATCCACCTGGGATTTCAAATCCTTAAGCCGGATCAGCTCCTTTATAATGGCAATGATATCATTCCTGGTCAGGACCTGCAGATCCAGCGACTCATCGAGATGCAGGCGCTTGTTAAGCCGGTAGCGGCCTACTTCACCGAGATCATAGCGCTTGTCGCTGAAAAAGAGTCGATCGAGCACCGATCTGGCCGTCTCCATGTCCGGCATGTCACCGGAGCGAATCTGCCGATATACTTCTGCCAGTGCGCTTTCCTCATCAAAACTGGTATCCTTGCGAAGTGTATTTAAAATGACAGATTCTTCATGATCCTCATCGCCGGTCTTCAATACATGGATTGTGGTAACCCCGGCATTCTTGAACGCACTGAAATCCTCATCTGTGATCTCATGATCCCTTGGGAAAAGGATATTACGGCGTCTGGCTTCTGTGACTTCACCGGTTTCATCGTCGACAACCTCTTCGTTTACTTCCTCGACGATATCGGTAGCCAGTTTTTTGCCGACAGCATTTTTGAATGACTTTGCTGTCTTGATATTGACTTCGTCCGACAGATCGAAAATGCTCAATATCTCATAGTCCGTGGCATATCCAAGAGCGCGCAGAAGGGTGGTGACCGGAAGCTTCTTTTTCCGGTCGATATAAGCCCAGAGCACATCACGGATATCGGTTGTAAGTTCAATCCATGATCCCTTGAATGGAATAACACGGGCCGAGTACAACTGACTTCCGTTGGGATGCAGGGATTGTCCGAAAAACACACCGGGTGAGCGGTGCAGCTGGCTTACGATAACTCGTTCAGATCCATTGATAATAAAAGTGCCGCTTTCGGTCATCCATGGCAAATCGCCAAGAAAGACTTCCTGTTCAATGGTTTCACTTGCGTCATCTCCGGGATCCGAAGCAGAAAGACGCAATTTTGCTTTCAGCGGAAGCGCATAGGTTAAACCCCGCTCCTGACACTCCTCAATGGAGTATTTGGGAGTATCCACCGAATAGTAGATAAACTCCAAAATACTTTGCTCCCTGGTATCCTGAATCGGGAAGTGCTCCAGAAAGATTTTTTGCAGGCCGATTTCTTCCCGATCTTCAGGGTCAATGTCCCACTGAGTAAAACGGCGGAATGATTCCACCTGGACATCGAGAAAATCGGGATAGTCTAAAATGTTCTGGGTACGAGCGAAAGATATGCGTCCGGTATGAGTTTGGATGGCGTTGCTATTACTCAAGGCTACCTCGTCCTTTGTTTATGGATGTGCGCACACGATTATAGGAACAACCGTGACATAGGTATTCAAAAAAATAAGTGAATTCAAAGACTTGAATCCATAGACATCAATAGCCAATACCGGATATACCGATATTGGCCTGATGTTTTTACAGCGATATGAAGACTTATTTGAGCTCGACTTCTGCTCCTGCTTCGGAAAGTTTTTCTTTGATGGATTCAGCTTCTGCTTTATCAACACCTTCTTTGATGTTGTTGGGGGCGCCATCAACGAGTTCTTTGGCTTCTTTAAGTCCGAGACCGGTAAGGGCGCGAACCTCCTTGATAACTGCGATTTTGTTGCCACCTGGTGATTTCAGTACTACGGTAAATTCGGTTTGTTCTTCAGCTGCTTCACCGGCTGCTTCTGCTGCAGGTGCAGCGGCTACTGCTGTTGCAGCAGGTTTGATACCGTACTCTTCTTCAAGAACCTGTGCAAGCTCGTTAGCTTCCTTAACGGTCAGGTTTACCAATTGTTCTGCTATTTCTTTGACGTCTGCCATTACTATGTACTCCCGTTGGTTGTTTTGTCAGTTGAAAAAAATCTGTTAATCTTCTTTTTCGGCGATGGTTTTTATCGCTCCGGCAATATTAGAGCCTTGCGACTGGAGGCCACCGACGACATTGCTGATCGGGCTGAGAAGCAGGCCGATGATGTCACCGATCACTTCCTCTTTGGATTTCATTGCCGCAAGCGTATCAAGCTGATCTGATGTGTAAACAGACTCATCGATAACCGCAGCTTTGAATTCCGGCTTTTTTCTGTCCTTGATATATTTCTTGAGGACTTTTGCCGGGGCTGCAGCATCACCTTTTATAATCGAATAGGCCGTTTCATTGACCGTATGATCAATGATACTTTCAAATTTTCCGATTTCGGTCAATGCTCTGCGAAACAAGGTATTGTTATATACCTTGTACGATATATCATTTTTACGAAACTCACCCCGCAGTTCATTCAGCTCAGCAACGGACATGCCTTTGAAACTGGTCAGATAAAGGGCATCCGCATCCTTGAGTTCTTCGACGAGGTTTTTTACGATTTCTTTTTTTTCCGCTAAAGTAGCCATGGAATGTAACTGTCATTTAAGATTGTACAGCTGAGCGGGATATGGGTATACTTGGACCCATGGTCGAGCTGATTGAAACACTACGGATATACACGCCCTTGGCCGAAGCGGGGCGCAATTTGATAACGGTCTTCAGAAACGCTTCGGCATTATCCCTGATCTGATCGGGATTGAAGCTGCTCTTGCCGATGGACGTATGCAGAATTCCGTATTTGTCAACACGAAAATCAATTTTACCGGCTTTCACATCCTTTACGGCGTCAGCGACATCCATAGTCACCGTTCCGCTTTTCGGATTGGGCATCAGACCGCGCGGACCCAGCACTTTACCAAGGCGTCCGATTTTTCCCATAACGTCAGGTGTCGCTACAATCACATCAATATCTGTCCAGCCTTCCTGAATTTTTTCGATGTAATCGTCGAGTCCGACATGATCGGCACCGGCTTCTTTTGCCTCTTCCTGCTTGGCTGGATTTACAAGCGCCAAAACACGGATTGTTTTGCCTGTACCATGCGGCAATGACACCGTTCCGCGAACCATCTGGTCAGCGTGTCTGGGATCTACACCCAAACGAATGTCAATATCTATAGAGGCATCAAACTTCGTGAGCGAAGTTTTTTTTGCCAGCTCGGCAGCTTCTTCGAGGCTGTACTCTTTTCCAGCTTCAATGAGCTTTTGAGCTTCAATGTATTTTTTTCCTCTTTTGGGCATAAGTTAAAACCTGCAAATGGTTACTTTTTTCGATCAACTCTGAGACCCATGCTCCTGGCTGTTCCTGCTATCATTTCAGCAGCATGATCAATATCAAAAGCATTAAGGTCTTTCATTTTGACTTCGGCAATCTCCTTGCATTTACTCCAGGGCACTGTTCCAACTTTAATTTTGTTGGGTTCACCGGATCCGGACTTCAGCTTCAATGCCTGTTTGAGCAAAACCGCAGCCGGGGGTGTCTTCGTCTCGAATGTAAAGGACTTGTCCTGGTAAACCGTGATGACAACCGGTATAAGCGTGCCCGTATTCTCCTGAGTGCGGGCATTGAACGCCTTGCAGAATTCCATGATATTGACACCGGCCTGACCCAGAGCTGGTCCGACGGGGGGAGCAGGATTTGCCTGTCCGCCTATGATCTGCAATTTGATTACTTTACTTACTTTCTTAGCCATATTTCATTTAACCTTCATCTGTTGCATCACAACGCTCCGGCTGCTATGCTGTTTGAGTGACTTTTGCAAGTCAGGCTTCGGGGTC
>SKXL01000005.1 GCA_007128425.1 Balneolales bacterium | reverse complement strand
TTGATCTGATCGTGATGCCCAACCGGGGTCACGGTTACGCTAACGAACGTTATCACCTGCGTCGCACATTCGACTTTTTTGTGCGACACCTGATGGATTCAGAACCTCCTTCCCAATATCGGATGAATTAGTGAATGATAATGGCCGGTGGTTCGTTAGACACAAAAAGAAACAGGAAGTTTAATCAAAAGTTACCATAGCAAATGAAATTAGTAGATCGGGACGGCAACGAAATTACAAGTAAGAAGAACGAAGAGGCCCAGGAGCTTGAAAAACAGCTCGCAGAAAGTGCCCAGAAATTGTTGGAACCGCTTATGAACAAGCTGCAGCTGTCAAATCAGCAGATCGGACAGGAGCAGCTTATGCAGATTACCTCGATGGCGCACCAGATGATCTTCAATCGCATGATATTCAATCTGATACGCAAAGTTGGCGTCAAGGATATGAGTGAACTGGTTGGCGAGGAGGATGTGGAAGAACTCAAAACGGCATTCAACAATCAGTTCAAATTTTCCAAGTCGGAGCAGGAACCTCCAGAGGCATAACGGCATTACAGGCACCAGGTATCGCATTGATGAACCCGGCTCTTTTTCTGCTTTTTTTACTTATGCACGGCCTAAGCCTTGCGGAGGCAAGAGGCGTTCATGAGGGTTCAGAGTCCATGAACAACAAGCACGTGACTTATCAAACAAACACTGAAATGCCGAACGAAAAAAAAATCACATTGGGCGCCGGTTGTTTCTGGTGCGTTGAAGCCGTATTCAAGCGCGTCGAGGGTGTCACCTCTGCCTTATCCGGGTACTCCGGTGGTCGGAAGGATGAAGCATCCTACCGGATCGTAAGTACCGGGGAGACCAACCACGCCGAAGTTGTGCAGATCACCTATGATCCCGATATCATTTCGATTGATGCCCTGCTCGAGATCTACTGGCGGACCCACGATCCCACGACTCTCAACCGGCAGGGTGCCGATGTCGGGCCACAATATCGTTCAGTGATTTTTTATCATGACGACTACCAAAGGGAGCGGGCTGAGTATTTCAGGAAAAAACTGGATGAATCCGGATTATTCGATGATCCCATCGTTACGGAAATTACACCCCTCGACACCTTTTACGAGGCAGAAGAGTATCATCAAAACTATTTTGAGCGAAACCCGGATCAGGGATATTGCCAGATTGTGATTCGGCCCAAACTGGACAAGTTCAAGAGTTTGTTTGAAGAAAAACTCAGGGAAGAGTACCGGCCCAGACCTTAATCCGTACATCTGCAGCAATGTGATGTGCCCCGTCCGCTTATTTCGGTTCATGGGATTCACCGTAATCATATCGGAACCAGGGGGTACTGTTGTCATTTCTTCTTATATTCGTGGGATGAAAAGCGGCTTATCAATGCCGGCATCAGCCAAAAAATTATTCCGACCATGAATCTGACAAGAAACCTTTCCGGATGGGTTATTATTGCCATTATTTTATTGTTTGTGCTCGCAATAAGGCCTGTTGGAGTCCATGCACAGCTCTCACCGGAAGATATTGTGAATATCAAACATGTGGGAGAAGTTGTCATGCAACCCCAGGGGAATTTCGTAGCTTACACGCTTCGCATCCCACGTCAGCCAGAAGACGAAATTGGCGGCGATTTCACGGAAGTGCGAGTGCTGGACCTTGAGACCGGTGACATCTCTTTTATCATAACCAGACCCGGCAGCGCTTCATCATTGGCGTGGATGCCGGGAACCAACCGGATTGCCTTCAGAACGGTTAAAAGCGAACATCACCATCGTCCGCAGGTCTATTCGATGGGTATCATCGACGGCGATCTCCAGCAACACACTTCGGCACCGGAGGGGGTCATGGCTTACGCATTTGCCTCGGATCCGTCCCTGCTGGCTTATACCATGCGGAGTCCCTATCCGGATGAGGTGCAGCGCCGCCGTGAACAGGGATTCGACATGGAAGTGGCCGGAGAGAACGAGCGCCATGTGCGGCTCTGGGTTCAGGAAAACGGCGATGCACGGCCAATCACACGGGAAGATATGAGCGTCTGGGATTTTGAATGGTCGCCTGACAATCACCGTCTGGCAGTCAGGATGACCTACGGCACCGGTCTGGATGATGAAATGATGTTCAGCGAGATCCTGGTGGTACCGGCAGGTGACGGTGATACCGATCTGTTGGCTGAAAGTCAGGGTAAGGTCGGAAAGATGACCTGGTCACCCGACGGCAGTCGATTTGCTTTTCTGGCAGCCAAGGCAATCAATGACCCGCTTCCGCAGCGAATCTATATAACCGAAGTTGGTGATTATATATCCACAGATATTACTCCCGTGGGTTACGAAGGAACGGTTGAATGGCTTGATTGGAAGGACAACAGCACTTTGCGTTTTGTCGCTGTGGAGGGTACGCGCACGGCGCTTCGAGAGATCCCGGCATCCGGCGGTGAAGCGCGGCGATTGATGGGAGGAGAGCTCGAAATTTTCAGGTCGGTCAGCTTCAGGCAGGATCAGAATACCTTCGCCGCCGCAGTCAACCGCCGGGACCATCCCTCTGATGTTTATTTGGGTTCGCTCACCGATTCGAGATGGTCACGGCTCACCCATCACAACAAGTTTCTGGAAGAGCGCAAAATGGGCCGGCAGACAACTATTGATTGGCTGGGACCCGACGGTCTGCTTATCGAAGGCGTGCTTACGTATCCCATCGGGTACGAGGAGGGGCGTGTCTATCCGCTGGCCATACTTCCGCATGGAGGTCCCGAAGGGGTTAGCATCGATGGATGGAATACAAGCCCGTTGTATCCGGCGCAGGTACTTGCATCCGAAGGTTATGTGGTGCTCAAGCCCAACTACCGGGGAAGCGGCGGCCGCGGATCCTGGTTTACCATGGCAAACCATCGCGATCTTGGCGGGAAGGAGTTTGAGGATGTCATCAGAGGTATCGATCATCTGGCCTACCAGGGACTGGTGCATCCCCGGAAAGTCGGCATATCCGGAACTTCCTATGGTGGGTATTTTTCCGCCTGGGCGGGTACGCGCTACTCCGATCGCTTTGCTGCCGCCATTACCTTTGCCGGCTTGTCAAACTGGATCTCATTCATGGGGACGACCGACATCCCGCATGAAATGTCCATCACACACTGGGATCTGTGGTGGTTTGAGAATGAAGGTCTGAGCTGGGACCGCTCACCTGTGGCACATATTCAGAATGCAAGGACACCCATCCTGGTAGCGCACGGCCTGTCTGATGACCGCGTGCATCCCGAACAATCGCTGCAGCTTCATCAGTTTCTGAAACTCAATGATGTACCGACCGGGCTCGTCATGTATCCACGGCAGCCGCACGGACTCACAGAACGTGCACACCGTATCGACTTCATGGAGCGTGTCATTGACTGGTTTAACGCATATGTGAAGTAAACCGGGGGGGGCTAAACCCGGGTGTTTTTAGCCCGGGGGTTCGGGGGCTTCATTTGTGGCGATCGACCTGACGGATATCCAGTTTGGCTTTGATGCCCTCCTGGTGCAGGCGTATTTTAAGCGTTTGTTCGATATTTTTCTGGACTTCGTCCACCACTCTGCGCTCCACCTCTTCCCGGATGGTATCTTCCTTGATGAGATATTTGGCAAAAAAGGCCGAAATCCGGCCTTTTCGCTTTTTTACGATCTCAATGATATTCTTTATATCGATATCGATGATAATGCGTTTCATCGGTCAGCCTTGTTTATCGCAATGTCAATGGAAAGGTTGAGTTTGATATGAGTAACGCCAGTCAGGTGAATGGTAATTCCGGAGTTGCTGCAAGAATCGTCACTTTTTACAGGGAGGATGAAGTCAGGCTACAGCCCGGCTGCACCGCCATCACGGCGTGGATCCGACACACCAATCATGGTGCCGTCCTCCAGCACCCGAATCATTTGAACACCTCCAAAAAGCAAATTCATCGGAAAGTTGGAGGTGGAGATGATATAGCCGCGCTGGTGCAGTGTTTCAAGTGCCTCGGATGAAAAACCACGCTCCAGTTGCACAACAGAAGCATTTACCATGGGATAAACCCGAGGCATGCGGATGGCATCGGCGGGATGCATGTCATAAATCAGAGTGTGCACAATCATGCTGATGATCGCCGGCGGTATGCGCCCGGATCCGGGTGATCCGACGACAAGTTCGACACGGTCATCGCTTAAAACGATAGTGGGGGCGGTGCTGGAATGGGCGGTGCGGCCGGGTCCGCGAATACTGCCGTAGCTACCACCGAAATTATGGTTGGCCGAGTTGTAAAAAACCCCGTCAGAGTAGACAGATGACCCGAAATAGAGTCCCAATGTATTGGTCATGGACACCGCATTGCCATGCATGTCCACTACCGAAATATGCGTGGTATGCTGTTCCTCATTATCGATGTCATTGGGTTCGTCGTACCCGATCGGTTCATCTTTATCTTTTTTCACCGTATCGGGAGCAGGGGGGATGTGTGATCTCAACTCATCATAATCGCGTTGTACGATGTTGAGAGGCAAAGCGAAAAAACCATCGCCGATGCATCCCGAAGTAGCAGTATAGCGTGGGGTGGCATGCCACGGATCGCCGGCGTGCATGGTGTCCGGAACCACTCCGCCCATGGCCGTAGTGCGAAGTGAGGCATATTCGTCGCTGATCATGCCGGCTATCGGCAAATCGACAAAAGAGGGATCGCCCTGCCATTGGCCGCGATCAGCACGGGCGATGCGGATGGCATCCACCAGCACACCCAATGCATCCCCGTTGGATACCGGATGTCCTGAGGCGGCAATATGGTTGCGCTCCATGAGTTTCAGTCCGAGGATCACTTCATGACCTGCAAGGCTTGGCGGCGCGCTCAGAATGCGATGTCCGTTCCACTCCTGACAAAGCGCACCGCGCCATCGGGGTCTGTAGTTCTCAAAGTCCCTAAGAGTGAGGCGGCTGTTACCCCCGGCAAGCTTGTCCACAGCGCGTCGTGCGACATCTCCTGTGTAGAATCCATCACGACCCTGATCCGATATGCTTCGCAGCACACCTGCGAGCTGAGGCTGTAGCAGACGCTGTCCGGCACGTAGCGGCACCCCACCGGGATAGAATAGGGCAGCCGACTCCTCATCATACAGCAACCGTTCAGAGTACCCGGCAATAACATCGGCCAGCAAATGGTGTACAACAAAGCCCTCTTCGGCAATCCGTATGGCCGGTTCGAGCACCGTCCGCCGGTTCAGCGTACCGTAACGATCCAGCGCTTCCAGCA
>SKXL01000210.1 GCA_007128425.1 Balneolales bacterium | reverse complement strand
TCCTGTTCCTGATTTTTTCCGGCCTGTTCTGGCTGCTGTTCGGAACGGTGCTGGCCCTGGTCGCATCCCTGAAAATGCACATGCCCGACTGGCTTGGAACAGCGGGATGGCTGACATTCGGACGGGTGCGTCCGCTGCACCTGAATACCATGGTGTATGGATGGGCCTCGTTGACCGGCGCGGGCGTTGCCCTGTGGCTGTTGAGCCGACTGCTCAAGGTGCCGATCATGCTGCGCGGCTACATCATGGTTGCGGGGGGCATCTGGAACATCGCGCTGCTGGTCGGCAGCATCCAGATCCTTGCAGGCTTTTCACGTGGAATCGAGTGGCTCGAGTTTCCGGTGTCGACCATGGTGGCGATCGTACTCTGCGTGATCATTATGTCTGCCTCGGTATTGATGATGCTGATGATGCGCAAGGTGAAACAGCTGTATGTTTCGGTGTGGTATCTGATTGCGGCATTCCTCTGGTTTCCGCTGCTCGGTCTGGTTTCGTCGCTGCCCATCTTCGACACGCCGACCGTACAGGCCGGTATGAACTGGTGGTATGCGCATAATGCGCTGGGACTCTGGTTCACCCCGGTCGGACTCGCCGCCGCCTATTATTTTATCCCTAAGGTGCTGGGCCGTCCGATCTACAGCTACGGCCTGTCGCTGCTCGGGTTCTGGGGACTGGCGCTGTTCTACAACTGGAACGGCTTCCATCATCTGATCGGCGGGCCCGTGCCTACCTGGTTCGTGACCATCTCCATCTCCGCAAGCGTGATGATGGTGATCCCGGTGGTGGTGGTGGCGGTGAACCACCACATGACGGTCGTCGGATCGTTCCGTGCCGTGGTCAACTCGCCCACCCTGCGTTTCGTGGTCTTTGCGGCCATGAGCTATACGTTCGTCAGTCTTCAGGGCGCCGCGCAGGCCTTGCGGTCGTTCAACGAAGTGATCCATTTTACCCATTTCGTGGTGGCCCATGCCCATATCGGCATGTACGCTTTTGTGACCATGATGCTGTTCGGGGCGTGCTACTATATCATTCCTCGCGTCACCATGCGCGAATGGCATTCCAAGGGCCTGATAAAGTGGCATTTCTGGCTTACGGCCATCGGTATCATCATCTATGCGGGCGCGTTGCAGGGCATAGGCGTATTCCAGGGGTTTGCGATGATCGATCCGGATGTGCCGTTTACCGATACGGTGACCATGACGGTGCCATACCTTGTGGCAAGGTCGGTTTCGGGATTCCTGATGACGGCCGGACACCTGATCTTCGCCTGGCTGATGTTCCGCATGGTCCGGCGTCCCGGTGAGCAGCCGGCCACACCGCTTGTCTGGAATAAAATCAGAGAGGAGTTTGCGTCATGACCCGTTATTCGATCCTTCTGTTCGGCATTTTTGCGACGTTCGCGATTGCCATGTTCGGCCTGACCATCCTCCCGAAAATGTTCATTGACGAGGCGGTCAAGGAGCCGGTCTATTTCACCCCGTTTGAAGTCACGGAGGGACACCAAATCTTTGTGCGGGAAGGATGCATCTACTGCCACTCCAAGCAGGTTAGAGCGGAGGGATTCGGTGCCGATTTCGAACGTGGATGGGGCCGTGCCAGCGTGGCCACCGACTACCGCAATCTGCTTCCGCACAATCTGGGCACCATGCGCACCGGGCCTGATCTGGCCAATATCGGCGCGCGGCAGCCGGGACGCGACTGGCACTATCTTAACCTTTACCAGCCACGGGCAATAAACCAGCAAAGCATCATGCCGCCGTTTCCCTGGCTTTTCGAGGTGGTGAGCGAGGACGCGCGTCCGGGCCGGGAAGGGCTGCGCCTGCCTGAAGCGTACCGCATACCCGGAATGAAGGTCCTGCCCACCGACGAAGCCCGTTACCTGGTGGCCTACCTGATTTCCCTTGACCAGCAAACCGCAGGAGTGGACTGATGGCTGATGAACAACATTTCGGAAACCCCGGCCAGGGCCGTGACCAGGAACGGAAACACGATCGTGACCAGGGCAATGACAACAACCCGAAGCAAGACGCTGACCCGGATCGTGAGAAAAAAAAGAGCCTGAAGGATTCAAACGAGTTTTCGGATCACGAGGATGAGCGCAGCATAGAGGAGCTCCATCGCGCCGCCATGGAGAAGGAGGAGCAGATCCCGGAGGAAGGGAATGAGCGCGGCCCCTGGTGGATGTATGCGATCATCATTGCTACCCTGGCCTTTGGTTTTTTCTATATGGGCCGCTATCTCGGGGAGATCTCCGACCAGCCACATGTGCTGTTTACGGATCCGGCACCACCGGATCTGGAAGAGATCGAGCTGGATCTGATGGCCGAGGGGCGCCGCGTCTACACCCGGTTGTGTCAATCCTGTCACCAGCAGGACGGTGCCGGTGTGCCCGGTGCATTCCCGCCATTGGGCGGGTCGGACTGGGTGGTCGGTGTTCCGGAGCGGCCGGTCAAGATTGTGCTGCAGGGATTTCAGGGCGAGATCGTGCGCGAAGGAGTAACCTATAACGCCGTGATGCCCGGCTTCGGCCGATTGCTCTCCGATGAGGAAGTGGCTTCGGTGGTCACCTTTATCAGGAATTCTTTCGGAAACGAGACCCCGGAGGTCCAGCCCGAGGAGGTTGCCGAAATGCGGGAATCCACGTCGGGAAGAACCGAACAATGGACCGAGTCGGAGCTTGATGCCTTCATAGATCGTTGATTTGAAACAGGAAACACAGCATACCCCGGTTTGCGTGCATTGCGGGCTGCCCGTGTCGGGGGCCTCTTCGCACACACCTCCACCGACGCGCGCAAAGGAATCGCACGCTGCACAATCTGCGTCCGCTCCGCCGTTGGAGACTTCCCGGCTGTCGACTGCGCCGTCCGGACCGCTGTTCTGTTGCTTCGGATGCCGCATGGTCTGGGAAATGGAGCAGCACAAGCCGGCCGATGGCGGCATGTCCGACCGCCTGTCCCCCCTGAACCTGCTCTACCTTCGCTTCTCGCTGGCCCTTATCGCCTCGATGTTTCTCATATTCATCAGCCTGACGCTGCATTTCGAGGCCGGACAGGCCCCGGCGTTCCTGAGGTATGTGAGCCTGGCATTGGCGACAGGGGTCATGCTGCTGCTCGCCGGACCCTTCCTGGACAACCTGAAACGCGAGATATCCGACCGGCGTCTGAGCCTTGCTTCACTCATCTTTACCGGATCGGGAGCGGCATGGATGCTTTCGGTCTGGAATACGCTTACGGCGGAATTCCAAGGCCTATCCGCACCGGTTGGACCCGGCGCCGGACCGACCTATTTCGAGACCTCGGCCATGATCCTGACGTTCTATGTCGGCAGCCTGCTGCTGGACACGCATATCAAGCGCGGAATGGCGGCATATACACGTCTGTGGGAGACGGAAGCATCACCGGAAGTGCTGAAGGTAGCCGGAGATGGTTGCAATAAACGCACAATCCGGACCGGTGTCGAGACTCTCATGAATGGAGACCGCTATCTGGCGGAAGCGGGGCAGCCGCTGCTTACGGATGCATTGGTGACCGGGGGAGCCGGTTTTGTGGATGAATCGCATCTCACCGGTGAACCGGATCCTGTCCGGAAGCAAAAAGGCGATACCATTACGGCGGGTAGTGTCAGCATTGATGGCGGCATGGTCTTGCAGGTTACCCAGCTCTACCGGGAGTCGTCGCTGCAGGATTACCTTCGCCGGGCGCGGGCCATGCGGTCGCGGCCGGGCTATTACGAACGGTTTGCGGCAAGGGGAGCATCGATTCTGCTGGCTATTGTAATGACCGCGGCTTTTACAGGGCTTGCCTTCCATACGTGGGCGACCGACCTGCACCAGGCGCTCCATGTCTTTCTGGCTGTGCTTCTCATCGGCTGTCCGTGCGCTTTCTCCATATCCACCCCGGCGGCGCTGTGGGTTGCCAACCAGCGCCTGCACCGGTCCGGCGTCATTGCCATGGGAGGAAGCCGCGCGCTGGAGAAGCTGTCGGAAATGAAAGTGGTCCTCTTTGATAAAACCGGCACACTGACCGAAGGCGTTGCGGTCCGGTCGATCCGGAGTATGACCGATAATCCCGACTGGCCGGTGGAGCGCCTCATGCGCCTGGCAGGCGGACTCGAAATGGACCAGGCGCATCCCTTTGCCAAAGCCCTGCGCCGGTATCTGGATCAGAACGGACTCGAGCCCATATGGCCGGACGAGGCCCGGGTGCTGCCTGGACTGGGGATGGAAGGGCGCTATAGAGGCAGGGTAGCCCCTGCTGATCTGCCGAAAAAGGGAGCACAGCCGGATACGTCTTTGAATGGCGGCAACGGTGGCAATGGCAGTGTGCGGGAAAACGCATCACAGCCGAACGATGCACAAAAGGCCACGTCACAACAAAAGGTAGGGCATCAGGTCTTGCTGGTTAATGGCAGTCATTCCGAAGCAAAGGGCCGGTTGGAGGAGTCGGAACTGGGTCTGTTCGTGGATGGCCGCCTGATGCTTCGGCTCCGTATTTACCAGCCGCCGCGGCGTCATCTCCGGAAGGTGATTCGGCGCCTGCAGGAAAAAAACGGGGTCAGGGTCGCAGTTGTGACCGGCGATCCTTCCGAGGCATCGGCTGCGCTGCCAAATATCCGGACACATTCACCGTCCATTCCATCGCCTGATTCATCCTCGGTATCCTTGTCTTCATCCACCTCCACCATCACCATCAACGCTACCATGACCAACCCCTCCTCCTCTTCGCAGGCTTCATTGTCTGTTTTCTCCACAGGAAGTGATGCGGAAGGAAGAGTCAGCCGGCAGGAAGCCGGTACCCATCCGGACGTCGACTACCACAGTGGATGCACACCGGAACGCAAAGCCGAACTGGTGGATGAATACCGCCGGCGATTCGGTAAGGTGATGTTTGTGGGCGACGGTACCAATGATCTGATGGCAATCAACAAGGCGGACCTCGGAGTCGGTGTTTACAGTGGGACACTCAGCATTCGCAACCATTCCGATTTTGTGTTGTTCCACCCGAACCTGAACGTCGTTCCGGAAATGCTGGATTTTGCCGGCAAGATCACCGGCACGATCCGCATCAACTTTTTCTGGGCCATCGTATACAATTTT
This sequence comes from Balneolales bacterium, assembly GCA_007128425.1. Lineage (GTDB taxonomy): Bacteria > Bacteroidota > Rhodothermia > Balneolales > Natronogracilivirgulaceae > SKNL01. Next base: position 12,591 of record SKXL01000210.1, on the reverse strand, counting down.
GTCGGGATCGGTGTTGCCCTCATGGGACTGCTGCACCCGTTTTTTGCCATACTGGCGATGATGCTAAGCTCGATATTCGTCACCCTGCACTCATCATCGCTTCAGCGGCGGCAGTCCTCGCTGGCTGAACTGGAGAGGCAGGTTAACACGGTCACCGGCAGGCCGTTGCTACAGCCGGGTGTCAGCGAAACCTAACCTGTAAATTTATTTGTTATGGATATCCTCTGGACCGGTTTTCTTTTGGGACTGTTCGGCTCGGCGCACTGCATCGGCATGTGCGGACCCATCGCCGTGGCGCTTCCCGGAAGCAGGGACCTGATGCGCTCGTACTTGTCCGGCAGGGTGCTGTATAACATCGGCCGGACCATAACCTATACGCTCATGGGCGCCGTGCTGGGCTTGCTCGGGCTCGGGGTCTGGCTGGCGGGGTATCAGCAGGCGCTGTCGGTACTCACCGGGGCCGGCATCGTTGTGGTGACACTGGTCACCTGGAACCGGTCGTGGATACCATCCGCCGGGATGTTCACGGGCCTGGCATCCCGTTTTGAGCGGATGATGCGGCCGTTGATGCAGAGCAACTCCCAGCTCGGGATGCTGGCCATCGGCGTGGTGAACGGATTCCTGCCATGCGGACTGGTCTACGTGGCGCTGGCCGCTGCGCTGGCAACCGGGAGCATCTATGGCGGCATGGCCTACATGGCGCTGTTCGGACTCGGTACCGCGCCGGTGATGTTCCTGATGGCGGTCTCACCGGGTTTCCTCTCCGGGAAATGGCACCTCTGGCTCCAGAAAGCGATACCGTGGCTGGCCATTCTGGTGGGCGTACTGCTGATTCTGCGCGGTTTGTCGCTCGGTATCCCGTTCATCAGCCCTGATTTGAGCAGTGACGGCGGCTGTCATTAAGAAAATGCTTGACAATACGACAAATAGTATATATTTTGCGACAAAAGTCGCATATAGATTATTTCATAAGTTACTGCCATGAACATTCTGAAAGAAGTTGAAGTCCCGTACATTACAGAAAAGAAGTCGCAAGACCTTTTAGAAATAGCTCGCCGCGGTGTCCTGTTCGATGAGTTTCTGGAATTATACGAACAGGGGCCGTTTACGCTGGCTCAATGGGCGGGCATTCTTTCGGTATCCGGTCGCAGTTTGCAACGATATCAGAAAAGCGGTCACCGGTTTTCCACACCCGAATCCGAAAAAATCCTGAAAGTTGCGCATGTCATCTACAAGGGTCGGGAGGTTTTTGGTGACAAAGGCACGTTTTATCGCTGGCTGGCAAGGCCATCGAGCGCTCTCGGCAGCCAGCCTCCCGAAAGTTTTTTTGACAGCATAATGGGGTTGGATATGGTCCTTGACGAGTTGGGTCGCATCGAGCATGGGATCACCGCTTGATGGTATTCCCGGATCCCAGCCCTCCCACCAAACGCACCACGGCGTTGTCTCACATCTATCGCATCACAAAGGAGCGATATGCCGATGATCTGGCAGGGACCGGCGCCCGTCTGTATGGAGGCCGGTGGAACAGCAAGGGAGTTCCGGTGGTCTACACATCGCATCATCGCTCCCTCTGCCTGCTTGAGATGCTGGTTCATGCTCCGGTCGATATCCTTCCGGCAGATCTGCGCATGGTGACGATCCGGATTCCCGAAGGACTGCCCGTTTACGAAGTGACTACCCGTCAGCTTTCGGCAGAATGGAGAGGATATCCCTATGACTCACTGACGCGTGATATCGGTGACAACCTGCTCAAATCCGGTGATTATGCACTTGTCCGGGTTCCGTCGGCCATTGTGGAAGAAGAGTGGAACTGGCTTGTTCACCCGGGATTTGTGTCATCGACAGAAATCAGCATCACGGAGATAAAACCCCTATATTTGGATGAAAGGTTTATAAGGAATCGTACTTGAAAACACACAATAGGTCCCTGCTATGCACCGACCCATTTTGATGCTGCCGTTGCTGCTCGCGGCCATATCCACGTTGATGCTTTCCTGCACTCCGGAGCCGGATACGCTGATAATATACAATGTGAACGGATATACGCTGATTGACCGTGATTATTTCAACATCGCAGAATCTTAAATCTGGAAGATCAATGTCTTCGAGACCTGGCTTGCCGGGGAGCGGATATTTCGAAAATGAATTAGAGACACATTTGAAAAAATCAGATCAAGAAAACCGGGCATGATCATGCGGACAGTGATTACTCTTGGCTGCATCCTGATCGCATTTCCCTGCAGCATAATGAGTCAGGATAGCGGAGTTGACAAAAGATTTGGTGTCAGCGGCAGCTTTCGCCCGGTATACGCATGGATAGAGACGGTTGATCGGCATGGCGAACGGTCGAGAGAGCACACTCTGAATGCACGACTTCAAATTCGAACCGAGTTTGCTATTTCTCCGGAGGTTGCGTTTTTTTTCCGAATTGCCGGACGAGTATCCAGCAGGCAGGATCATATGATGTTCGTTATTGACGATCATACTCCGGATGATGGCAGCTATCCACCAGGTACGGTTACTTTTGATGAATTCGCCTTGTCATGGAATTTGCGCCCGGATCTCACGGTTTTGACCGGACGTTTTCAGGCACGTTTTCCGCTTGCAGGTTTCATCCCAAAAGGGATAGATCGTTACTATGGATCGAATTTAAGTATTGGACACACCGATGGGGTGTGGGTCCGGTGGGATTTGCATCCCAGTTGGCGAGTGCATCTGGTTGGAAATCACAATAGCCCCGGGGGCAGTACGCATGCTGCTCGCTCACCGCTGGATTTTGGTGATCCCCTGGCCAGAGCCGGCGGGTTTGTAAACCTGGAACATTGCGAAAAGGATGGATTATGGGTACAAAGGGAACTCAGTGTCTCCTTACTGCCACAGTCATTTGTCCGCAATGACAAGACCCGAAATTACATGGCAGTTACCAGCCGTCTTGTGATGCGCCTTCCCTGGCGAACTGATATGACCGAGTTTTGGATTGGAGGCGAAGCCGGATATGTGCCTGTGGCACCCTCGCCCGCCTCGGCTGGTATTGAGGTGCAGGAAAGCCGTACGTTAATCCGTTCGTCTGCCATTGCCTGGCAGATCTCAATGTATGCTAATAATATATCGGGACGTCACAAGATCGGGTTTTTGTACGGGCAGGTTGAGCCTCAATGGCTGATCTCTTCCAGTTTCAGGCCGAACAACACCTTGTCGGAAATAAGATATCGATTCACTGTATCAGATCGGTTGAATTTTGAAGCACGTTGCCGATTTCGATCGGATTTATACCGCCCGGATGGTGCCGATTACACTCGTCAGGATCATGATTTCTATACCCGGTTTACCTGGCGATTCTAAATACGATCTGAGACAGCGAATCTGGACATCGCGCCAATTTCATGTCGAAGAAATGGTCTGAAAAGAAATGGTAAAATTTTTTTGTAACAATTCCGGGTTCAGATACCCCTATATATGTAACTTGATTAGATAGTACAACTGTAAAGCCCGGGTATTGACTTGTCCGGGCTTTTTTTTCGCCCGGCAGGGTACCATCTTTTGGGAAAGCATAGTACAATTACCGGCTGGGTAAGAGCACGATTCAACCCACGAAGGAAGTAATTATCCCTGGTCAGTTGATTCTTTCCAGAACGATAATGTCTGCGTCAAGTTCTTCATCCAGGATAGAAGCTGATTAAATAAATTTCAAAATCCCAAAAAATTGAGGCAGGTGAAAATCCGGCTTGTCGTTCTGAATGCTGGACCAGGATGCGTAATGGGTGTTGGTTCCACTGGTAATTTTGAAAAAATTCGCTTTCCAAACCACATCTTTCTCAGGTTGTATGATGTGGACATACTTTTGAAGCGTGGATAATGGTAATTTGTATTCTATGGTCCATGTTACCGGTTTATCAGTCTCTTGAAATATGATTTTTTTGGGAAGCGAAGACGCAATCTCGATCTGTTTGATATCATTCACATCGATTTCGGTTGTGTCCTGACGGGGTACCCGGTTATAACGCATCAAGGGAGTTCCAATGCAATTGATTTCCAGATTGAAGTATTTGTCAGGCACGTTGGCATTTGGAGAAAAAAAGAACTCGATGCAGCTATCATCATAAACTGGCCCGTTGTAATCCCGGACCTGACACCGAACGAAGCGGTCCTGCACATGAAAAATGACATACAGGTGCGTATTGTCATATAGCATTTTAGCTTGTGTAACAGGTCGAAAAACAGGTTCAACCCATCCAAATTGGTCAATGTTGAGGGCTTCTGTCTTTTTCCACGGAGTCTTGTCCCAATTGCCGTCAATTGGGATGGTTTGATACAGTCGCTTTACGTGATAGGTTGCAGGATTTTGCATGTGTCCTTTCTATTTATGTAAAAAAATACAAGAAAAAACCGGTAAACCGATCCTTGAAGTAATCGAAGGTGTGAAGTTCAATCCAACGCGAACCCGCTAATAGCGATACATGTGATACAAGACTACTATTTGGGATCCGGGGCTATCGATGAAAGTTTTTTTGAATATAAGATGCTAAATAGCCGGCCAGAAACGATGCCTGGAGATTACGAGCCGATTCACTGAAATGGACGTGATCTATGTATGCTTCTTCTCCCAGATGTTCGGTAAAACCATGAAGATCGATCATTGGAATCTCGTGCTTAATGAATACCTCATCTGCAATTTGGTTGTACTCCTTCAAATCAGCCGAATATCGGTGAAAGGAGGTACGGTTGTGGTTGTGAATCCTGTCAACAACAGGTGTCGTTCTGATCCATAAAATTCGAATATTATTTTCATGGAGCAATTCGATTATCAGTTCAAGGTTTTGACGATACTCGTTTTTTTCCACCTGAATTTGATTCGATTCTGGCTCTCTTTTTATATCATGAAGCCCGCAATTAAGCATTAGAAAATCTGGTTTGAAATTAGGATCCTGCAATTTTGCCCTCAGATAGGCCAACACCATTCGTGAATCGCCACCATTGGCACCGGTCGGCACATCCAGATTTGCTTCGGCATTTCCGTCGTCCCGCTTGCGCTCATACGCAACAATTCCATCCAGGTAGCTTTCCAGATAGGGACCATATTGAATCGAAATGCTGTCACCGATTACAAAAAGTCTGGGTATTGGTTTGATCCACGCGAGATTCAGGATTATGACAAAGAAAAGAGATAAAAAGACAATAAGTTTATATTTAGTCATAAGCAAGGCAGTGATATCAGGATATCCTATTGAAATGCAAGGGTTTAAATAGTACCGCCGGCCGGACTCGAACCGGCACGGAGTTTTAAGCTCCATTGGATTTTAAGTCCAACGTGTCTACCAATTCCACCACGGCGGCACACGAGATCCTTAACTTTTAAAGATAACGCAGAAATCACTTAACTACAAAGTTCGACCTGCAGTGCGGCTCCTCCGCTCCTGTTCTCAATCGCTTCATCGCCAGGCCTCCAGTCAGGTTCCGGAATTAATAGTGGAACCCTTTATGCTTTTTTTATAAATAAGTTGTATGCTAAAAAGATAGACTCAATGTGCGTAATCAGTGTGAATACGCTCTTTTCACTGAAAACGTTAACCCATGGAACGGTTGAATGCATCCGGGGGTATGAAACTCCCTTGTTTCAACTTTTCAATCAGTATCGATATATATTAGACTTTTTGAAGTCTCAGCATGACTATCCAAAACCCGGATATTACCCAAGACCTTGCTACTGTCCAGCTTGATCCGGCCCAACAGGTCGAGTTGAACAACTTGCTTAACGAATGTCAAGCACACCTGGAATCCTGTGATGCGGATCTGATTTCAAAAGCTTTCAAACTGGCTTTTTTATCTCACAAAGGTATCGTGAGGGCCTCCGGTGAGCCTTACTATCTCCATCCGCTGGAGGTGGCCCGCATCGTTGTCAAGGAGATCGGTATGGATGATGTCTCTGTGGCCGCCGCGTTGTTGCATGACACAGTGGAGGATACCGAAGTTTCTCTTGATGATATCCGTTCCGAATTTGGTCCAACTGTTGCGCACCTTATTGACGGCATGACCAAAATCTCCGGCGTGTTCAAGAGCAAGGGCGCCAAGCAGGCCGAGACGTTCATGAAGCTGCTGCTCTCCATGGCCGAGGACCTGCGCGTGGTGCTCATCAAGTTCGCCGACCGCCTGCACAACATGCGCACCATCCAGCACCTGCCGCGCAAGAAGCAGCTGAGCATCGCCAACGAGACTATGGAGCTGTTCGCCCCGCTTGCCCACCGGTTCGGTATCTACAACATCAAAAGCGAGCTGGAGGACCTGAGCTTCAAGACGATGGACCCGACCGGCTACAAGTTCATAGCCCGCAAGCTGCGTGAAAAAAAGGACGCGCGCGAAAAATTTATCAGCAAATTCCTGGAACCGGTCGAGGAACAGCTGCGCGCTTCCGGGTTCAAGTTTAACGTCAAGGGCCGGCCCAAGCACATCTACTCGATCTACCGCAAGATGACGCGGCAGCAAAAACCCTTCGAGGAGATCTATGACCTGTTCGCCATCCGTATCATCCTCCAGGAACCGCATACCAAGGAGGATTGCTGGCGTGTTTACTCGTTCATCACCGACTCCTACACGCCTATCCCCGAACGATTCCGCGATTTCATTTCGGTGCCCAAGGCCAATGGATACCAGTCGCTTCACACCACGGTGGTCTCCAGCACCGGCCAGAAGGTAGAAATCCAGATCCGCACGGAAAAAATGGACGAAATTGCCGAGCGCGGTTTCGCCGCCCACTGGCGTTACAAGGAAGGCCCGGGCAAGGAACAGGATATCAACCGGTTCGTGAGCTGGGTGCGTGACGTGCTCGATAATCCGCGTCCCGAAGCCGCCACCGAATTTGTTGAAGACTTCCAGCTCAACCTCTACACCGACGAAATCTATGTATTTTCGCCCAAAGGGGAACTCAAGACGCTGCCCAAAGGTGCCACACCCATCGACTTTGCCTTCGAGATTCACAGCGAGGTAGGCGAGCGCGCTCTGGCCGCCAAGGTCAACGGCAAGATCGTGCCGTTGCGTCTGCGTCTTAAAAGCGGTGACCAGGTCGAGATTATCACCGGCAAACAGATCAACCTGAACCCGGACTGGATCAACGATGTAGTGACCCACAAGGCCCGTGCCCGCCTGCGCCAGTACATCAAGCAGAAGGAGCGCAAGGTGTCCAACGAAGGCCGTCAGCTTTGGAATAAAAAAGCCGATCGCGCCGGTATCGAGATTTCCGATCAGGAACTTGCAAAAGTGGCGACCAGGCTCCGGTACTCATCACTTCAGATGCTGTTTTTTGATATCGGTTCCGGAGTATATGACGTCAACAAGCTTTTGAAAGCCGTAAAAAGCTACATGAGCAAGGGCAGGGTGGATGAGAGTGAGGCCAGGTCTGATTTGGATTCTCCCGCCGCAGATCACTACAAGATTGCCTATGACATCAATAATATTCACGGTGGTGGCGAGGGGCTGATCCTGAATGGTGAGCTGACCGATGTCAGGTTTTCCTTTGCACGCTGTTGCAATCCGATTCCTGGGGACGATGTGGTCGGCTTTATCAGCCGTGAAGGAGATATCAAAATCCATCGGGTGAGCTGTAAGAACACCCGTCACCTTATCAAGACCGATGGTGAGCGTATTGTGGATGTATCCTGGGCCCGGAATACCGGAAACCAGTTTATGGCGGCAATCCGGATTGTCGGTGAAGACCGGGTTGGGCTGGTCAGCGATATTTCAAGCCTGATCTCGAAAAATTTGAAAACCAACATGAAAAGCATCAATGTAACCAGCGACAGCGGCATGTTCGAAGGCACGCTAATTATTATGGTGGATGGCATCGGTCATCTCGAGAAGGTCATTATGCGGCTGCAAAAGGTGAATGGTATCAAAGAAGTTTACCGCTATGAGTAATAAAATAAATTGTATTATAAGTATTTCATTATTGATGCGTTAGTTGTATATTAAATATATAGTTAACAAGCAACTATCCCGCAGTTAATTTTACAAAACACTCTTGTTTGGAATTTGAGTATACAAGAAGTAAGCTGAACGATATATCATTTACCGAATTGAGTATACTCGCAACTCCGGACATGTCTATCAATTATTAACCGCAATAACCTAATCAATATTAACAATGACCTACACGAAAAGAGATATCGTACGTCGCATTTCCGAGAAAAAGAATGTACCGATGGTTCAGGTCGAACCATGGGTGGATGCTGTAATCGAGGCTGTCCGCGACACCATGATGGAAGCCAACCCCACTTGCCGAATAGAAATCCGTGATTTCGGTGTCTTTGAAGTCAAAGTGACCAAAGCGAAGCCAAAAGCCCGCAATCCGAAGACCAATGAGGTTATTTACGTGCCCGAGCACAGAAAAACCCATTTCAAACCCAGCAAGCTGCTCAAGGAATTCCTGCGCCAGCCTCTGCCGAAAGAGCATCTCGAAGAAGCATAACTGCTACACGGGTTGACTCACATGCAACGAATCATTGGTGTTGATGTCGGCCTGAAGCGAGTAGGTATTGCCCAGTCGGATCTGACCGGAGTTTTGGCAAGTCCGCTGGGCACTTATTCTTATGACGAGGCAATTGCAAAGCTCTCTGAACTTTGCAATGAAGGAAAGGTCCGTCTCATTATCATCGGATGGCCTCTTACCTTGCGAGGTGAAGAAGGTGACTCGGTTGCCATGGTGAAAAAGTTTCTTGAAAAACTGAAAAAGGTCATCGGAGAGGTGCCCATCCAGACTCTTGACGAACGTTTTACATCCTCAATTGCACGACAGTCCATCCGCGACTCCGGAGCCAGACAAAAGAAACGACGTAAAAAAGAGTTGATTGATTCTACAGCAGCGACTATACTCCTGCAGAATTATCTAGACGCCAATTAACGTTAAGCCGCAAAGCAATTCACCACCAATGTCTGTTCTGCCCGTCGTTACTTACGATGACCCCGTTTTGAGGAATCCCGCCGGACCGGTGGAGCCGGATCACCCCGATCTCCAGACTTTCATCGACGACATGTTTGATACCATGTACGAGGCCAACGGAGTCGGACTGGCAGCCCCTCAGGTTGGTGTTTCACTAGCGCTTTTTGTGGTGGATGCCGATGCCATAACCGAAGAGGAAGAGGAGGAGAGTTTTGGTCCGGGAGTGTTCATCAATCCGGAAATTAAGACGATCAGTCAACAGAAGTGGGATGCCGAAGAAGGGTGCCTCAGTCTGCCGGAGATTCGCGAGAAAGTGAATCGTCCGGAAACCATTCGGATTCGCTATTATGACAGGGATTTTCAACCCCGTGAGGAAGTTCATGACGGATGGTATGCAAGGGTTTTACAGCACGAATACGATCATCTCAAAGGTGTTCTGTTCATCGACTACCTCGGGGCGTTTCGCAAGAGACTGATACGAAAAAAGCTGGAGGAGATACGTACAGGTAGCGTGAAGGCGGATTATCGTCTCGCACCAAAGCCGGAAGGTTTCAATCAAGGAAGATAGCGGGTAATATGATGGTCAGACCTCTGAATATCGTCTTCATGGGGAATCCCGATTTTTCAGTTCCGAGTCTGGAGCAACTGGTCTCAAGTCGGCACAATGTGGCGGCTGTGGTAACCGGCAGTGACAAGCGGAGGGGAAGAGGCGGTAAACAGACAGCCTCACCAGTCAAAATTGCAGCCAACCATCATTCCATCAGGGTCATTGAGGAAGATGACATGCGAAGCGAGTCATTTCACCTGGAATTGGCCGCACTTAAACCCGATCTGCTGGTAGTTGTGGCCTATAAGCTGCTCCCGCCGGCAGTGCTGACCATCCCGTCCATCGGGTCGCTCAATCTGCATGCTTCGTTACTCCCGAAATACCGGGGTGCGGCGCCAATTCACTGGGCCATCATCAACGGAGAGAAGGAAACAGGGTGCACCGTATTTCTTCTGGACGAGGGGATGGACACCGGCATGATCCTTAAACAGGAGAAAACAACAATTGGTCTGCTTGAGACTACCGGCGATCTCTATAACCGGCTGAAAATTACCGGCTCTGAACTTTTATTGAAAGCGATTGACGAGATTACAGACGGAACACATAAAAGACTGCCGCAAGATGATCTGCAGGCTTCTAAAGCTCCAAAAATTACTCCGGATGATGCGCGTATCAACTTTCAAAACAAGGTTATGGAAGTGCACAATTTCGTCCGCGGTATGAGTCCGTTCCCCGGAGCGTGGACACGGCACAGGGGTCGGAAGCTTAAGATCTATCGCTCAGAACCGGCGCCTGGTGTCATCCAGGAAACAGGAAGTGTCAGTTTGATTGAGGGGGAAGTCTGCGTCGGCTGCACGGGCGGAAGTATCGTTTTAAGAGAAGTGCATCCCGAGGGAAGCAAGCGTATGAGTGGTATGGACTTTTTGAACGGGATTGGCGGGAATACGTTTTTCACTGTATGAACCGTTTCACTGGCGATAACGGATTTTTGTCCAAAAAAAAATTTGCAAGATTTCACACAAGTCCGCATCATTGCATCACATCATAATCACCTAAAAAAGTCCTGTAATCTATGGAAAACTCGTCTTTAATTGACGCATGCAAGTCGGGTGACGTTGAAGCCATGAAGGAGCATCTCAAGGCAGGTGCCGATATTAATGTTGTGTCTGCAACGGGTTCAACTCCTTTGATTTATGCTGCTCAGAACAACCAGATGGAAGCAGTTGAGCTTTTACTTGAAAAGGGGGCGAAAGTCAATGAGAAGAATAAGATCGGAGGAACTGCGTTGAACCGGGCCGCCGAGAACGGCAATATAGAGATGATGAATCTTCTGTTTAAATACGATGCCGAAATCGGTCCGCTGGCACTTATTCTCGCTGCACGAGAGGGACAGCTCGATGCTGTTAAGCTTCTGGTTGAGAAGGGCGCGGATATTGATGCGCGACAGCATTGGGGTCAGACCGCATTAATGTTTGCCGCACGAGAGGGGCATCTGGATGTGGTCAGATATCTTATTTCAAAAGGTGCCGATGTCAGGGTCAAAGACAAAAACGGAAATACGGCCCTTAATCATGCCAATGAGAATGAACAGGCAGATGTAGCAGTTGTTCTGAGAAGTGCCGGTGCAACCGAAAACCGTACCAGGAAGCGATCCGTAGTTGTTTCGTCGGACGATGACGACGATGACGACACTTCTGGAGATGACATCGACCTTGATGCCGATGGGGCTGTTGATGACGAGGAGTCACCTGACAAGGAGTGATAAAGAGTCATATCGAACGGGTCTGGCTCAGCATTTCATAACTTGAAAAAGGCCGCTATAAGTGGTACTTTAGGGCGATTTGAAATAAAGCATTAACTCTTTGTTTGTTGCAGCTTATTAAGCGGGCAAACCGGATCATTATTCAACAGAAAAAAAATAAGGACTCGTAATATGTCAAGAATAAAGGTAGGAATTAACGGTTTTGGCAGAATTGGACGCCTGGTTACGCGCGCCATTCTTGCTGATTACAACGACAAAATCCAGATCGTTTCGGTAAACGATCTTACAGACGCTAAAACACTTGCACACCTCTTCAAATATGACTCTGCCCAGGGAAAATTTAATGGTGAAGTTCGCGCCGATGGAGATAACCTTGTCATAAATGGTGAAACCATCAAGGTAAGTGCCGAAAGAGATCCGGCCAAGCTTAGCTGGGGCAAGGATGGTGTGCGCACCGTAGTTGAGTGCACCGGATTTTTCACAAGCAGTGATACGGCATCCAAACACTTTGAGGCTGGTGCAGAAAAAGTTGTGATTTCCGCACCTGCAAAGGGTGATGTAAAAACGGTTGTACTGGGTGTCAATGACGACGATATCTCGGAAGATGTGAGGATCTATTCCAACGCAAGCTGCACCACCAACTGCCTTGCACCCATGGTTAAAGTTCTCGATGAGGCCTTCGGAGTGGAAAAAGGTTTCATGACTACCATTCATGCGTATACCGGTGATCAGCCTACGGTTGACAGTCCGCACAGTGACCTGCGCCGTGCACGTGCGGCAGCGGTAAACATTGTACCGACATCAACCGGTGCTGCAAAGGCCGTTGGTCTGGTTCTGCCGCATCTGAACGGTAAACTCGATGGCGGAGCCATGCGTGTTCCTGTGATTACCGGTTCACTGACCGACTTCACGGCAACACTCAAGAAAGATGTAACGAAGGATGAAGTGAATGCCGCTTTCAAGAAAGCAGCTGAAGGACCGCTCAAGGGCATTCTCGAATACACCGATGAACCCATCGTTTCGAGTGATATTATTGGCAATCCCCATTCCAATATCTTTGACTCCGATATCACCAAAGCCGATGGCAAACTGGTGAAGGTGGTTGGATGGTACGACAACGAAGCCGGGTACTCGGCCCGAACCGCAGAGCTGATAGTCCGTATCGGTTAACCATTGGAATTATATCATGTTGATGGCTTGGGAAACCGGACCATCAACATGATATTTCTTTATTTTCATGCCGGTGTTTCGTGCCATTTGAATCCGCCGGTAACACGGGATGTAGCGCAGTCCGGTAGCGCGCCTCGTTCGGGACGAGGAGGTCGCAGGTTCAAATCCTGTCATCCCGAC
>SKXL01000137.1 GCA_007128425.1 Balneolales bacterium | reverse complement strand
GTGATCGGCATCGTCGCCTCCCGTCTTGTGGATATCTATTGCCGTCCCACCATCATGCTCAGCACGGTGGACGGGCTGATCAAGGGCTCCGCAAGGAGCATCAACGGCTTCAATATCTATGACGCCCTGAAAGAGTGTGATGACCTGCTGGTGCAGTTCGGCGGACACAAATACGCGGCCGGCCTCACCATTGCCCAGGACCAGCTTGAAAATTTTATTGAGCGTTTTCAGCAGATCACCAGTGAGCAGCTTTCGGAGCAGGATTTCAAACCCGAACTGTTGATTGATGCCGAAATTCCGCTCTCGGAGATAACTCCAAGGTTCTGGAAACTGTTGAAGCAGTTTGAGCCGTATGGTCCCAACAACCTGAAGCCAATATTTGTCAGCAGGAACATTCAGATTGCCGGACGTCTTTCAATCGTAGGTCAGGGTCATCTTAAAATGCGCATCAGTCAGGATGGAACCGGTCCGATGGACTCGATCGGATTCAACATGAAAAAATTTGCCGAACCGCTGCGCAACGCGGGTGGTTCACCCGTAGATATCGCATATGCCATTGAAGAAAACACCTGGAACAATCGAACGACCCTGCAGCTGCGATTGAAGGATATTCATATCAACGGTGACCAGGTGCCATGAGCAGGATATCAGCGCAGACAAAAACATGCGCTGGAAATCATGTAAACAGAAATAAATTACCAAAACCCGGTTTTCTTAGATAAAAAAAGGCTGTATATTTGGTTTCTGAAAATATTGGGAGGGACTGTAGCTCAGTTGGTAGAGCAATGGACTGAAAATCCATGTGTCGGCGGTTCGATTCCGCCCGGTCCCACACCTATTCAAAAGCCCTGTATCGCAGAAGTCTTGCGGTGCCGGGCTTTTTTTTTGAATCTTCCGAGCCTGTCGGTTTCACACATTTTTAAAACGTGCCCAACGATTCCACGATACCATACTCCTTTAGTGCAGGTTTTTTACAATTCCTTACATAGATATTTTTTGGTGTTGAAATACTGATTACATTGCACCTACACAGGTCGATTCGTTAAATCCATCATTCAAGATCCGAGGTGCCACTATGAAATTTACTACTTTGATTTACAAAGTCATTGGCATGGCTTTTCTTGTGTCTCTGTTTCTCCTGCCACTGCACGGATGCGGATCAAGTGAGGCTGTGACCGACACGACCTTGTCAGCTGAACAGCAGAGTATCCGGAATGAGCTGTTTCAAACTGCCGATGCCAAACTGGAGCATCTCAAATCCATACAGGCCGATGTCCTGAGCCCCGGTCATTTTTCAACCGGAATGGGCCACTATGAGCGTGCGGAGCGGCTCTTGCTTCAGGAAAGGGGAATTGAGCAGATTCGAAGTGAACTTCAGCAGGCCGTTTCCGCATTTGAACAAGCCGAAGAAGCAGCGGTGATTGGCGAAGTCACGTTTCGCTCCGCCATGCAAGCGCGAAGCGATGCTTTGGATGCCAAAGCGCCTGTATTCAGTCCGGATAGCTGGAACAGAGCTGAATCGGAATTTCGTACTGCAGCGCAGTCTCTGGAAGCGGGCAATGTCAACCGTGCCCGGGAGCAGGCCAGAGGCGCCGAGACACGGTATCGCACTGTAGAGCTGGAAGCCATCAAAGCCAATTTTTTAAACAGCGCCCGTGAGAAACTGAGAGAAGCGGAATCCGAGCAGGCTCAACGCAATGCACCCAAAACATATGCCCAGGCCAGGGCTGAAATTGAAAATGTGGAGCAACTGCTCTCAGAAGATCGCTACGATACCGAAGAAGCCGGAAGGAGGGCAGAACTGGCTGACTACCGGGCTTCTTATGCACTCTACCTCCACCGTGAAATAACTGCCATGCGCCGGGAAAACAAAACATTTGAAGATTTGTTCCTTGAGATGGAAGCACCTCTCACCAAAGTCGCCGGCGCCCTTGAAGTTGATTTACGCTTTGACGCCGGATTCGACCAGCCGGCTGAAAAGATTGTCCAGGCACTCAATGAAAGAATTGAGGAAAAGGAATCCAGGCTTGCAACAGCACAGCGACAGATTCAGAACCTGAGGAATGAAAATGATGAGATGACCGCCGAACTTCGCCGCAAACAAAACGAAATTGAAGTTCTACGCCTGGAAATTGATCAAACTGGTGATCTTGCAGCTCTGCTTGAAATCCAGCGCAAACGCGACGAGGCCATTCAGAATGTCCGGAACCTCATTCCACCCACAGACGGAGATGTCTTCCTGGATGGAAACAATATTCTGATCCGGTTGCACGGACTCACATTCCCTGTGGGACAGTCAACTATTGAGCCGGCTTACTTCGGTTTGCTCCGCAGGCTTCAGGATGCCATCCGACTATTCCCTGAAAGTGATATCGCCATTGAGGGTCACACCGACTCGCGTGGCAGCCGCGAACTTAATATGCGCTTGTCCGAAGAGCGTGCCGAAGCCGTATCTGAATATATTCGGGCTAATATCGGGCGCGATCTCAACATGACATCCGCCGGATTTGGTCCGGAGCGTCCGGTAGCCGGCAACGAAACCGAAGTCGGACGCGCTCAAAACCGCCGCATTGATGTGGTAATCAGACCGGAGTGGGCGCAATAATAGATGATCATTCCGTATCCATCCGGTGACGAAGACCTTTTTGCAGCGTTTTTGTCACCGGACCCGGCCGCCCAGAACCAATCCGCTGCCCGTCAATACTCACTATCGGATGTATATCCGTAATTGTACCGGTCAGCATCACCTCGTCGGCATTCAGTATCTGTTTCTGATCAACCGGATGCAATTTTACCGGAATACCCTCCTGCTCTGCTATCTCAAAAACAACATCACGCGTAATGCCGGACAAGATATACGGAGAATCCGGATAGGTCCAAAGAGTGCCATCAAACACCGCAAATACGTTGTTTTTGTATCCTTCGGTGATATAACCATCCCGCACCATTAAAACACCTTTCGCGTTCTGCTTTTTCTCCTGCTGAGCCGCCATTATATTGGGCAGCAAATTGACCGTCTTCAGATCACATCGCGACCAGCGAATGTCGGTCACGGTAATACCTTGTCCTCCCTTTTCAAGCGTTTCCTTGTCCGGAACAAACGGAGAAGCCATCACAAGGACTGTTGGAGGAGTATTATCATGTGGATAGGCATGGGTTCGTGGCAACGCTGCACCTCGTGTTATCTGCAGATAAATCGTTCCCTCTCCCTTTTGCAACTTGTTATCCGAGATCAGTTTTCCCATGATGGCCGGCAGCCCGGCCCGCTGCTGACTGGTGAACGGGATTTCAAGTCCGCCCAGGCTTCGATCCATTCGTCTCAGATGCGCATCCAGCCGAAAGAGCCTTCCATTGATAATCCGGATGACCTCATAAATACCGTCTCCAAATAAAAAACCGCGATCATTCACCGAGATGGTTGCATCATCACGTGATGTAAACCGGCCGTTCAGATATATTTGCATTACTTATATTTTCAATAAAGAGGTGTGTTTACCCACTACCAAAATCAAGAGTTTTCTGCTTTGGAAAATCGCAATATCCGGAGTAAAAACAAAAGAGGATAAAGGCATGCAAGCCCGTCCGATTCAAACCGGAAAACATGGCATGCTACCCGTTATTTGCCGGTGCTTTCTCTCTGATCAGCTGTTTCTCTGCCGCTTTCTTCCACGCCCTCACTCCGTAACTTAGTCAGATAGGCATCGATTGAACGCGAGGCCTGCTTTCCATCAGCAACCGCCTGGATAACCGTGGCGCCTCCGCGCGATATGTCACCACCGGCAAAAATTCCGGGCCGGCTCGTAGCACCGGATTCATCCACTGTAATGGTACCCCATTTTGTTGTTTCAAGACCCGGAGTTGTCTGCTGGATGATGGGATTGGGACTCTGTCCGATGGCCACCACCACCGTGTCGGTTTCAATGGTAAAGTTGGAACCTTCAACCGGTATCGGACGGCGCCGGCCCTGCTCATCGGGTTCACCCAGCTCCATCTTCTGGCACTCTATCGATTTCACCCAGCCGTTGGCATCGCCATGAATGGCGACCGGACTGGTCAGGAAATGAAATTCAATTCCCTCCTCTTCCGCGTGGTGCACCTCTTCCAGGCGCGCCGGCATCTCTTCCCGCGACCGGCGATAGAGCAGCAGCGTCTGCTCGGGACCCAGTCTCTTGGAAGTTCGCACAGCATCCATCGCGACATCGCCTCCTCCCAAAACAACCACCTTTTTGCCCATCTTCAGGGGTGTGTCAAATTCCGGGAACTTGTAGGCTTTCATCAGATTCACTCGTGTCAACAACTCACTTGCCGAATAGACTCCACTGAGGTTTTCACCGGGGATATTCAGAAAGCGCGGTGACCCTGCCCCGGTACCGATATATACAGCACCAAACCCCATTTCCCCGAGTAATTCATCAATGGTGAGCGTCCTTCCGATGATCACATTGGTCTCAATTTTAACGCCCAGCGCCTTGATGCGCTCCACCTCTTCATCGACAATCTGCTTGGGCAGACGAAATTCCGGTATGCCGTATTTCAGTACACCGCCCGCTTCATGCAGCGCTTCAAATATGGTGACATCATACCCCATCTGGGCCAGCTCGGCCGCTACGGTCAGTCCACCCGGACCGGAACCCACAACCGCCACACTCTGCCCTTTTGAAGATGCCACCGGCGGCGGGGTGAATGAACCCCTTTGCGCTTCATAATCGGCCAGAAACCGCTCCATTTTGCCGATGGCCAGCGGTTCCAGTTTTTTACCAACAATACAGCTGTTCTCACAAAGATTCTCCTGCGGACAAACCCGGCCGCAAATGGCCGGCAAATAGTTCGACTCTCGAATCTTCCGGATGGCGCCATCATAATCACCCTGGTAAAGAAGCTGAATAAAAGCGGGGATATCTACATTGACCGGACAGGCTTTCATGCAGACCGGATCGTTGCATTCCAGGCATCTGGTCGCTTCCTCAAGGGCTTTTTCAATGTTAAATCCCTCGGAAACCTCACAAAAATTGGTAATGCGTTCCTTTGGATCCTGTTCATCCGGCAGATGCCGGGGAATTTTCATCCTTTCTCTGGGCTTGAGGGCAATCACCCTGGATCGTTTTTGCCCTTTGCTTCCAGCTGGGTTACTATCCTGTCCGTTGTCACTCATAACTGTCTGCAATCTGTTGTTTCTACTCTGTTCTTCCAGGTTTCCAGCGCCTTTTGCTCCGGACCGGCGTACGTTTGGTTCCGGGCGATAAGCTCATCAAAATTGACCTGGTGGGCATCAAACTCCGGGCCATCGACGCAAGCAAATTTTAATTCACCGCCTACAGAGACCCGGCAAGCTCCGCACATTCCGGTACCATCCATCATGATGGGGTTCAGACTGACCCAGGTCCGGATGTCCGGCTCACGTGTTACGTCGGCAACCGCCCGCATCATCGGAAACGGTCCGATCGCATACACGGCATCAGGCTTGCCTTGCACGTCGATAATTTCCTGCAATGCATCGGTAACAAATCCTTTTTTGCCATATGATCCGTCGTCGGTGGTCACGATCAGCTTGTCCGAGACTGCAGCCATCTCATCCTCCAGAATAATCAGCTCCCGGTTTCGCGCCCCCACAATACTAATTACTCTGTTACCGGCTGCCTTCAAAGCTCTTGCTATCGGGTAGATGACTGCCGTTCCCACACCTCCGCCTATACATACCACTGTGCCAAATTCAGAAACGGGTGTTGGTTCGCCGAGCGGACCAACCACATCCTCAAAGTGATAACCGGCCCGCAGCTCCGAAATGATGTGTGTTGTTTTGCCAATAGCCTGGACGATAAGAACAATAGTCCCCTTCTCAGGATCGGAATCCACAATCGTCAGTGGAATACGCTCACCCGTGGGTGTTGCCCGTACGATCACAAAATTACCCGCTTTTCGCTTTTTAGCAACCAGAGGGGCCTCCACAGTCAGCCTGGTTATCGTGGGCGCCAGTTCTTGTGTTTCAATAATACGATACACGATGTGCTCCTATGTTGTGAAATCATATCTGCACAGAAGATCCACTTTAAAAATCAGAGCGGACTACATGAGAATGATAACGGTCGAACAGCTAAATATATCGGCAAATAAAAAAATATTCGTTTGATACCAGCTGCGAATACGCGATCTGCCACCTTATAATCCAATGCCGTGGCAGCTTCGTTCAATACTTTTTAAGTGTTTAATAATAATGATTACCTGTATTTATTACAAGGTGCAGCTTTTTGATGATGCGGCTCATTGTGTTATAGAACCGTTTTGTCTCAGGATGTTAAAAACCACGTCTGCTATATCTTGTTGTGAGTGCCATCACAGAAAGGAGGGCGCCCGCTTTGCTTGCAGCCGCACCAGGCGACATTTTTTTCCACCTCGATTTTTTCCACAATGGGTTTAAATTTTGTCGGTTTATGAGACCCGTCACAGAAAGGCTGATTCCCGGAAAGCCCGCAGGCACACCAGGCATAAGTGCCCGGTTCAACTTTCATTACAAATGGCTTATCGGCAGCTTTACGAGGTTTATCCATGTATTCGTACTATAGGTTTGCGATTCCGGTTTTCAATTGTGTTAGCGTCTGTCCAGGATATTTTCATCGATAAATTTATGTATATTTCAACAGAGAATAAATTTTTTTTTACACTTGAACTGCCGTTTATCTTATTGTGATATGACTCAAAAAGAGATTCTGTGGGACACCCTTCTGGATAAATCCAAAACCATTTTGAGTGAAGCTGCTGACAGAGAGGAGGCCATGCAGCACATCTGCGCACTGCTGCACAGGGAGGTTCCACACTATGACTGGGTTGGTTTTTACATGGTGGATCCACTTGCCGAGGGACAACTGGTGCTCGGACCCTATTCCGGTGAGCCAACAGAGCATGTGAGAATTCCTTTCGGTACGGGCATTTGCGGGCAAGCGGCCGAATCACGCAAAACATTCCTTGTCAACGATGTAAAGGCCGAATCTAATTATCTGGCTTGCAGTCCGGACGTAGAATCTGAAATTGTGGTGCCCATCATCAAAGGCAAGGAGCTGATCGGCGAGATCGACATCGACTCGGAAACCAGAGGGGTGATGAGCGAAAACGATCAGAAATTGCTGGAAGCCATTGCGAGGGAAGTAGCGGAATATTTTTGATCCCCCTCACATTACCTTCTTCAGAAACTGCCCGGTCAGGCTGGATGGATGCTGCGCCACTTCTTCCGGTGTGCCCTCGCAAACAATGGTGCCGCCGCCAAACCCGCCTTCCGGACCGATATCAATCACCCAGTCGGAGGCTTTTATTACATCCAGGTTGTGCTCTATGATGATCACCGAGTGCCCCTGGTCGATCAGACGGTTGAATGACGCGAGCAATTTGGCAATATCCTCGAAATGAAGTCCGGTCGTGGGCTCATCAAAAAAGTAGAGGATGTGTTCCTTTTCTGTTCGCGAGAGATAGCGTGCCAGTTTCACTCGCTGTGCCTCGCCGCCGGAAAGCGTAGTACCGCTCTGACCCAGTCTGAGATATCCCAGGCCTACATCTTCAAGCACCTGAAGACGATTGGCGATCTGTTTTTCATCGACAAAAAAGTCGAGCGCCTCGGACACGGACATCTCCAGCACATCATGGATGTTCTTTCCGCGGTATTTCACACTCAGCACATCCTTCCGGTAACGCGTGCCGCCGCATGCCTCGCACGATAGCTCAATATCTGCCAGAAACTGCATTTCAATGGTTTGCACACCCTCGCCCTGACACGTCTCACACCGTCCGCCCGGCACATTAAAGGAGAAGTGACCCGCAGTATAGCCCATTATCCGCGCCTCCCGCGTCTTCGAGAACAGATCACGAATTCCATCGAAGGATTTGGTGTACGTCGCCGGATTGGACCGGCTCGACCGGCCAATGGGCGACTGATCCACCATCTCCGCCCCGTCAATATACTGCAGCCCTTTCAGCGACCGGAACTTCCCCACCTTGTCATTGTAGACACCCAGCTCTTTCATTATGCCGGCATAGAGCGTCCGGTGGACCAGCGTCGATTTTCCGGATCCGCTCACACCTGTCACACTAACCATTTTGCCCAGCGGAAAACGAGCTGTTACACTTTTTAGATTGTGCTCGGTCGCCCCCTCCAAAACCAGCTCACGGCCACTTCCCTTTCGCCGCTTTTCAGGAATGGCGATGGATTTTTTCCCACTCAGGTATTTTCCGGTAAGTGTTTTGGATGCAAGGAGGCCTTCATAATCACCCGAATAGCACACTTCGCCACCGTGGCGTCCTGCAAACGGTCCGATGTCAATGAGATTGTCGGCTGTGCGGATCATCTCGGGGTCATGCTCAACCACCAGCACGGTATTGCCGATATCGCGGAGTGTCTTCAGGATGCTGATCAGCCGGTCGTTGTCGCGCGGATGGAGTCCGATGGTCGGCTCATCCAGTACATACAAACTGCCGATAAGTGAACTGCCGAGCGCATTGGCAAGGTTAATGCGCTGCGCCTCGCCACCGCTGAGGGTATTGGTGAGGCGATTCAGCGTGATGTAGTGCAACCCCACCTCATCCAGATAGCGCAGACGCTTGCGAATTTCATAGAGGATCTGTCCGCCGACATCCATCTCATAATCGGTAAGCTGCAACTCATCAAAAAAACGACGGGCATAACCAATAGTCATCTCCGATATCTGTCCGATGTGCATGTCGGCGACTTTAACATAGAGAGCATCACGTCGCACCCGGTAACCATCGCACTCCGGACACCGGGAGTAGCCGCGATACCGGGCGTAAAACACGCGCATGTGGACTTTGTAGAATTCACCGCGGATCTGCTCAAAAACACTGTGAATGCCCGGATACTCATCCTTCCCATACCAGATGACTTTTTTTACATCCCGCGACAGCAAACGGTAGGGTGCGTCGATCGGCAGGCTGTACCGTGCGGCCACTTTGACCAGCAGCTTGAGGTTGTGACCGAACTTGGGTGAGTTGAACGGCACGATAGCCCCGCCGCGAATCGAAAGATCCGGATCAGGGATAACCTTGTCTTCATCTATTCCCTGAATGCGTCCGAATCCTTCACAGCTGCGACAGGCTCCAAACGGATTGTTGAATGAAAACATCTGTGGTGTCGGTTCGGCAAAGTCGATGCCGTCACGCTCAAAACGTTCACTGTACATCAGCTCTTCGCCTTTGTGCAGTTTGATGTAACACCGGCCGCGACCTTCCAGAAAAGCGGTCTCCACCGAATCCACGATACGGCTGCGAAACTCGTCGTTGTCTTTTTTTATG
Source organism: Balneolales bacterium (assembly GCA_007128425.1). Taxonomy (GTDB): domain Bacteria; phylum Bacteroidota; class Rhodothermia; order Balneolales; family Natronogracilivirgulaceae; genus SKNL01. Next base: position 8,418 of record SKXL01000137.1, on the reverse strand, counting down.
GCGAGCCGATCCACCACAACCCGTACTTGGTCGGGGTGGTATTTTTTCAGATTCACCTCTTCCCGGCTCAGATCCACCATTTGCTCCTCGGGCAGCAGGATTCGGTTGAGACCTTTCTGCCGGAATATTTCCAGCTCGGCGCGCATCTTCTTGTTCTTCTCCATGCTGACGGGAATGAGCACATAAAAGCGCTGCTTTTCCTCCAGCCGTTCCAGCAGGTCGTCGGCCACGATCTGCGGGGTATCCTTGCGCACCGGTTCACCCGTTACAGGCGAGATGGTCTTCCCGACACGGGCATATAGCAGGCGCATGTAGTCGTAGATCTCCGTTGTGGTGCCGACTGTGGAGCGCGGATTCGTGGTTGTATTTTTCTGCTGGATGGCCATGGCCGGCGATATGCCCTGCATGAAGTCGACATCGGGCTTGTCCATGCGCTCCAGAAACTGCCGGGCGTAGCTGGACAGGCTCTCCACATAACGCCGCTGCCCCTCGGCGTAGATGGTATCGAACGCCAGGCTTGACTTGCCTGATCCACTCACTCCGGTGACAACCGTGAGCTTGTTGCGCGGAATGGTGACATCCACATTCTTGAGATTATGGACCCGGGCGCCCCTTATAATAATTGGTGACTTCGAAGTATCACCATTTTCACCTGTACCATTCTGGGGAATGTTTTCAGATTCACTTTTCCCGGATACACTTTTGCCAGATCTTTTGTTTTTTCTTCTGGATTTGCTTGTAGCACGGGATTCAGACATAAGGGCAAATATATCTATCGGGAATCATGGTATGGCAGGATATTCTGTGGCAATACGGACGGTACCGGGAAAACAGTGTAGACCCTTTCGGGCGAAAGGTTAAAATACACCGATTCGCTGCAAATACATAACGCCTGCACACCCGATCGGGTTCCGATGTGCAACTGTTTCAACCACAACTCAGCAGATCCACCACAATTCAACAGATTCGCCACAAGACAGGTCCGCAGACAGTCAACCTAAATCCGCTTGGACGTCATTTGTCGTGAATTTGCACTCCCCGTGTCACCTCCATAATGTGACGCTCCAAACCATCCTTGATCTCTTTGCGCACATGTTCAACACCCTCATCGATGTACATGGCATGGATAAACAGCTCTTTCTTGTCGTCGGACACCTCAAGACTCAGTGTCCCGGGTGTGAGCGAAATCATATTGGCCAACAGGGTGATCTCCAGATCGGATGTCACCGTCAGCGGCACATCCACTACACCGGATTTCATGTGGAAACCCGGACGCATCACATCAATCGCTACGCGCACGCTCGATACCACAAGTTCTTTCAGAAAAAACAGAATGAGCGTAATGCCTTTCCAAACGCGACGCGTGTAGTTGCTATCATCAATAGCCGGACTTACCACGATCAATACCAGGTAACCAAGTATCAGGCCGATCAACAGGTTGCCAAAAGAGAACGTGGCCGTAACGGCAGTCCATATAAGTGCAAGAATAATATTAAACAGAAAGATTTTCATTGCGGTCCCAATACGGCTTCAATGTAAACGGATGGATTGAGGAGTTGCTCGGCGGCTGTCATGCATAATTCCAGAAGAGGCTGCGCATTCAGTCCGACCAGTATGATCAGTCCGGCAATAATCATCACCGGAATCATAAGGATGTGAAGTCCACCCGCACCAAACAGCGGCTGCTTGCCGAAATGATCAGGCACTTCTTCCGGGACTGCTCCCCAAAAGGCGGAAAGCCAGATTTTGGTCATGGAAAACAGGGTAAGAAGACCCACCAGAATCGCAACGCCGGTAATCACATACAACTCTATGGACAACCCGGCTTTCACCAGACTCAACTTGGCCCAGAAACCTGATAGCGGCGGAAATCCGGCCAGCGCAAAAGCCGAAATCAGAAACATGACCGCCAGGAATGGGTAGTGCTTGTAGAGACCGCCCATTTTTTTCAGCTCAAATGTTCCCAGGAGCCGTTGCGCAATCCCGCTGATCAGAAACAGATTGGATTTGGCCAGAATATTGTGCAGCACGTAGAAGATCGCCCCCATAATTCCCATTGCGGTGTTGAACGCAAGGCCCATGATCATATAGCCGATCTGGCTCACAATATGGAAGGAAAGGATCTTTCGGAATTCAACATGCGAGGCTGCCCCGAGAACGCCGATGACCATGGTGAATCCACCCACCCAAAGCAGGATGGTGTGGGTGTACCCGGTGTCATGTGTGAAAAGCAGGGTGAACACCCGGATAAGTGCATAAACCCCGACTTTCGTGAGCAACCCGCCGAATATGGCCGATATTGCCACCGGTGGAGTATGGTAGGATGCCGGCAGCCAGAAAAACAGCGGAAAGACGGCGGCCTTGATACCGAACGAGACCATAAAGATCATTGCCACGGTGGTTACCAGTCCGGTGTTCTCCACTTCAGGAAGCCGTACAGCCAGATCAGCCATATTGAGTGTTCCGGTCATCCCGTACAACATGGCCACCCCGAAAAGGAAAACCAATGATGAGAACAAGTTAATGAAAACGTATTTGAGCGCACCCTGGAGCTGATTCTTGCTGTTGCCCAGTGCCAGCAGGATGAAGCTGGCGATCAGCATCACCTCAAACCAGACATAAAGGTTGAAAATATCACCGGTAAGAAAGCTTCCATTGACACCCATGACCAGGATATGCAACAACGGGTAGTATCCGAACTGCTCTCGCTCTCTGTCGATATCGTAAATAGAGTAAATGGCAATGACCACACCCATGATTGCCGTGATGCCGATCATGAGCATCGCAAGCATGTCAACCACAAGAGTGATACCGAATGGTGCCGCCCAGTTGCCAAGCTGAAGCACCTGGATACCGTCGGCCTGGACATCCCGGAAAATCAGGATGACCGAAACAAGCAGTGCACCCATGCCCAGCAGGCCAAAAAGCCGCTGGAGGTAGGATGACTTCCGGAACAGCAGCGCCAGTGTGGCGGTGATCAGGGGAATCGCAATGGGTAGTACAAGCATTCCGTTCATGCGTCCCCTCCATTTTCAAGATTTTCTCTGGGTACAATACCTGCGGATGTGTCTTCGGCATCCTTAAGCAGCTCATCCTGGTCTACTGTGCCCAGCTCCCGATAGCTGCGGTAGGCCAGTGCCAGGGCGAATGCCAACAATCCGAACCCGATCACAATGGCAGTGAGAATCAGTGCCTGCGGCAACGGGTTGGCAAATGGCGATATGGGCTCAATACTTCCCACAGCAATGAGAGGCGGGTTTTCGGTGGATATTCGCCCGAGAGAGAAAAGCGCCAGATTCACGGAGTTGCTGATCAAAATAATACCGATGACCGTAAGGATCAGACTGCTCCTTAGCAACAGGTAGATACCTGTCGCAAAAATGGCACCGGCTAAAATGGGTAATAAGGTATCCATAAAACAGACTACTCTTCTTCGAGTGAAAAAATAACAGTGACAATGAACCCGACCACACACAGATAGACCCCGATGTCAAATATCAACGGGGTGCTCAGTTTTGTATCCACCGCCCCCCATTCAATAAACAGCCATTTTCCGGTAAGGAACGGTTCGGCTACAAACATGGGAATGAGTCCGCTCACAACCAAACTCAGCAAGCCGATCGAAATTAGTGTAATAGGGTTGACTCTCAGCACCTTGCGTGTCGCTTCGGTACCGAATGCTATGGCATACAGGGTAAAGGCGCCTGCACCAACCAGACCACCGATAAATCCGCCACCCGGCTCATCATGTCCGCGAAAGAACAAAAACAATGAGAAGAGAATCATAATCCCGATCATCAGGCGGGTGGCTGTATGTAATATCAGGCTTTTCATGATGATTTTTCTTGTTTTGATGCCGTATTGGAGATTTCAGCACCTCTTGCCCTTGAATTGCCGGTAGATCCAAACCGCTTCATTTTGATGAGTGCATACACAGCGAGCCCGGCTATGGCGACAACCACGACTTCACCCATGGTATCAAGCGCCCGGAAGTCAACCAGGATCACATTGACAATGTTGCGGCCATGGGCCAGTGGATAACTGGCTTCCGCATAAAACTCAGAGATGAAAGCGTCAAATGGTGCTACTGTCGCAGCTAAAATCAGCAGTGTCATCATTACTCCGGCCCCCGTGGCGACTACGGCATCACGAACCCTGGATGTCGTGCTCCTGGCATCCTTGATCCTGGGAACATGTATAAGCACAAGTACCACGAGAATCACCGTGAGTGTTTCCACCAGCACCTGGGTCATGGCCAGATCCGCAGCCCCATGCATGAGATAAATCAGCGCCAGACCGAAGCCGACAATTCCGGCACCAATGACCATGGTGAGACGTGAATGACCAAAAGCCAGAATAATGCCAAGCGAAGCGAGAATTCCAATCGTCAGCGCCCACTCCTGGACAAGCACATTTTCGAAGGACGGATCCCATATGATGCCCGACCGGGTGAGAAAGGTGTAGCCAACGGCAATCAGCATGGTGGCAAGAATAGTAATAAGGTAGTTTGCCATCAAACCATTCTGGAAAACGCGAGTCTGAAAACCGGCAAGATTCAGCATTCCGTTAAGCAGCCCCTCGTAACCACTTATGGGCAGCCGGCCAAACCCGGCTTGATACACCTTTATTGGAGCTGATTCACGCAGTCTATCCCAAATTCGGTAAACCAGGATACCGCCGGCAAGCGTGATCAGGCTGAGTATAAGCGGCAGGTTGATCCCATGCCAGAGTGAAAGGTAAAAATCAAGCGGGGCACCGTATACGCTTGATGCCACAGGCACCATCAGTGCCTTGTCCACCAGGAATGGAAGCACCCCAAAAAGCACGCTTAGCACGGCAAGTGTGAGCGGACCGACCCACATGGACAGAGGAGCCTCATGCGCTTTTTTCGGCGTTTCCACCTTTTTGCCAAGAAAGGGTCGAATTACTACGATCGCCGATGCCGCCACAATGGCGATATTGGCAATAACAGCCAGCGTGATCACAAAAACCGGCCAGAGAGGCGCTTCAAGTGCGGCTTCATAGACAATTTCCTTGGCAATAAAGCCATACAGCGGTGGAATGCCTGCCATCGAAATGGCAGCCAGTCCAGCAGCAGCAAAGGAGATGGGCATAAGCGGTCGAAGACCGCCAAGTTTCAACACATCCCGGGTGCCGGTTTCGTGGTCCACCGCACCGGCTACCATAAATAAAGCGCCTTTATACATGGCATGGGAGAGGATGTAGACAGCCAGACCCTGCATGGCAAGCTCTGTACCGAGACCGATCAGCATCATCATGGTACCCAGAGCCATTACTGTGGAGTAAGCCAGAATCTGCTTCATGTCAGTGTAGCTAATAGAAAGCCATGCACTTATAAGAAGTGTCGCCAGACCGAAGCCACCTACAAGTAGCAACCAGATTTCGGTGGAACCAAGTACCGGGTTGAGGCGCGCAAGCAGATAAACCCCCGCTTTAACCATTGTTGCGGAATGAAGATATGCGCTTACAGGAGTTGGAGCTGCCATGGCACCGGGCAGCCAGAAAGAGAACGGAAACTGGGCCGACTTGGTAAATGCGCCGGCAAGTACAAGGATGAGAATAGCTACGTAATGCGGATGATCCCGGATAATATCCCCCTCATTGAGCAGAGCGGTAACTTCCCAGTGCCCTGACGCAAACCCCATCAGCACAAGACCGGCCAGCATCGCGAGTCCGCCAATACCCGTGACAAGGAGGGCCTGGAGCGCCGCTTTTCTCGAATTTTCCTGTTCATGGCTGTAACCGATCAAAATAAACGAGGTGAAACTGGTAAGTTCCCAAAAGACAAAAATACTGATAAGATTATCGGCCAGAACTACCCCGAGCATGGATCCCATAAAGAGGAGAACGGCACAGTAGAACCGGGGCAGATTGGCGTCTCCAGCCAGATAGCCGCTGCCGTAAAGGACGATGAATGTGCCAATCCCCGTGATAATCAAACCGAACATGAGGCTGAGTCCATCCAGATAGAACGCCAGGTCTACATGGAACATGGCCATGGATACCCAGGTGGTGGATTCTTTGACGACATTACCCGCAGCGATGTGTGGGAGCCAGGAGATAAGATAAACAAAGCTACCAAACGGGAGCAGGGCCAGCACCCATCCGGCTTTTTCTTTAAACAGCCGGTGAATCCACGGCGAAATAAGGGCAATGACAAAAATGAGGGCAACAACAATCAACATAACTGCCCCCTGCCGCAATCGGTCACATTTCCACCAGGATCAACACATCCTGTTAAATAAATTGAAACGCTCATAAACTTGTATTTAGAACGATATAAAAAAAAGGTCATTTTAACTGATCTTCCGTGTGAACTATACTGTGCATCAGTCGTCTTTGGGGAGTTCGCCTGACTCATGACCAGGAGTGCCCCTTTGTTCATAATATGTCTTCAAGTCGTCGACAATCGTACCCTTCCAGAACTCGAACCCGCTCTTGTAGGCAGCCCGGCCAATGGCGTGAGCAGCCACGGGGGCTGTCATCAATATGAAAATAATGGTGGCTAGTGCCCGTGAGATGATTCCGATCTCACTGTAGGTGAATGCGACGGACAACAGAATGAGTCCGGCCCCAAGCGTACCCGCTTTGGTGGAAGCGTGCATTCTCATCAGGATATCCGGCAGACGCAGGATGCCTACTGATGCTATCAAAACAAAAAATCCACCTGAAATAAGCAGAATTCCGGCAATAACCTCAACCATGGGTACCCTCTTTTTTATGTCGTTCTGCTCTTATGAATACAAAGCGGGCAAATGCGATGGTGCCCAGAAATGCTACCAGGGCAAGGACGATGGCCACATCAAGATACACCGGATGTCCGGATGATATGGAGTAGGTCGCAATCAGGCTGATTACCACGAAAGCGATCAGGTCCAGGGCCACTACTCTGTCCGGCAGACTCGGCCCAATGATCACCCTGATGATGGACACCAGAAGTGAAATGCTTAACAGGACATATACAATAATAACTGCCAGCGAAAAAAAGTCCATTGGATAAATTTATAATTTCGAGACGAATGCAAAAATAAAATAAGATATTCGTCCGACCTCCGATCAATTTGACGGCATAATATAAGAATCTGCTCTGTTTGCTACAAAAAATTACGGCAGACTCACTCCAAGTCCCGTACTCGCCGACTTTAAAGCGACATGTTTTCTAATTACCGGTTAAGTGAAGGTAACAGAAAACCAGTCGTTGAAATTGCAATACATGCACGCTGCAGCGGTACCGGTATGGAAATAATTTGAAAAATCGTATAATGGCTGAGGGTATTATTTCACTTTACGCATTTTCTATTCAATCGATAAAAGGATGCAATTACCATTTTTTTTAGCCCGAAGATTCGTAGCCGGAGAGAATTTTTCCCAGGCCGTTTCGAAAGTGAAGGAGCTGAATCATAAGGGGATTCCCGTGACTCTTGATCTTCTTGGTGAGAATGTGACGGACCGGGATACAGCCGAAGCCACTACCCTGGAATACTGCGATCTGCTTGATGGCATCAGGGATGAACAACTGGATGCGACCATCTCCATTAAGCTGACCATGCTCGGCCTTGACATCGATACCGGGTATTGCCGGGAAAACCTGCACAAGCTGCTTGACAAAGCCAAAAAGCTGGATCAATTCGTGCGTATAGACATGGAGGGCTCGGATTACACCCAGCGCACACTCGACCTGTTTTATGATGCACGAAAAATCTATGGGCGGCATGTCGGCATCGTTATTCAAGCGTATTTGTTCAGAAGCCGGGAGGATATTGCCGCCCTTGTGCAAAATGGTGCCGATGTCAGGCTTTGCAAAGGAGCATATAATGAGCCACCTTCACTGGCGTATAAGAACATGTCGGATATCCGCACCATGTTCAAGAATTACGCTGCCGATCTCATGAAGTTTACCGATAACACCCGAATTGCTACCCATGATGATCATCTAATAGAGTGGACAAAGCGGTATGCAAGTGAAAATCGAATTCCTCAAGAAAAGTTTGAATTCCAGATGCTGTATGGCCTGCGACTCAGTACGTGTGAAGACCTGGTAAAAGAGGGGTACCGCGTTCGTATATATGTACCGTATGGTACGATGTGGTTTCCCTATTTCAGCAGGCGGCTTCGTGAGCGCAAGGAAAATATCTGGTTTATACTGAGGAACATGTTCCGAAACTGACCCGCCCGGCACAAAGCCCTGAAAGCCATGCACCCGGCGGGTGTTTCAGCAGCTTCATGATGCTACAAACTGATTCCTACTACAAAAAATAAATTTTCGGCATAGGGATTGACTGACAACACTGAAGTCAGATCAATTGAAAAGGTGTCGGTGACCTGTATGGTTTTTCCGGTCCCCAGCCCCATGTTGATGATACCTGGTCCAGTGGTTTCATAAGCTGCCGACTCCAT
>SKXL01000205.1 GCA_007128425.1 Balneolales bacterium | reverse complement strand
TTCATCTCGTTGAGCTCTCCCGGCCGGTCATTGCCTTTCCTAAATCCGGCGCCCTAAAGCACCAGATCCAGGGGCTCGCTATGCGATTTTCTTGTCTTTTCATCCGGTCAAAGAACATCCCGCCACGTTTTCGCGGCAGACTTATAATATAACCCTTTTCATTATCCCTTGTCAATCTATTTTTTTGAAAAAATATTCAAACACCCGGTTCGCGACAGATCCATTATCTGTTGTACTGCAGGCTTGACCTTCCAACGAACCGACGGCCCTCCATCGTACATGTTTCCATAACATTTTCACACCCATTAATTACGATTGCAAGTTGCCTATTATACTGCATGAACATGTGATCATCCACCGGCAGCACAGGCCCGCTTGGCCCGGTCACTTGACACCGAGCTTCTTAAGCTTACTCTGAAGTGTGGTCGGCTTCATCCCAAGCAGACGAGCAGCACCATCGGTGCCATATATCTTGCCGTCTGTTTTCCTGAGAACACTCCTCAGATATCTTCGATTCATTTCTTCAAAGGGGATAATATCCCCGGCTGTGCTAATCGACCCGAAGTCTGCATCAGCACCTGCCATTCCACGATCAACGGAACCGGTTTCCGCCGCCTGCGCTTCGGTGGCCGATTCCTCACGCACCAATCGAAATGTGCCGGGTGTGGATCCGAAGAGCGAGCGCCTCATCACTTCGTGAAATTCGTGAAAATTACCGGGCCACGAGTAGTCAAGCAACTGATCCATGACTCTTGCGGAGACACGCAACGCTCCAAGTTCAAGTGTTTTTGCAACATCTGTTGTCCACTTCGATACCAGGATACGCAAATCTTCCTTTCGTTGAGAGAGTGGCGGAAGCAATACCGTATCAAAACCCAGAAAGTAGTATAGTTCGGTTGAAAAATCACCCTGTTGCATTCGCTCTTCAAGGAGAAAGGATGTCGTTGCAAGGATACGTGTCCGAACATCGGCTTCCTGTCTCTCACGGAGCCATTCCAACAATTTTGACTGATTGGTCACGGTTAACAAGCTTATCTCGACAAAAAGCAGAGCCATGTCTTCACCGGTCTCGGCAGATCCTGATCCCATGGTATTTCCGCAAATGTTGTCAACTGACTTGTTCTGCTCTGAAACGGGCATGGATTCGAGATTCCACTCCTCTGTGTGCGCACCGGACATCATCTCCGAACGAAGCAACTGCCGGGCAAGCGTCCGTTTGCCGGTAGATCGCTCACCTCGAAAAAGCAGATGTCTCTGCTGATCGGCCAACGCATCCACCTTCTGCATCAGTGCCTGCATCAGAGGCGATTCGGCAATAAAGGCTGAATTATCGTGACCTGATCCGGCTGCCGCAGCATCCGCATCCGAAAACTCTTTTGAAACCGGGCTCAGAGACACCACGATGAACGGATGAGGTGATGACTTCACAGTAAAAATCCTGAAATCAAAATAAAAAGTGTACTCCTCTGCTCTCTTGGAGAGAAAAATACAAACCGGTCGTGCCTCTTCGCTTTTTCCGGGATTTACACTGGTTTCTTTGCTGGTTCTGCTTAACTCCGCAATTTTTTCAACAAGAGCGTCAACCTCCGTCCGTACCCTGGATCCACGGGATTCCGAGGCAAGCACAAACTCCTCCGGCTTGTATCCCAGTATATGCCTGATGTGCGCATTGACAAAAATGAGATACGCATCCTCGTTTTCATCCACCCTGAAGATCAAGAATAAACCGGGTATATGGTCCAGTACTTCCCGCCAAAATGAATTTGTCATGTTATCCTGAATATGTTCTGTTTGCTCTGCACCGAAATATCGTCAGCGGGAACAATACCGTTTTCAATTCATTCATACAATACAAAATTGATCAGAAAAATTTTATTTGATCAGTGACCCGGTTGATGCTGCTGTTTTTCGTTCAGGCAGCATGTAACCTTCGGGGTCTTCATAATAATCTCTGAAATAGTGGATGGCTGCATAGCAGACCGGTGTGTCGAACAGCGCAGAAAAAAACTTGAAGAGATAGGAATTAAGGATCAAAATAAACAGTGCCCCGGCACCTGAGATTTCATCCCCGAGATTTCCTGCAAAATATAAAATACTCAGGATCGCGGTGGAATCAACAAGCTGACTTACCATGGTGGATGCATTATTTCGCAGCCAGAGATGCCGGCCTTTTGTAAATCGCTTCCAGAAATGGAACAGCTGGACATCCACCGTCTGGGCAATCAGATAGGCAATCATGCTTCCAATGGTATTGCCTACCATGAAGCCGTATACGCCATCAAAAAGTGTCCTGCCACCGCTTATTCCATAGGCATTTGGCAAATAGTAGTTGGCCGTCATGATTGCCAGCATGAAAAGATTCATACAAAACCCGATCCAGACCAGCATCTGAGCTTTTTTCCGTCCAAAAAGCTCTGAAATGAGATCCGTCACGAAGAAAGTGAATGGAAAAGCCAGGAGTCCGACCGGTATAATCATACGATACTGCTCCCCGTCGCGAACCAGTTCAGGGACAAGTGGCAACAAGCGCTCAGGCAAGTTCATCGAAAAGAGCTGGATGAATTTGGTTGTCCCAATGATATTACCCATAACCAGCGCTGTGAGGAATACAGCACTAAGTCCCAAAAAAAGGGCGTCCCTTTTATAGGAAGGTACACTATTTGCCGCTTTCACAGGTTTACCAGCCATACAGTGTGTCAGCCATTATGTTTGCCGGCCAAATAGCCGGTCATTGAGATTCATTACATGAAATGTACATGACCGGGCATAGCCCTGACACACAGAAGCATGATTAAAATCGTCTTGGACATTCTATCTGACCTTATAAATCCAACATTTTAAACACATGAAATTAAACAGATGAATCAATCGGCAGGATGTTTGGTTTCGACAGATGATGAGACAACATTATTTCGTTGCAATATCATTCATCTGCAACAAACGAAGTCATTTCGCTTTGTTCACAGTCAAATCCGGCTGAAATCGAAATATCATAAAAGATAGATATGAATAACAGTCATGAAGGAAGTTACTGAAATACTCGAGAACATGAATAATGATCGAGACCGGGAAACCGGCCGCCAAAATGCTCACGCAGACATGCACAAGCATAAGCATCCGGAAGATCAGGAGGCTTACCTTGTTGATGCACTTCTCAAGGCAGGGCAGCGGGATTACCGTAAACTGACGCTATCCGATCTGGCGCAGATCACACAAACCCCGTTGGATGAAATTACAGCTTGTTTCCAAAGCACAGATGATTGGATCGATGCCTTCTATTGTGAACTGGTCCAACAGTACCAGGTGATGGTCGAAAGGGTACCTGATTTCGAAAACTATACCGTAGGTGAGAAATTGCTCAACTTCTGTCTGACAAGCATGGACATGATGCGGGATCACGAGCATCTGGTCCGAAGCACCTACCATCCGCTTATTCTTGATCGGTTCACATCAACCCGGTTTGAGCATGTGGTGGCTGATCTTTTCCGGGGTTTTACGGAGCAGGATGGCCGTGTTGCCATGTCGAACCAGCTGCTGCTTGTATCACCGATATATACCTGGTGGAGCCGTGAATATCTTCATATGATCGGTTACTGGCTGAGCCATCCCGAATCCGATCATCAGGTAATGGCCCTGGCAGAAAAAACCACATCCCTTCTGAATGAAATTCTCTACAACGGGGTTTTCGACAGAGCCATTGATCTGGGTAAGTACCTTTTTGAAGCCGGATTCGTTTCAGCATGGACTCCGGTATCGGTCATTCGAAAATTTTTAAGATTCTGAATCAGTAAGCCATTATCTATGAGCGATTTTCCATCATCCCGTTTTGAACGGACCGCCCGCATTGCCAGGGCGGGAATGCGTGTTGGCAAAAACTACGCCCTGCAACATTTCAGAAACAGGATGAACAGCAACGGTGTCGATGAGACCGAGCGCAAAGAGTTTCATTCAACCAACGCCCGATATCTTTATGATGAATTTTCTAAATTGCGGGGAACAGCGCTCAAACTTGCACAGACGCTCAGTCTGGATCATGGCTTGCTTCCTGAAGAGTTTGTGGATGTGATGTCCCAGGCTCAATATCAGGTTCCTCCCATCAACAGGGCGTTGGTAAGGCAAACCATCAAAAACGAACTTGGCAGTTATCCAGAAGAGCTTTTCAGGGAGTTCAACACCGAGGCTGTCGCAGCGGCCTCGATCGGGCAGGTACATGAAGCGATGCTCCCCGATGGCCGGCCCGTGGTGGTAAAAATCCAGTACCCGAATGTGCGAGTCAGTATCGGATCCGATTTGAGCATGGCCAAACTGGTCTTCAAACGCATGGTTAAAAGCGCCCACACTGATGAGTATTTCCTGGAGGTGTATGATAAAATGATGGAGGAGACGGACTACCATCATGAGGCTGAGCAAATTACACATTTTCGGGAGCGCTATGACAACCATCTGTTTTCCATACCGGAATTTGTGCCTGAATTCTCGACTTCATCGGTATTGACCATGACCCGGACTACAGGTGAGCATCTGGGTGATTTTTTATCCCGCAATCCCGATCAGGTTGAGCGAAACCGGTATGGCCAGTTGCTTTGGAACTTTTTCCATGCCCAGATCAATGATACCCAAACGCTTCATGCAGATGCGCATCCGGGTAATTTTATGTTGTGCCATGACGGCAGGCTTGGCGTGCTTGATTTCGGGTGCATCAAGGAGTGTCCGACCGACTTCTTCACGGATTATGTTTCACTTCTTCCACTTCACCTGGATGGCGACGAGGACCAGCTGTGGAAGCTATACGACCGTCTCGGGCTGGTCAACCAGGATTCTGATGATATGACGCATGAGAGATCGTTTTTTGAACTGTGCAAATCGTTTGGTGATCTCGTCATATCGCCTTATCAGGAGCACTCTTTTGATTTCGGAAACCGTGAATTCAGCGAAACGTACACAAGTCTTGTGAAGGAAGCCGTAGGACAACCCGAACCCCGCGGTTCACACCATTTCATTTATGTAACTCGTGCTCATATTGGTTTATACCGTATGCTGATGAAGCTGGGTGCCGTGATTGATCCTCGTCCCGGCAAAAAACATGTGCTCGAATGGTGGGAAAACAGGCAGTCTGGTTAATGATGCCGCTCCAGGTGAATACTCCTGCTCCACCTGAATGCTCCTGCTCCACCTGAATGCTCCTGCTCAAGAAGATAGCTTAGTCAATGCATCTTCTGTCAGCTGCAGAACGTGTCGAAAATCATGACCAGGTCGTCCGATACTTCCTGGGCCGTTCGTCCTTCAATTCGATGCCGTGGAATCATCGCTTTGATCTCGCCATCCTGAAAAAATGCGAAGGCCGGTGAAGATGGCGGAAAGTCACTGAAATATTGCCTTGCACGCGCGGTGGCTTCCTTATCCTGCCCGGCAAAAACCGTATAGATATTTTCCGGTTTTTTGGAATGGCCCATTGCCAGTCTCAAACCGGGACGCGCATTACCTGCGGCACATCCGCACACGGAGTTAATCACAAGGAGCATGTTTCCTTTCGCATTTCCGAAGACGTTATCTACATCCTCAACGGTGACAAGCTCCCTTACACCGATTTCCGTCAATTCACTTCTCATCCAGGACGTATCAGGTCCCATTCCATAGCCAAATTGCATAATTCCTGTACTAATTCGTTAAAGTTTACAGTATCATTAAAAACTGTGCCTTGTACAACGCACCTGCTGTGCAAAAAAATATCCGGTATCTAAAAAAGTTTCGACGCAAAATGTTTTTTATTCTAAGGTTAGCACTGGCGACCGCCGCACTATTCCTGGCGTACACCTGCTCATCAACAATTAAAGTCACTAGTCAGTTCAGCAATCCTGAAACTTCCGATCTCCAATCTTCCAATCTGGAATCATTGACCAGAACTGCCGAAAGGGTATTGGTTGATGACCTGGCGTTTTATGTTACCAATGACGAATCCAATCTCTATGTGCTGGTTGACTTCATAAGCAGCAAGACATTCCAGAATGCAAGGGAGTTCGGTTTTACATTTTATGTTGACGGAGAAAATTCCATCAGGCGGTCATTCGGAATCATTTACCCTACCGGTATCTATCATCAACTTGGGAATTATCCCGGAGCACAAAAGGGCTATCTGGAAGAGCCGAACTGGAGCAATTTCCAGGAAAACCGCGGGATAAAGCAGACGGCTAAGCGCAGCAGCACACAAAACGCGCTTCTTATTCAAAGACAGAACAGGCGTGACCCCATGCAGCCGGTTTCCCTTCCATTAACGCAATTCAACGCACAAAACGTCCGGCTGTATCTGGATGATGACGGTCGTACCGGCAGGATCTCATTAACCATACCTCTCCAGACACGCTCAACGAGTCAATTTTCACCAGACATCAAACCGGGAGAGACCATTGATCTAGGGTTTGAAATTGACCCCATCCGTTTGCATGATATGGATATGCGAAGTGGCGCTCCGCTAATTACCAGTGAGACAACCGGCGGCAGGTCCCAGTCAGAAACTGACCAGGAGAATCGGGAGCGCATAAACAGATTAAGAATGCGGATGGGTGAGCCCTATGAGACATGGGTAAAAGTTACGTTGTCGACCCGCGAAGATTGATACCCGGTGCGCTGAACTACCTCCACCTGTCCGCGTGAGATACGCAGCGTTGCAGAACCGGGATTTCGGCTGGTGAATGAATTGAACCGTTGCATGGCCCTGAATCCGGGCCATGCAGACATCGGTTCAAAACCTTGCAAATTACCCTTTTGCGTTTTTGAAGTTCTCTTCAACTTTGCTCCAGTTGACTACATTCCAGAACGCCTTGATGTAATCCGGCCGACGATTCTGGTAATTCAGGTAGTAAGCGTGCTCCCAGACATCAAGTCCAAGTACCGGGACCAGATTTTTCATCAGCGGGCTATCCTGATTTGCTGTGGAGATCACTTCAAGGCCGCCGTTCTTATTCACAACAAGCCATGCCCATCCCGAACCGAATCTGGTGGTTGCCGCATTGGCAAATTTTTCCTTGAACGCATCAAGTGATCCGAATGTCTCGTCGATGGCATCAGCAACCGAGCCGGTTGGTTGACCTCCACCATCCGGGCTTAAAATTTCCCAAAACAGGGAGTGGTTGGCGTGTCCGCCGGCATTATTGATTACAGGCTGTTTTATGTCATCATTCAGACTGTCGATATTTTTAAGTACCTCTTCAACCGGCCTGTCAGCCATCGGGTGACCATCAAGCGCTGCGTTTGCTTTATCGACATAGGTTTGATGGTGCTTGGTGTGATGAATTTCCATCGTTCGCGCATCGATGTGGGGCTCCAGTGCATCGTATGCATATGGAAGATCGGGAAGTTTAAAAGCCATATTACTCCTCTTTTTTTTGGATTACTTATTCTGTGAATTATGAATGATTTGGTGTGATGGCTATCATCACTTCCAATAACAGTCTGCACCTGTAAATAATTTCTATTTAATGAAGTGAATTTCCTGCTATCTTGTTGAAAGGACATAAATGTGAAAATACGTACAGTAGAAATCGGACGGATTAGTTTATGAGCAGAGATTATGATGTTATCATACTTGGAAGCGGCCCGGCCGGCTTTTCATGTGCAATGCAATCGGCCAAGTTCGACAAAAAGGCCCTGATCGTTGAATCGAATGAAGATTATCTGGGCGGTTCCTGGATTAACACCGGCACAGTGCCCAGCAAGGCTTTGAGAGAGACGGCCAGTAATATATACCGATATATGGCCCAGTTCGGGGATGAAGAGGGAAGGATGCCATATGAACGGTTCCAGATGCGGGATGTGCTGAAATACAAAGACCGGGTCATGTCTAACCAGAACAGTGAAATAAAGGACAATCTCATAAAAAACAAGGTGGATACCGCGCTGGGTTTTGGAAAGCTGGTTGATCCACACAGCGTAGAAGTAACCCGGGTAGATGGAAGCAAACAAACTTTTACCGGAGACCATATTCTCATCTCAACCGGAGCCACAACTGTAAAACCGGATGAGTTTGATATTGACCATATTAAGGTGCTGGACAATCGTTCTATCCTTGATATCCACTACATTCCCAAACGGCTGGTCATTGTGGGCACCAACATTCAGGCCATGGAATTTGCCACCATTTTTTCGGCTTTGGGCACCAGGGTCAGCATATTGAATGGACAGGATGATTATCTCGTCTTTCTTGACAACGAAATCAAAGCGGAATTTGAAAAGATTCTTGCCGAATCACGGATCAATATTTTCAACCGCACCAAAGTGCTGCAGGTTGGACCCAATCCGCTTCGCAATTGCACGGAAGTGAAATTCAAGGACGAGGATACCGGTGAACTTCATGTTATTGAGACGGAGAATGTGCTCAGTTTCGGAGATCGCAAACCGAATTCATCAAAAATTGGCCTGGATAATTTGGGATTGAAGACCGATATGAATGAATTTATTCAGGTAGACGGTAATTACCGTACCGAAGTTCCATCGGTTTATGCCGCAGGCGATGTAGTTGGGCACCCCGGGCTTGCATCGGTATCCTTCTCACAGGGGCGTTCGGCATCCTGCCATATGTTTGGCGTATCGCAAATGGATATTGACAGCGGCATTCCCTACGGCATCTACAGCATCCCTGAAATATCCAGCATCGGTCTGACCGAAGAAGAAGCCCGGCAGCAATTCGAAGATGTCACCGTGGGTCGTGCCTACTATCGCAATCTTACAAAAGCCAATATTGCAAAAAATCCCAGGGGCATGCTGAAACTGGTCTTTGAGACAGAGTCGTTACGGCTTCTCGGTGTGCATATTGTTGGCGACGGAGCCTGCGATCTGATCCATATCGGTCAGGCGGTGCTCAGCTTCAAGGGCAGTGCCCGCTATTTTCTTGACACTGTGCACAACTACCCGACTTACTCGGAAGCATATCGCGTTGCCGCCTTTAACGGGATCAACTATGTTTACAAAAGTGGTACATCCTATCGCGATATCCTGACCGAAGAGTGACCAGGTTGCAACCGGTCAATTATTTTGATCCGGGAAGGGGAGCCAGGCGGATGTGCAGCTCCTCAAGTTGTGCCTGATCAACGACATCAGGACAGTTGTCCATGAGACTAATAGCCCGCTGGTTTTTAGGGAATGCAATGACATCACGCAGACTCTTTGCGCCGGTAAGCAACATCGCGATCCGGTCAAGTCCAAGCGCAATTCCGCCATGAGGAGGCGCACCGAATGTAAAGGCATCCAGGAGAAAGCCGAATTTCTGCTGTGCCTCCTCTTTTCCGATACCCAGTGCCTCGAACATGAGTGACTGCAGTTCGGAGTCATGGATACGGATGGATCCGCCTCCGATTTCGCTTCCGTTCATAACCAGGTCATAGGCCCGGGCCCGAACCCTTCCGGGATCGGTTTTGAGCATCTCCAGATCCTCTTCACGCGGAGAGGTAAACGGGTGATGCATGGCATAGTAACGTCCATCATCGCTATCGTATTCAAGCAGAGGAAAATCTGTAACCCACAGCAGGTTGTATTTTGAAGTATCAATCAGATCATACTCTTTGGCCATCAATAGCCGCAGATCGCCCAATTGATGGTAGACGGCATCCTTTGGTCCGGCCAGCAGCAGAATCAGATCCCCTTTCTCCGCACCGCTCGCCTCGACCATCAAACGGGTCATCTCTTCCGGCACAAACTTGCTGACACTCGAATAGAGCTCCTCTTCGTTGTTTTTGATGTAGATGAGTCCACCGGCACCGATTTCATCGCGGGTGCGTTTTGTCAGACGATCCATAACACCTCTGCCGAGCGATCCCATGCCCGGCACCACAAAGCCCACGACAGCTCCGCCGTCGGCGACCGTTTTGGAGAAGACACGAAACTCCGAATCCTTCACAATATCAGAGAAATCGACGAACTTCATGTCAAAACGCGTGTCCGGCTTGTCGCTGCCATAGGAGGTAATGGCCTCTCGGTAGGTCATACGCGGAAAAGGCGTAATTACTTCGGCACCAACTACTTCCTTGAGAATAGTTTGAAGCAGGCCTTCCATAAGGGTGTAGACCTGCTCTTCATCAACAAATGACATTTCCACATCGATCTGGGTGAATTCCGGCTGGCGGTCGGCGCGCAGGTCCTCATCCCGGAAGCATTTCACGATCTGGAAATAGCGGTCCATTCCCGAAACCATGAGGATCTGCTTGTAGGTCTGCGGACTCTGAGGCAGTGCGTAGAACTTTCCGGGATTAACGCGGCTGGGCACCAGGTAGTCGCGGGCGCCTTCGGGCGTGCTTCGCATGAGAAACGGGGTTTCAATCTCTGCAAACTGATGTTCGTGAAAGTAGCTACGAGTGTGGCGATATAGGGCCGAGCGAAGCATGAGGTTTTGCTGCATAACCGGCCGTCGAAGATCCAGATAACGATATTTCAAACGCAGGTCTTCGTTGGTTTTCAGGTCGTCCTGAATTTCGAAGGGCGGGGTTTCCGACCGGGAATAAATCACCAGCTTTTTCACCCGCAGTTCAATTTCACCTGTTTTAATATTCGGATTCACATTCACCGGATCTCGCTCCCTGATCTCACCCTGAACCCCAATGACGTATTCTGACCTGAGTTGATCGGCCGTTGTATGCGCCTCTTCGTCATCCTGGGGTGAAAAAACAACCTGGGTGATACCGTAGCGGTCACGCAAGTCAATGAATATGACTCCGCCGAGATCACGCCGGGTGTTGACCCAACCATTCAGAGTTACCGTTTCCCCGGTATGTTTCCGGGTCAGTTCACCACATGTATGTGTTCTGATTAATGTCATTTCGAATTCCAGCTAAAACTGTACATTGAATTATTTAAAAGGTAGGTACCAACCTGTTTTTGCAGCAATCAACCTGTGATGCACAAAAGATTGGCAAAGTACAAATAATGTTGATTAATCGCTGAAGTCTCTTGCGCATATATTAATGACACGGCAAAAATTAAACGGATAGAGAATATTTGATTGAATTTCTGTTATCTTCAGGTAACCCCATTGTCATCAGCATGAGATTGATACGACTCGAATGAGTAAAAATAATGATACATCTGAACAGCGGATAAAGGTACTGATTGCAGATGACCACGAACTTATCCGTTACGGGATCACCAGTGTGATACATGCATGCGATGATATTGAAGTGATATGCGAGGCTTCCAGCGGAATGGAAGCCATCGAACTGTTCAAGCAAATGCGCCCGGATGTCTGCATCCTCGACATCACCATGCCGGAGCGCAATGGAATAGAGACAACCCGGTCCATTCTTGAAATTGATCCTGACGCACGCATCCTTATTCTTACCATGCATATCGGCGAGGAATATCTGAATGAAGTGATTGATGCCGGAGCCAACGGCTACATGCTTAAAAACAGCGACCGCAATGAGTTGCTTGACGGTATTCGAGCCATCCACAATGGAGAGAAAGCGTTCAGCAGCTCTGTCTCACGATTGATGGGCGAATGTTACATGCGCAATATGCAGAAATCGAAAGAGCAGCCGGAGTCGGAAAAGGTTAAAGTCACAAAAAGAGAGCGGGAAATCATTCAGCTGATTGCCGAAGGCCATACAAGCTCGGAGATATCCCAAATTTTGTTTATCAGTCCGCGAACCGTCGACACGCACCGAACCAACCTGATGAACAAACTTGACTTAAAAAATGCCGCAGGTCTCGTACGCTATGCCCTTGAGAACGGGCTTATTGAGGCTTCATCAGAACGGTCCAAACGTACGAAAAAAGAGACTTAAACCTACGTAGAACTACGTATTCATAATACGTTTTTTCCTTGATTGCGGAGCATGCGGAACCACAATAAATTGGAAGTGCAAATGGGGTAATAGCCGTCTGTAGATGATAAACAAGCACCTCGTCTATGAAAGGATGAGGTGCTTTTTTTTTAGTCTGTACAACCGTGAAAGGCGATAAACTATCGTATCAAGCTATTGTATGGAGGCTGAATGGATGTAGCGTGGGGCGGGATTGAACCGCCGACCTCCGGGTTATGAATCCGACGCTCTAACCAACTGAGCTACCACGCCTCATAATCAGTAAGTTCCTATTTTCTTCAAGACAGTAAATATAGCAAAAATTAAGCTTTTTCGAAATATTCAGATTCTGGATCAACTGTTCGTAAATTTGAAAGATGAAACTGGAAGTGGAAACCTGTATTTTCAACCACTCATTGCCGGCGTGAGCCATGCAGCACAGTGCGATAATGGCATGAATCCGTTTTCATTGGAATGAACGGCCCCATGCAACACAGAAACATTTCAGTAATAAAAACCGATGGCAAAAAAAATAACAAAAAGAGAAAACGATTATTCGCAATGGTATCTCGATGTCGTACGTGAAGCACAGCTGGCGTCCCACTCTCCGGTCAGAGGCTGCATGGTCATCAAACCCAACGGTTTTGCCCTGTGGGAGAACATGCAGCGCCGGCTCGATACCATGTTCAAAGAGACCGGGCACCAAAACGCCTATTTCCCGCTTTTTATACCGAAATCATTTTTGTCGAAAGAAGCGCAACATGTTGAAGGGTTTGCCAAGGAATGCGCAGTAGTCACACATAGTAGACTTATACATTCGAAAGACGGAGTCTCTGTTGACCCGACCTCCAAACTGGAAGAGGAGCTGATCGTGCGTCCTACCTCCGAAACCATTATCTGGGATTCGTATCGTGACTGGATCCAGTCCTACCGTGACCTTCCCATCCTCCTAAACCAGTGGGCCAATGTCGTTCGCTGGGAGATGCGAACACGTCTGTTTTTGCGTACCATGGAGTTTCTGTGGCAGGAAGGACACACCGCCCATGCCACCGAACAGGAAGCACGGGATGAGGCGCACCGTATGCTGGAGGTTTATCGCTCTTTTGCAGAAGATTATATGGCCATGCCGGTTGCTACCGGTATAAAAACCGAATCGGAGCGTTTTGCCGGAGCCCTGGACACCTATTGCATCGAAGCGATGATGCAGGACGGAAAGGCATTGCAAGCCGGCACCTCCCATTTTCTCGGACAAAACTTCGCCAAGGCCTTCGATGTCCGTTTCCAGGACAGAGACGGCAAAGAGAAGTTTGTATGGGCGACCAGCTGGGGCGTATCCACCCGGCTCATCGGCGGACTGATCATGACCCATTCCGACGACAACGGACTGGTGCTTCCTCCCAGGCTGGCACCGACCCAGGTTGTCATTGTGCCCATTTGGCGTAATGACGATGAGCAGTCGCGGGTCATGGAGTACGGCACTTCCATCCTCGCATCCCTTGATAAAGCGGGCATCCGCGCAAAACTTGATGATCGCGACCAATATAAACCCGGCTGGAAGTTCGCCCAGCATGAAGTTGAGGGCACGCCCCTGCGCATTGCCATTGGACCGCGCGATGTGGACAACAACAACGTGGAACTCGCAAGGCGCGACACCATGAAAAAAGAGATCATCAGCCGAGATGGCGTCGAGAAGATGATTCCGGATCTGCTGGAAACAATACAGTCGGATCTGCTGGAAACTGCACGTGAACGAACGGCAAAGCAGACCCGTCAGGCTTCCAACTACGAGGAATTCAAGAACATACTGGACACCGACGGCGGTTTTGTCTACGCACACTGGGACGGAACAGCGGAAACCGAGGAGCAGATAAAGAACGAAACGAAGGCAACCATTCGCTGTCTTCCTTTGCATCCGGAAAAACAACCCGGAAAATGCATCGTGACCGGCAAGGATTCTCCCTATCCTGTCATGTTTGCCCGTTCGTATTAATTTACCATATTTGTGTTATGATAGCACGACAGGATCTATTACTGGCGACCGGAAAGCAGAGCCGTGATACGGATCAGCAGACGATTGAATCATTCGGAATTCCCGGGCAGACACTCATGGAAATTGCCGGAAACCGTGCCGCTGATATCATTATGGCTGACTTTCCCGCTTCGCTATCCGTTATATTCGTCTGTGGAAAAGGCAACAATGCCGGGGATGCCTTCGTTGTCGCTCGAATTCTGCTGAATTATGGCTATAAAGTAACTTTGTTACCGGTTTTGGGGGATGATGGATATTCGCCCGATGCGCAGCTTAACTATGATCGTCTGATGCACCTGTCACGCGAAATGGGAGTTGGTGTGTCGCTCCTGAAGAAGCTTCCGGCGCCGATTGAATATGATCTTGTAGTTGACGGTATCTTCGGCACGGGCCTTGAGCGACACGTCACTTCACCGGTTTCCGATGTCGTTGAACAGATCAACCGGTCAGGCAAACCTGTATATGCGCTGGATATACCTTCCGGAATTCACAGTGACTCGGGCGAGGTGCTGGGCTGTGCTGTTCGTGCCGCTAAAACCATTCAGTTCGGTTTCCGCAAGCTGGGATGCTATCTTGGCAAGGGTCCTGTGTATTGTGGATCCCGTGAACTGGTTTCGCTGCCTTTCCCTGTTATTTATAAAAATGAGATGCGAATCCGGCTCGCCGACATCGCACTGCAGCCGCTTCGCCGCCTGTCGATTCATCAGGGCTATGAATTTGACGAAGGTTCGGTTCGGGCCGGCAGTTCCGGACAAACCGGAAAGGGTAGTCTGTCGCACATCAAAAGACACAAATACAACAACGGAGTCGTACATGTAATCGGTGGTTCACCCGGTCTCACGGGTGCGCCGGTCTATGCGGCACGCGCCGCATGGTCGCTCGGGATGGGTGCAGTACGTCTGGTGTATCCATCAGCCTGGGCGCTTTCCATGGAGTCGCTGGCGCCGCAACTGATCAAAGTACCCGTCGGTGGTTCCGTTTCGCAGCCCGATTCGGGCTTTTTCAGGGAGGATGACGTCTCTGCTGTTCTGCATCACCTGCAGGACAAAGTGGGGGTCACTGTCATAGGTCCGGGCATTGGCAGGCGAGACCAGACCCAAACGTTTGTGCGCAAGGTAATTCAGGAACACGATGGACCGATGATTATCGATGCAGATGCACTTCATTGCATCAAGGGATATGAGCACATTATTTCGAAAAAACGGCATCCGGAACAGGTAATACTCACACCACACCCCGGGGAGCTGGCCGTGTTAACCGGAAATAAGCCGCAAAGCGACCTTGACCGGCTGAAGACAGTTAAAAGTCTTTCCGAACTTCTTGGGTGCGTTGTTCTCTCGAAGGGCAATCCGGTTTTTCTGCATTCTCATGCCGATCAACAAACCATAATTACACCTTACGATACAACTGATTTTTCGAGAGCCGGATTCGGCGATATACTTGCAGGGCATATTGCAGCGTTCTTGTCACGCACTTCAGCACCGCTGGAAAGCTGCGAGCATGCATTGATACACGGATTCAAGAAACTCAATCAGGTAAAATCTGTGGGAAAACAGTTCCCGGAACCATCCGACCTTTCATGACCGACATACTTAAGCGCTACCCAATCATCCGACCCGCCATACCGGCCATCTTCTTGTTTTGGACTGTACTGATGCTGGCATTGACGCTTCTGCCCAGTGACACGCTGCCCGGCAACAGGCTTTTCTCCTATGACAAACTTGGCCACTTTGGGATGTTCGGAGGATGGACTTTTTTTCTCGGTCTCTACTTTATGGTCTACCGGGGCAAAGTTCAAATTAATCTATTCCTTCTTATGGCAGTGGGCATCCTGTTCGGTGCAGTGATTGAGGTATTGCAGTATGTGATGCCGGCCGGCAGAACCGGAAGCTGGGGTGATGTACTGGCCAATTCACTCGGGTGTTTTACAGCATACGTACTCCTGCATCCCGTAAGGGGTTACTTGAAAAGGAGAAAATAATTAATTCCCTTGATTAGTTAGCTAAAATACGGGAATCAAGACCACCGTTTAGGTAGTATGACATTTGCATTAAAGTAGTTTTTTCCTTTAATTTTAACTTGCAAAAAATCTCCTTTAGGGACAATAGTCTATATGTCTGCAATAGAAAGAAAAAAACCGGCAGCTGATCTTAGAAGAACATATATCATAAATATTCAGGTGGGGCTCATACTCACCCTGCTTGCTTTTATACTGATCTTCAAGGTGAACCTGAACTTCGGAGGACAACTGGATTTCGTCGAAAAAGATCAGGAGATCATCGAAATGGAGGAAATTATCCAGACCGAGCAGGAAACCACACCGCCGCCGCCGCCGCGTCCACCCCAACCGGAACCGGTGCCGGATGACGAGATCATTGAGGATATGTTTTTTGATCTAGATACAGAGATGGACCTGGATGCTCCCCTTGATCTGCCTCCACCGCCTCCACCGGAGGATGATGAAGAAGATGAGGAACCGGAAATTTTCCAGGTTGTTGAGGACATGCCGGAACCTGCGGGCGGAATGCAGGCGATCTACAACAACATCCGGTACCCGGATGCTGCACGCCGGGCCGGAATCGAAGGACGTGTAATAATTCAGTTTATCGTAGATGAAACCGGGCAGGTCCGCGATCCTGTAGTTGTAAGAGGAATCGGAGGCGGGTGCGACGAAGCTGCCATTGAAGCCATAAGATCCGTTGAATGGTCTCCCGGCCGTCAGCGGGGTCGTCCTGTAAGGGTTCAATTCCAGCTGCCCATAATGTTTCGTCTGCAAAACTAGATACGAAGTAAGCGGACAAGTTGAGAACTCAGCCTGGCAGCCGGTTTCTTCTTCCACTTCACGACAGGCACCCTGTTCCGGTAACTCATCCCCTTCAATTACTCCCTTGGGCAGATCCCATAGCCCCCTTCGGAGTATCAAAAACACCTCGATGCTCTGACCATTCTGCGTCTCATCCTCCCGCTTGCGAAAAAGGACGCCGCCGGCCGCTCTCACCTCCTTTCTTTCGGACAGATTCGGGTCAGGCCTTGCTTGCATCGACATATTTAAGTCTGAGCGATTTAAGAGTCTCGGTGAGATAACCCGACATCTCCCTGGTCAGGTTGCCGGATGTGAATTTTTCGAGCATGGTCAGTGTGTCAATGGCATACTTGACTGCTTTCAGATCCTTCTCTTTCTTACCCGTTGTGGGGTTTTCCTGTTCTCCGAGTCCCATCAAGGCGATCTGCTGATGCTGTTGAACAAGCATCATGAACAGGATCTGGTCCTGCTGCTCCGGACTCACCGTTTTGTCGTTGTTCTGTGACATTTTTTGCTCCTGTTATTTTTTCTACTAATTGTAAATTAAAAGCGCTATTACATGATCATGCCATCTACACATTGACCATCATTTTCGTATTTTAAGGCCAACAACCGAAAGCTTCAAATATTTTCCTCCCTTTTTTCCATGATCTCAATACATCCTTTCAAAGCGTGGCGTCCCAAACCTGAACTGGTAGAGCAAATTGCCTGTGTTCCGTACGATGTCATCGATACTCATGAAGCCCGCAAACTGGCTGAGGGGAAGCCTGACAGTTTCCTGCATGTCATCCGCCCGGAAATCGACCTCTCCGAAGAGACCGATCTGTATGCCGATGAAGTCTACAAAACCGGTGCATACAATCTCAAAAGCATGAGGGATCGCGGAATTCTGGTTCAGGATGAACAACCCGGAATCTATCTGTATCAGCAACAGATGGGTACCCATACCCAGACGGGACTTTTTACCTGTGTGTCGGTCAGAGATTATGATGAAAACCGCATCCTGAAACATGAACTGACCCGCACCGACAAAGAGGATGACCGAACCCGGCATATCCTGACACAACGGGCGCATGCCGAACCTGTGATGCTCACTTGCAAACCGAACGACACCATCACCCGGCTGACCAACACTGCCCTGTCGGCATCCGAGCCGGTCTACTCGTTCACCGCTTCGGACGGCGTCATCCACCGGGTCTGGCAGGTCAAACAGATCGATGCATTTGTTCAGGCATTTCGGGAAGTCGAGAAGTTGTATGTTGCTGACGGGCACCATCGCTGCAAAAGCGCCTCCCGTGTGGC
>SKXL01000117.1 GCA_007128425.1 Balneolales bacterium | reverse complement strand
GTCGATCAGGGAGTGTAATAGGTCGTTGTCTCCGGTCCGACCGGCATCCCGAGTCCGAATACCCATACGTAGAACAGAATCACCCAGCCCAGAAAGAAGAACAGGCTATAGGGCAGCATGATGCTGATGATGGTGCCGATGCCCAGGTTTTTGTCGTATTTATTGGCAAAAGCCAGAATCAGCCCGAAATAGCTCATCATGGGGGTAACCAGATTGGTAACCGAGTCGCCGATCCGGTAGGCTGCCTGGATCACTTCCGGGCTGTATCCGATGAGCATCAGCATCGGAACAAAAATCGGCGCGGTGACAGCCCATTGTGCCGAGGCTGATCCAAGCATCAGATTGACAAATCCCGATACCATAATAAACCCGACGAAGACCAGCGGACCTGTGAGGCCAATGTTTTCCAGAAATGTGGCGCCGGTCACGGCAACAATCTGACCGAGGTTGGTCCAGCCGAAAAAGGCGACAAACTGCGAAGCAAAAAAGACAATGACGATGTAAAGCCCAAGCGTGGACATGGACTTCGCCATACCGTCGATCACATCGCGGTCGGATCTCATGGACCCGGTCACCCATCCGAAAACAAACCCCGGAACCATGAAGACCACGAAGATGATGGCAACAATGCCATTGAGAAACGGAGAGTTGAGCACTTCGCCGGTTTCAGGATTCCGGAGGACACCTCCTTCCGGTACCACACCAAGACCTATGATAAAAAGCATCACAGCAAAAGCAACCAGAGACCAGAGCAATCCTCTCTTTTCCAGAGAGGAGAGCGGCTCCATGGTTTCATCATCGCTGATGTCTTCCATGGCAATCGAGGGGTCGTAGGGCCCCAGTTTCGGCTCCACAATCTTCAGGGTCACCCACGTGCCGATGATCGTGATCACAAAGACACTCAGAAACATGAAATAGTAGTTTACGGCAGCGTGCACGATATAGTCCGGGGCTACCAGCTGAGCAGCCTCCTGGGTGAGGCCGGCCAGCAGCGGATCAATGGTCCCGAGCAGCAGGTTGGCGCTGTATCCACCCGAAACGCCTGCAAATGCAGCGGCAAGACCGGCCAGCGGGTGCCGGCCGAGAGACAGGAACACAACCGCACCCAGCGGCACCAGCACCACGTAACCCAGTTCAGAAGCCGTGTTGGAGACAATGCCCGTAAATACGACCGCACCGGTTACCAGTATTTTGGGATCCAGCAGGAAGGAAAACGGACGTTTTGCATAATAACCGGTTTTCTGCAGAAGCGTGAATTCGCTGGTGTTCTGCACGACCATGGGGCGGACCGATGCCGCTTTCAGCACGATTCCGCGAATCACCGCGCGAATCAGTCCGGAGTGTTCCGCCACACCGACACCCAGTAGCGCCACCAATACCACACCAAGCGGGGCAAAACTGGTGAAATTGGTGACCAGGTTCTCCACAATGCGCCGCAAACCCTCGGCATTAAGCAGACTCACGGCGGTGATGATGCCCTCAGGAGCGCGGCCGGCTGCGCCCTCGGGACGCGGGTCAGGTACGGCCCAGCCCAGGTAATCGGCAAGGCCACTTATTACAACGACACTGGCTGCAAATAGTGCGAACAGGGTGACCGGATGGGGAAGAAGATTTCCCAGCCATTCGACGACATCAAGAAACCGGGTAAACCAGTCTCGTTTTTTGGGCGGGGATCCGGTTGAGTGACTCATGATTTTTAAAACACGTTGTTAATAGGATAGGAATGAATTGTCACCTGAAAATGAAAAAACAGTTTCAGGAACAGAGAAGGGGAATGACGGGACAAATTGGAATAAAAGTACTATTTCACCAAAGGAGCAGTTTCATGCAAAAAACACTTCCACCGCTCTTCAGGTACTCGCTTGTATCAACTTCATGAAACGCAAACCCGTTTTTTTTCAAAGCTTTGTTGACCTCGGAACAGCCTTTCTGGATAATCACATTTTTCCCGTCCGGGCAGCAGGCATTGCAAGCAAATAGCTCCTGTGCCTCTTTTTCCGGAGCTTCAATAACAACCGGGAATGCGGCATGGATTAACGCCAGTCCGTCACGGGTAAAAGCCGGCGGGTAAATGAGCACGCATTTCTCATTCAGGACACAGAAGCAGGTATCCAGATGATAGAAAGCAGGGTGGATGAGTTCGAGCATGGCCACCGGTACATGAAACAAATCGGATATGGCTTCATACGCGCGCCGGGAGGAACGGTACCCAAACCCGCCCCAGAGAAACCGTTTTTTATAGTGCCATATCGCATCACCCATGCCTTCGAAATCGCTGATGCTGTCAGCGTCGGGATAGTGTATTTCGTAGCCGTGCCGGCGATACCACTGTTCGAAATAGGGTACCTCCTCCATGCGCTGTTCGGAGTGCATGATGCTCATCAGGGCATGCTTGTGCCCATCCGGATGAATGCAGGGCAGGCTCTGGTTGGCGGTGAATACCATATCGGGCAAGCCACGCTCACCTTCCATTTCGTGTACCTTCAATCCAAGATGGCGAAACTTGTCCCGCACGACTTCCCATTGCCAGCGTGCCCTGGCTTTGTCCACAGTGCCGATATTGCCTTTCATATGTGGGTTGATCACATACTCCACTGCAAAGTGCTTCGGTGTTACCATCAGCACATCGCCCGGAACAGGCATGGGACCGGCCTGTTCAAGAGCCTTGGTTAGCGTGTCTTTGTCGGTTATTATATCTGCCATGGCATAGGGTCAGTTTATTTATAGAGGAACGCTTCAAAATAAAAAAACTTTGCAGAAGTTTGAGTGTTGTATGAAAAGTGACAGCACGTATCGGGATGCGGAAATCATTTATCCGTATTATCACACATACAGAAAAAGTGACAAAACATTATAAATTATGCTACTGACACCTGAACTGATCACCCGGCTTACACCACTGGAAATCAAAGCGCGGCAAATTGTGGAGGGGTTCATCAGCGGACTCCACAAAAGTCCGTTTTTCGGTTTCAGCGTGGAATTTGCCGAGCACCGGCCCTACAACGCCGGTGACGATCTGAAGCATCTCGACTGGAAAGTCTATGGCAAGACGGAGCGCTTCTTTGTCAAACAGTACGAGGAGGAGACCAACCTGCGTTGCTATATCTTGCTTGATGTGAGCAGCTCCATGCAGTTCCGTTATTTTGCCGACTGGTCCAAGCTGCGTTATGCGGTACACCTTGGTGCTGCGCTCGCCTATATGCTGCACCGGCAACGTGACGGCTGCGGACTCGTTCCGTTTGACCGGCAAATTGGAGAGATTCTTCCTGCCAAATCCTCCTATCCTCATCTTATGCATCTCTACCGGAATCTCGACCAGATTCTCGAGGATTTCGACGGTGAAGTACCGGAGATAAGAAAAACCGCATCGGCGGATGCCATCCATCAACTGGCCGAGCGTATCGGCAAGAGGAGCCTGGTCATATTGCTCACCGACCTTTTTGAAAACGTAGGCAAGCAGGATGAATTGATATCCGCACTCAAACACCTTCGCCACAGGAAACACGAGGTGATCCTGTTTCACCTGCTTGAAAAAAAGAGCGAGCGTCAGCTCGATTTTCCTGACGAACGATTTGTCTTTCGCGATATGGAGACCGGCGGCGAGATGGATGTGATTCCGTCTCAGATTCGCCGGGATTATCAGAAAAAAATGGCCGAATACACCAAAGAATTTCATATTATGTGCAGCGAAGCGAATATCTCTTATGAGGAGGTCGATACTCAGGATCCGTTTGATTACGCGCTTCTTGCCTTTCTCAACAAGAGACGCAGACTCTTGTGAATCGGGCAAGCGTGTGAATCGGGCAGGCGTGCCGGAACAAGTGATAGCCGGCATCATTCCAACAAATCAGAGCTAATGGAGTCGAACAAACCACGGTCGGGTGAAAAACGGTTAAGACAGAGGAAAATGTGGAATTATGTATTTGTTGAAAGCATCAAAATGGCGCTGTTTTTACCCCTGGTGATTCTGCTTACTGAAATATTCATATTGAAAACCTGGCCGGATGTGCAGGAGCGGCTTGTGGATCTGTTGTTTGATTACCTGTTTTTGTTTTCCATTATTTTTCTGATTTTTGTGATTTTTCATCTGGCAAGATGGCGCTATTACAAGAGACATCAGGCGGAATAATTTTCGGTCCGCATCCGCAAGATATAAACGGAAACAGAAACAGAAACAGACTCCGTCCAGCCTGTCTGTTTCATACCCCACGGCACTATGATTATCCTGCCCTCTGATAGTTAAATTTTTCTTATATTCGCAACTGATTCCGGATATTCAAATATTCTTCATAATTACAACAACCGAACCGGGTATCAGGTCACGTTAAAACAGATTCCGATTTTGAATTTCAAACGAACGATTCTACTTGTAGAAGACGAAGCAGAACCTGCAGAAATGCTTTCAAATTACCTTGAAATGCATGGATATGATGTGCTTCTTGCCATGGATGGCAACCGTGCGGTCGACCTGATTGACAAAAATGCCCAGATCATCGACCTGGCCATCCTGGATATCATGGTTCCGGAAAAATCGGGCTATGAAATCTGCAGCTATCTTCGCAAGCATCCCGTGCTTAGCGATGTGCCGGTGATTTTTCTTACTGCCAAAGACAAGGAGAAAGACGAGATTGCGGGTCTTGATCTGGGAGCGGACGACTACATTCCCAAACCGGCAAGTTTGAACCTGGTTAAAGCGCATATTGAATCGATGCTGCGCCGTCGACCTCGGGAAAAGGGAAGCTGGATATCATACCGGAATGTCTTCATCGCTCCGGAGAGCATGGAAGCCTGGCAGAAAGGTGAAAAAATCGAACTTACCAACACCGAATTCAAGCTTTTAAAGCTGTTTTTTGAGAATCCCAAACGGGTGTATACCCGCCAGGAGATCCTGGAATACATCACCGATGAAGAGAAATACGTGTTTGACCGCACCGTGGACGTCCATATCAAGAATCTGCGTCTGAAACTCAGAGAAGATGGTGAACTGATCAAGACCTACCGCGGAATGGGTTACGGATTGAACAAAGACCTGGCGTTTTCCTGATGAACATCCGCTCCAAACTGGCATTGACCCTGACGATCATTTTGATTGTAACGGTTACCGCCGGAAGCGGCTATGCCCTGTTCTATATTCGCGCCTATATTCTGGAACAAGCTGTCGCGGATATGGAAAACGATGCCATCTGGATGATGCAGACACTCAAGTTTCTTCCTGACGGGGTGCAGCTGCAGGAGGAACTCGAACGGGTTGGGGATGTCACAAACTACCATATTGCACTTTATGATTCCAACGGGGCTGCACTCGCCGCCTGGCCGGCAGGAACCCAGCGATCACCCCATCTGCATCTGAGTCCGGATGAGCTTCACAAACTTTTGGCTGACGAGCCGGTTTTACAGACCATCAACCAACCGGACGACGACAACATCTGGGTTTACGCCACCATCCAGGGCAGCAGAAACCCGGCCCGTTTTTTTGTAATAAATCAGTCCAAAAGTCAGATTTTCCAGCCGGTCACGGACATCCGGAGAATTATCTATCTTGGTCTGGTGGTAGCCATACTGATCATCCTTGTTTTCAGCGCCATCCTGGCGAACTACATGGCCCGGCCACTGCTGAAGCTTACCCGCGATGTCGAACGGATTGCCGAAGGTGATACCGGCCGCCTCATCCGGATCAAACGCTCGGATGAGATCGGCACACTCTCGGATTCGGTGAATAAAATGGCACAAAAACTGCGGTCTGATTATGATCATCTGCAGCAGCTCAATGAGAAACAGGGCCAGTTTTTTGCCGATATCACGCATGAGGTGCGCAATCCCCTGCATACCATCATGGGATCACTGGAAATGCTGGAACTTCCCAACCTGGATGATGAAAAACGCCGTAAATATGTGCGCAACCTGCGTAGTCAGACCGAACGAATCGGCCGTCTATTCAAGGACCTGATGACACTCCAGCGGTTTGATTCCGATGAGAACTTCGTAATCAGAGAACATGTGAATCTGGCCGAGCTGGTCGGAAATGTGTCCGAATGGTACAAACAGACCGCCGGCAACAAAGATGTGAAACTGGTCACGGACACGCACCGCTGCATGGTCCATGCCGATCCGGGAAAAATTGAGCAAGTGCTCGATAACCTGGTCTCCAATGCCATCAAATTCACAAACAACGGCACCATTTCACTGAAATACAAATCAACGGGCGACAAGGTGGAGGTGTCTGTACAGGATACGGGTATCGGGATTCCGCAAGCGCACTGGCCGAGGCTGTTTGACCGCTTTTACCGGACGGACAAAGCCCGGTCGAGAGACAAGGGTGGAACCGGACTTGGACTTTCTGTGGTCAAAGGCATTCTGAAAGCTCATGCAAGTGATATCCACGTGGAGAGCGATGTCGGAAAAGGCAGCCGTTTTTACTTTTACCTGGCACCATCGAGCCGTGACCCCGAATGGAAGGATGCCGAAAACGAGACCGACTCCGGTTCCAACTCCAACTCCAACTCCAACTCCGGCACCCGTACCAACAGCAGCTCCAATTCGACAACGTAACCAGTCCTTGCATTATATAACCCGATAAAATCCTTTCCAATACCCTGCATTTTATCTGGAAAATGCTTAAATTTGAGGTTGCCTTGAGTTACTTTCCGGTGTTGCTTTTTTGATATCGATGTGAGGCAACATGACAGGATATAACACCACACTTATACATGAGTCAAAGCGGAAAAAGAATTGGCGTTGTACTGCTGAATCTCGGCGGACCAACCTCTGAAGAGGCCGTTCGGTCATTTCTGGAAAATCTTTTTGGCGATCAGGATATCATCAATCTGGGCGGAGGCCGGTTTCAAACCCGACTGGCCAGGTTGATTGCGAAATTTCGCTACAAGGGTGTTGCAGAAAAATACCGGGAAATCAATGCGTGTCCGAACGGGTGTCAGGGAAGCAAGTATTGTCCGAACCGCCGGAACAAGGTCGTTTCCGACTGCTGCTCACCTATCAACTCGCTCACCGAACTGCAGCGGCGCTCCCTGGAGAAAAAACTGCAGCAATCCTTGCCGGAGCATACCGTCAAAGTGTACACCGCCATGCGGTACTGGGTGCCGTTCGATTACGATGTTTTTGAGGAAGCTGTCGCTGACGGGATTGAACACCTGGTACTTCTGCCGCTCTATCCGCAATTCTCATTCACTACAACGGGCAGCAGTTTTCGCAACTGGGAAGACATTCGCAACGAACGTCCTGCCGGCAGTCCGCAGCCGGAGTGGGAGGAGTACCTGGTCGGCCGGTATCACCTTAATCCCAACTATTTGTCGGCACTCAACAAGCGCATTGACGAACGGCTGAATGATGATTTTACAGATGAGGAACGTAGCAAAGTGCACCTGGTTTTCACTGCACACGGCACCCCGCTCAGCGAAGTGGCGAAAGGCGATCCCTACACCCGGCAGATTGAGGAGACGGTGAATGCGATCATGAAGCTTCGCAACTACCGTGAGACACACTGGCTCGGATACCAGTCGCGTGTCGGTCCGTCCAAATGGACCCAGCCCAACACTGAAGAGCTGGTTTTGCGTCTGATCGATTATGGAATAAAACATATGGTGCTTATTCCCGTTGCTTTTGTGACGGATCACATAGAGACCGCCCATGAGCTTGATATCGAACTTCGTGAGGTAATCGAAGAGGAGAAAAAGTATGTGGAAAAAATGGTGGTCACCAGAGGCCTTAACGACCATCCCGATTTTTTAGCCGCATTGGAGGATGAAATTTCCCAAAAAATAGGGCATATTACAGGCACTTCGAAAAAGGTGGAAAACAGCAGGCAGAACGTATCGGAACCGCAAGGCATGTAACGGGTTCAACATTATTTGGCAATTGACCGTATTCACAACCGGATGAAATTAAAAACTCCGAAGATCGACGAATTTTCTGCAGTGGGTATCAACCACTGGAAAGCCGATGTGGCAATGAGAGAGTGTTTCAGCCTCTCATCAACCCGGAAGAAGGCTTTTCTGGAGGATGCCCGGATCATCGGACTACGGGATGTTATCATCATTTCCACCTGCAACCGCACCGAAATTTTCGCACGTACTTCCACACCCGGCATACTTATTGAACTGCTGGTCAAGCACAGTAGCGGAGAGCGTGATCAGTTTGATGAATTCGGTTTTTTATTTGAAGGTGAGGAGGCCGTCCGGCATCTGCTGAGGGTGGCGGTCGGACTCGATGCGCAAATCCTTGGCGATCTTCAGATCATCAAACAGGTTAAGGAGGCCTATGAATACACGCATGAACTCGGCATGGCGGACACCGTACTGCACCGGCTTATGCAATACGTGCTGCGGACCCACAAGCGATCACGTTCCGAAACGGATCTGGCCAGCGGTGCCGCGACAACAGCCTATGCCGCCGTTCAGTTTGCCCGCAAAAGGCTTGCCTCATTCAGGGATAAAAGCATTCTGCTGGTGGGAACCGGCAAGATCGGAAAGATTACCTGCAAAAACCTGATCTCCATGGGTGCCCTTAATGTGGTGCTGTTGAATCGCAACAGGCAGCGGGCCGAGCTTCTGGGCGAACGGTTTCAGCTCCCGGTAGCCGGCCTCGAAAATCTCAACACAGAACTGCTGAAAGCTGATCTGGTAATCGTTGCCACCGGTGCCGAACAACCGGTCATCCGTCATGAACAGCTCACGGAGCTGGAAGGCACCAGTCGCAAAGTGGTCATGCTCGACCTCTCCGTGCCCAGAAATATCGATCCTGCACTGGAAAACCATCCCAATGTGGAACTGGTTAATATGGACCAGCTGAACGACACCACCGATGAGGCCTTCAAACGCCGTGAGCGGAACATACCCAGGGTCGAAGCCATCATTGATCAGGAAATCGGCAATTTCAAAACCTGGTTGTCGGAGCAGAAAGTGGTACCTACCATCCGCGCGCTCAATGAAAAACTTCACGAAATCCGCAGCCGCGAAATTGATAAATTCCGCTCAAAAATCCCTGAATCCTCCCTGGAAGACGTGGATCACCTCACCCGGCGCATCGTCAACAAGATCATGGCACACTCCATCGATCACCTAAAGGAAAATCATGAGGCACCCGAAGAGATCACGCGACTTGTGCACTCCATGTTCAAACTCGAACCGGAGTCGGATGTCGAGCGATGAAGCGTCGTCCGATTGCACCTGATTTTTCTATCGGCATACCAGACAAAGGAGGAGAACAGTGAACGGAAACCCCATTCGTATCGGCACCCGTGACAGCATCCTCGCAACCTGGCAAGCCCGGTATGTTCTCAATCATCTCTCCCGCGCCGGATACAAGGCGGATCTCCGGTTTATAAAGACAGAGGGTGACCGTGTCCTGGACACACCGCTTCCGCTTATGGGCGGCAAAGGAGTCTTTACCAAAGCCCTGGATGATGCGCTCCTGGCCGGTGAAATAGACCTGGCGGTTCACTCGCTGAAAGATATCCCGACACGCCTGCCCGACGGACTGGCCATTGGTGCCGTAAGTGAACGGGAGGATACGGCCGATGTGCTTGTCACCCGCAATGCCGCCATTCGTTATTTGTCAGAAAATACAGCAGCCGGCCAGACCCCGAACACTCCGGAGGCATCCATACCATTACCCGATTTTCTGAGCAATATCCGCCATGATGCCGTCATCGCCAGCAGCAGCAACCGGCGTATCGGCCAGTGGCTTTCCCGATACCCCATGCACCAGATGACGGATATTCGCGGAAATATTCAGACCCGGCTGCGCAAACTTGCGGAAAGCAATTGGGATGGTGCCATTTTTGCAGCGGCCGGACTCATAAGGCTTGAACTGGATCGCCTTATTACGCACAGGATTGAATGGATGCTGCCGGCTCCGGCACAAGGGGCGATGGCCGTCATGATCCGTGAGGATGACAGTCGCATTCGCGATGCGACGCAGCAGATCAATGATCCGGTTACCGCCCTGTGCACGTCAATTGAACGGGATGTGTTGCATGATCTGGAGGGCGGATGCAGCGCGCCGGTCGGGGCGCTGGCTGTTGCGGACAGGAAGCGAATCCATCTGCGCGTCAACACGGTCTACCCGGATGGAACCGGCCTGGTGGAATTTGAACTGGAGGAGGCTGTCAATCGGGCGCATGATCTCGGAAAACGTGCGGCCGAAGAGGCTTTGAGGTGCGGTGTCGATGTGCTGATTCGTGATCTCAGAGGCCGAGTGAAAACGGAGCACATGGCACAAACACCAGGAGCACGTGACGGGTCAGGCACGGGCCCGGATTCAGACTCAGGCACGGGCCCGGATTCAGACTCAGGCACAGGATCAGACTCAGACTCAGGATCAGACTCAGACCCAGGCTCACACACCGGACCCGACTCAGATTCAGATACTGGCTTGCAGCACACCATGGTCTCTTCTGAATCGGCTGCCGAAAAAACGCGCTTTGTACTCTCCACCCGCCTTGCGAAATCAGAGGATGTTGCGCTGGCAGGGAAGCATGGTATCCGGTTGATCGATTACCCCGCCTGGATTTACCGCTGGGTTACACCTTCGTCCGGGGTGATCGGATCGGTACTTCATGGTCCGTCAGCCGGATCAAAACCGCATGCGTGGGTGTTCACCAGCCGGCGCGGTGTGGAGGGCTGGTGGCGCGTCTTGCAGCAGAAAAACAGATCCCGGGCGGATGTTTATGACGTTATCCCTCCGATCTATGCTGTCGGTGAAGCAACGGCAGATGCGTTGCACAAGACGCTTGCTCCGGACGAAATCCGGGTGCCGAAGGGCGGGGACGGTGCATCGCTCGGGGAGCGGCTGGCTGCCGATGGTATTCGCCATGCCGTCCATTTTTGCGGGGCCGAGCGACGAAAAGAGCTGGCTGACGTATGCAGGAAGTGTAACATCACCCTGACCGAAGTGGAACTCTACCAACGCCGGGCCGTCATCCGTCCAAAACCGCTGAATGTAGCGTTCGATGCCATTTTTTTCTATAGTCCGGATGGCGTGTCGGAATTTTGCCGGATATACGGTGTACCCGCTGGAAAATGGCATGCCGTTGCCATCGGTAAAACAACGGCAGAGGCCGTCCGACGTGAAACCGGCCGCGATCCGCTGATCCCCCCAACCCCGACTTTTGAAGAGATGATAAAACGTGTATCATAACGGAAATATTCCGGAATCCCCTGTCAAAAAAATAATTGGAATAGCCAGTTTCAGTCATGCTCCAGAACGATCTTTACTTAAAAGCACTTGCCGGAGACCCGGTTCCGCGTCCACCGGTGTGGATGATGCGTCAGGCCGGCCGTTACCTGCCATCCTATCTCAAACTCCAGGAGAAATACGATTTTTTCACCCGTTGCGAGACGCCGGAACTCGTGGCGGAAATCACGTGTCTGCCGATTGATGAGATCGGTCCGGATGCAGCCATTCTGTTTTCGGATATCCTGGTTGTACCGCGTGCACTGGGGCACTCCATCCGGATGATATCCGGCGAGGGACCGGTGCTGGATAATCCTATCCAAAGCGCAGAGCAGGCACTGGCCCTGAAACCCGTGGATGCCGAACAGGCGCTTGACTATGTCATGAACGGCATCCGAACGACCCGTGAGCGGCTGGACGAACGCGTTCCGCTCATCGGATTTGCAGGCGCGCCATGGACCCTTTTGTGCTACATGGTCGAGGGACGCGGATCGAAGGATTTTTCCCGGGCCAAGGTGTTCTGCTATCAGCATCCCGAAGCTGCCCGCCATGTGCTATCTCTGCTCACAGATGTGACAGTGGACTATCTGAATGCACAGATCCGGGCCGGTGTGCACGCGGTTCAGGTTTTCGACAGCTGGGCGGGACTGTTGAGCCCCGATGACTTCAACACCTTCGCCATGCCCTGTCTTCAGCGCATCACGGAGGAGGTCAGAGGGGCGCCGGTCGTGCTTTTTGCCAAGGGGGCGTGGTATGCGCTTGAGCTGCTCTCCTGGCAAACCCGGGCGGCCGCACTTTCCATCGACTGGACGGTCGGACCCGAATTCGCGCGTCAGGCTGCCGGATGGGACATCACCCTGCAGGGAAACTATGATCCGAGCCGGCTGCTTTCTCCGGTATCCGTTATCCGGGAACAGGTCAAACGCATGATCGACCGCTTTGGAAAAGATCGCTATATTGTAAATCTGGGTCATGGCATGCTGCCGAATATTCCGGTCGACCATGCCAGGGCTTTTGTAGATGCTGTAAAATCATACGCTGTTTCGTAACGCATGCTTCATGATGATACCGGCACCCGGTGAAGCAAGCGATTCTATCCGGGATACCCGCATTAACCCGATCAATCACAACAACCGAACATCAGAACCCCGCTATGTCGATTAAGGAGTCGTTTACTGATTGGATTCATGACACGCAGGACCGGATTTGCAAAGCGCTGGAGTCAGCCGACGGCAAAGCCGGTTTTCAGGATGACCTCTGGGAGCGCGATGGCGGCGGCGGTGGCAGGTCCCGGATCATTGAGAAGGGTAATGTTTTTGAGAAGGGTGGAGTCAACACCTCGACTGTACATGGGGAATTGCCCGAAATCATCCGAAAGAGATTCGGGGTTACCCAGGGCTGGTTCTACGCCTGCGGAATATCGCTTGTTTTGCACCCCGAAAGCCCGATGATCCCCACGGTACATGCCAATTTCCGATTTTTTGAACTATACGAAAAAGAGGGCGGGGATCCGGTGGATGCCTGGTTCGGCGGTGGAGCCGATCTTACACCCTATTATCTTTTTGATGAGGATGCACGCCACTTTCACCAGGTGTACAAGGCCACGTGTGACCGGTTTCACCCCGAACTGTATCATCGGTTCAAAAAAGAGTGCGACCGGTATTTTTTCAACAAGCATCGCGGTGAGGCGCGCGGCATAGGCGGTATCTTTTTTGACTACCTGCGCTCCGACGAAGCACAGAACCTGAAATTCTGGTATGAGATGACCACTTCGTGCGGTGACGCTTTTCTCTCATCCTACTTGCCCATCGTTGAGCGGCGAAAGGGTGCGTCGTGGGGTGATGAGGAACGCTATTTCCAGGAGTTGCACCGGGGACGCTATGTTGAGTTCAATCTGATCCACGACCGGGGCACGCTTTTCGGATTGAAAACCGGCGGGCGGATTGAATCCATTCTCATGAGTTTGCCGCCACGTGTCCGTTGGGACTATGACTTCCAGCCTGAACCCGATACAAGAGAAGCGAATCTCCTTGATGTACTGAAAAAACCGCGGGATTGGATTTGAAAAGATTTATGAGATATAAGACCGCCTCATTTTTCCAGGTAAAACCGATATAACCAATCACCGACAATAATGACACGAACCGATTTTCAACTGCCGTCCGGATTTCCGCTGGTTCGCGGACGCCGCAATCGATACAGCCAAAGTCGCAGGGTAATGCTCGCCGAGCATCGGCTTCATCCGTCGGACTTCATTGCCCCGCTGTTCATTGCAGAGGGAAAGGGGGTGAAAGACCCGATTCCGTCTATGCCCGATTACTACCGGTTGTCGCTCGACCTGGCTGTGCGAAAGGCGGTAACATGGTACGAAATGGGGATTCCGGCGGTGCTCCTTTTTGTAATGGTGCCGGAGGAGAAAAAAGACAACGAGGGCACGGAGGCGCTGAATCCCGATGGACTGATGCAAATGGCTGTCAAACGCATCAAGGACACGGTTCCCGGACTCACGGTGATGACCGATGTGGCGCTGGATCCCTACTCAAGTTACGGTCACGACGGCATCGTGCGTGACGGCGAAATCATCAATGACGAGTCGGTGGATGTGCTTGCCCGGATGGCGGTGAGCCATGCCCGGGCCGGAGCCGATTATGTTGCTCCGTCGGATATGATGGACGGGCGGATCGGTGAGATCAGGCGGGCGCTGGAAGCCGACGGACATCCCGGGACCGGCATCCTGGCCTACAGCGCGAAGTACGCCTCCGGATTTTACGGCCCGTTTCGTGACGCCCTCGATTCGGCACCCGGATTTGGTGACAAGAAGACGTATCAGATGGATCCCGCCAATGTGAGAGAGGCCGTGAAAGAGGCGCGGATGGATGAGGCCGAAGGTGCCGATATCGTGATGGTGAAGCCGGGTCTGCCTTACCTGGATGTGGTCCGGGCAGTAAAAGAAGCCGTGCATATCCCGGTAGCCGTATACAACGTCAGCGGGGAATACGCCATGATAAAGGCAGCGGCACAGAT
The DNA here is from genome assembly GCA_007128425.1 of Balneolales bacterium. Lineage (GTDB taxonomy): Bacteria > Bacteroidota > Rhodothermia > Balneolales > Natronogracilivirgulaceae > SKNL01. The sequence goes on along the minus strand of SKXL01000117.1, from coordinate 3,731 downwards.
GGGCTGGCTGGATGAAGAAGCCGCCATGATGGAGAGCCTGCTGGCCTGCAAGCGCGCGGGAGCGGATGTGATTGCAAGCTACTGGGCCGAAAAGGCAGTTGCATTATTGAATGACAATTGACAGTGTTGAAAATAAAATTTAGATATTAATTCAAAAATGCGTAATTTACACGATTGGCTTATGACCCGTTGAATAGATTATGTTGATTTCTCTTGAGATAGTTCTTCAGATTCGTTCCGTTCAGAATGCCAAGTTACATAACCCTTAAATAAAATTAGATGAATATGACGACGATTTATGTTGGCAATCTGAGCTTTAAAACCAGCGAAGATCAACTTCAGGAACTTTTCTCGGAATTTGGTGAGGTGGCATCCGCCAAAATCATTACCGATCGTGAAACCGGTCGCTCCCGTGGTTTCGGTTTTGTTGAAATGAATGATGACAGCGAGGCCGATAGCGCCATCGAAGACCTTAATGAAGCGGAATTTATGGATCGCGCTCTTGTAGTCAACAAGGCGAGACCGAAAGGCAACGACAGTGGATTTGGCGGCGGACAACGTCGCAACGGCGGCGGTGGCGGTGGTTACCGCAATCGCTACTAAGCGGCTTAATGTTTTCAAAAAAACGGGCTTTCCTAAAAATGGGGAGCCCGTTTTTTTTTTTGTGCGCCCGGCAGGGCGCAATTACCGGGCAATAAACATCGTATGAGCAACGGTCAGTTTACATTTACTGCGGTAGTCCGACCTCCCGAAGATGATCGGGCAGATCCAGTTCGGTGTCCGGGGACAGCAGTTCAATATTACGCGCAAACCAGCCTGCCTCAGAGCGGACCATGTCAAACCGTATGATGTCACCGGTCTGTAGTGTTTCGGCAACTGACGCATCATCGATTCGCAAACTCATCCTCATGGCATTCATCACGTCCGGTACGGTTTCATGCACTACGGATATGGACTCACCCCGTAAATCCGTGCTCAAATAGCGGCCTCTGACCTCGTACACATCTTTATCCGTGCCGGTTTCGCTGGTGGTCCGGGGTTCATCGTTTCCACACGATATGTAAGCCAACGGCATCAGCAAGCAAATCGACACCAGGGAAATTCGGAATGGCAGTTTCAGGTTCATGATGGTTCAGAATATTGTTATGGCTACATGGTGAGTGATTCCAAACTCTGCCGGATTTTTCGTATCCTTGATGCTCCGGGATGTACCGGATGATTCCGGGCCGGAAAGAGCCGGAAATTACCGGGTTGTACCGGATTGTGCAGTGTCGTCGTGGATGATTTCGCGCAGTTGTCGTGTAAAAGTACCCTAAGTTACGCTATTTTTACAAATAGGTTGAATTAAAATCTGTGATTATCAAACGCCGAAACCATGAAGTATCCTTATAGTCGAAGTCTTTTTGAACGAGCCAAGAAGCATATTCCGGGCGGAGTCAATTCCCCGGCGAGGGCGTTCAAGGCCGTAGGCGGTACCCCGCTGTTCATGAAACGGGCTTTAGGTGCCTGTATGTACGACGAAGACGGAAACGAACTGATCGATTACATCGGATCATGGGGACCCATGATCCTGGGCCACTGCTATCCGGCCGTAGTGGATGCCGTGCAGAAGGCCGTAGCGGGATCTACCTCTTTTGGCACGCCCACGGAACTGGAAATCCATATGGCGGAGCGTGTATGTGACATGGTTCCCGGACTCGAAAAAATCCGGATGACCAATTCCGGTACCGAAGCGTGTATGAGCGCCATCCGTGTGGCACGCGGGTACACGGGCCGAGACAAGATCATCAAGTTCGAAGGGTGCTACCACGGGCACGGTGACTCCTTTCTGATCAAGGCGGGCAGCGGGGCGCTTACGCTCGGCCATCCAAGCAGTCCGGGCGTGACCACAGGAACCGCAAAAGATACCCTCACCGCCGACTTCAACAATCTGGAGAGCGTCCGTGAGCTGCTGGATCAGAACCCGGGCGAAGTGGCGGCAATTATCCTGGAACCGGTGGCCGGAAACATGGGTTGTGTGCCGCCACTGGATGGTTTTCTTGAAGGCCTCCGCAGGCTGTGCGACGAGCACGGTGCGCTGCTGATTTTCGACGAAGTGATGTGCGGATTCCGGATCGCTCGCGGCGGTGCCGTGGAGCGGTATGGTGTGCAGCCCGACCTGATGGCCTATGGAAAGGTAATCGGTGCCGGCATGCCGGTCGGCGCGTTCGGCGGCAGCGCCGAAGTGATGGGTGTGGTGGCACCGGACGGACCCGTATACCAGGCCGGCACCCTCTCGGGCAACCCGGTAGCCATGAGTGCCGGTCTGGCCCTTCTGACCGAACTCGACAAACACCCGGAAATCTACGGCGATCTGGAGAAACGGTCGGCCGCACTGGAAGAGGGACTGGCCGATGTGTTTGATCGGCATGGCATTACCGTCGCCCGCAATCGTGTTGGTTCCATGCTTGGATTTTTCTTCTGCGAGGGTCCCATCCATAGCTTTTCCGATGTGAGTCGAACGGATACAGAATTCTTTGCCCGATTCTTCCACGCCATGCTGGAGGAAGGCGTTTACCTTCCACCCTCGGCCTATGAAGCCTGGTTTGTTTCGCATGCCCACGACAACCAGATCATCCGGAAAACCGTGGATGCCGCCGACCGGGTGCTTTCCAACATCAAACAAAGTCGGCCGGCCCGTTGAAAAAAGGCTCTCTCGCCACCGTATTCCTGGTTGTTCTGATCGACCTGATCGGCTTCGGCCTGGTGCTGCCGCTGCTCCCGTTCTACGCGCGTGAGTTTGCCGCCACACCGTTGGTGATCGGCCTGCTTTACAGTATCTATTCTGTTGCACAGCTAGTCTTTTCCCCGATATGGGGGAGCCTGTCGGACCGCATAGGCCGCCGACCCATCATGCTGCTCAGCACGGCAGGCGCCGTGGTCGCCTACATCATTTTCGGCCTGGCCGGTTCCCTTTTCGTGCTCTTCCTGTCGCGATTGGTGGCCGGTGTCATGGGCGGGAATATCGCCACTGCGCAGGCCTACATCGCCGATGTAACCACCGATGAGGATCGCGCCAAAGGCATGGGGCTGATCGGGGCGGCATTCGGTATCGGCTTCGTGCTTGGCCCCGCTCTGGCCTCCGGACTCATCCACCCCGGCTTCCAGGGGTGGGTGGATGCGGCCGGATTTCAACAGCTGGCCGGCTGGATGGAAACGAACCGCTTCGGCCTGCCCGGGTTCTTTGCCGCCTTCCTCTCCCTGTGCTCATTACTGATGGTACTGTTCTTTCTTCCGGAGACGGTGGATCAGGCCGGCGCGCTGAAATCCGGTCACCAGAAAAAATCCGGCCGGCGTGATGCAAATACTCAACAGGCAGTAACCGGTACGGAGAGAAAACCCGGCATGGATGAGATGGCCGATCCGGAGGAGATGCCGTCATCCCGCCCAAGCGTCTTTATGCCTGCCTTCTGGCGTAACCTGTCGGCACAGCAGAAAGCCGGAGGCGGCTCCCTGATCTTCCTGCTGGGAGCACTTTTCCTGCTTTCGTTCGGGCAGGCTAGCCTCTATAGCGCGTTTCCGCTGTTTGCCGAAGCGATGCTCGATATGACCCCCGAGCAGGTGGGTATCCAGTTTTTCTACATCGGACTGATCGCGGTGATTGTCCAGGGCGGACTCATTCGTCCCCTCAGCCGCTGGTTTTCTGAAACAGGCCTGTTCTTCACCGGTAACATTCTGATGACAATTGGCCT
>SKXL01000209.1 GCA_007128425.1 Balneolales bacterium | reverse complement strand
CCGTTAAAGGGTCCGAGCCCCGCATCAATGAGCACAGAAAAGTCACCACTTCGTATCAGAAAGGGATTGATTCCAAGCTTGAATTCGCCTCTTTTCGGTTTCTCACCGGGATCTATGGGTGTGAATCTACCTTCACCTCCGACAGAAAACGTGCCCTCATGTAAAGCTGCGATCATGGTTCCTGGCGTTTGTGATCCTTGTCGATTTCCATTTTTCGTTCCAGTTTATCCTCGTATTTCTCATATGCCTCAATTATATCCCGGATGAGTTTATGACGCACCACATCATTCTGATCCATATAAACGAATGCAATGCCTTTTATTTTTTCAAGGATATGCTGGATGGTTTTGAGCCCGGAATGTTCGTTTTTCGGAAGGTCGGTCTGGGTGAGGTCACCGGTGATGATAGCTTTACTGTTGACACCCAATCGCGTGAGAAACATTTTCATTTGCGTTTGCGTGGCATTTTGGGCCTCATCCAGGATCACAAAAGCGTTGTTGAGTGTGCGTCCGCGCATGTAGGCCAATGGAGCAATTTCGATGATGTTTTTACTCAAATTCATTTCGAGCTTATCGAAATCCATCATCTCTTCGAGCGCATCGTAGAGAGGTCTCAGGTAGGGATCAATTTTTTCCCGAAGGTTACCGGGCAGAAATCCGAGGCTTTCGCCGGCTTCGACAGCAGGGCGAACAAGAACTATTTTTTTAACCTGGCGCTCTTTGAGAGCCCGTACGGCAAGGGCAACCGAAGTATAGGTCTTACCGGTGCCGGCCGGACCGATAGTAAATACAATATCATTTTCATTGGCTGCTTTAACAATAACCTTCTGATTTGGCGTCCGGGCAATGACCGGTGCACCGGTGGTGGTATATAGCAGGGTTTCATCCGGTGAGATGGTCACCTGTCTGAGCAGGCGATCGCTTTTCTGCAAAGCGAGCAGTGTGGACAAATCATTATCGGTCACGGCTCCATTTCTGCGGGCGAGACGGATTAGTTCTTTGATGATGGCTTCAATCGCCTCAAACTGTTCCGGAGGACCGGTAACCTTGATCTCGTTTCCGCGAACGGTGAGCTTGCTTTTTTCGAATGCTTCATCGATCTGTTTGACAATACGGTCATTCAAACCCAGCACGACGACCGGATCCACATTGTCGATGAAAATGGATTTTGATTCGAGTTGTTCTGCAGAGGGTGTGATAGTGTCGGTCAAGTGTTTTTTACAAGTTTATGGTTACACATACATGGAACGATATCCGGCCGCTGCATCATTCCGCAAGGCCTCGACCTCCCCGGCAATATTGTCGCTTTTAAAAACGCTGCTTCCAGCGACAAGGACATCGGCACCGGCATCGGCTATTTCGCGGGCATTGTTACGTCCCACACCTCCATCCACTTCAATCAGGAAACGGCTTTGCAACTCTTCACGGACAAGCCGAAGGGCTCTGAGGCGATCATAACTGTACTCAATAAATTTCTGCCCGCCAAAACCGGGGTTGACGGTCATCAGCAAAACCAGATCAACGTTATTCAGAATGGCACGCAGAGATGAAAGTGCGGTTCCCGGATTAACGGCTACACCGGCGAGGCATCCGTGTTCGCGGATTTGCTGCAGTGTCCTGTGGATGTGGTTGCAAGTTTCAATATGAACGGTAATGAGATCGGCACCGGCACCGGCAAACTCGGCAATGTAACGATCGGGGTCACTGATCATGAGATGTACATCGAGGAAAGCATCGGTTATGCCATTGACGGTTTTGACGATATCCGGACCAAAGCTGATGTTGGGCACAAAATGTCCGTCCATGATATCACAATGAATCCAGGGAGCTCCGCCATTCACTGCTTGCTGAATGTCGTTTTCGAGGTTTTTGAAGTTGGCGGCAAGTATGGACGGAGCAATGATCGGGGGCGGACTTTTAAACAGTACATTCATAGCGCAATATCAGTGTCAAATGGTCTGGTTTTAATTCCGGTTCCGGTTAATTCTGGTTGTCCGGGTTGATTTCAACGTCCATTTCAGGATCCGTTTCCTGGAAGGATTCCGACTCATCAATGATCAGCGGACCGGTCTCCTCTTCTTCGTCTTCACTTGGACTCACAGATACTACCAGGTCAATTGCCGTTCCTTCAAATACATTGGGTTCGTCGTCGGGATCGTAGCTGAGTACGGTGTTGGGGGCAACTTGCCCGGTAGCTTCAAAATGAATTGTACCTACATGAAGACCCGCTTCACGAAGTGCATTTTGTGCCTCTGTCAGATGCATGTTGGAGATATCCGGAACACGCACCATGGTACTGCCCAATCCGTCACCGACAATAAGGTCAACGGTGGTATTCTGGTTAACCCTTCGTCCGGAGGGGATGGATTGACGGAGAACGCTGTTTCGGAATCGGGAGGACTCATAGGTGACGTTACCCAGCTGGAGTCCGGAGTTTTCGAGCTGAATGGTCGCGTTTCTGAGCGAAAGATTCTCGATATCCGGCACCGCAACGGTAGGTGTGGTTGTGGCATTTATGGTGATATAAACTTTCCGTTTTGGTTTGACGATCATTCCGGCGTTGGGTGTCTGGTCGATAACAAAGTCGGGTGGAAATGCTTCGTTTGAGCGTTTGGCAACCAGCTCATGCCGAAGACCGCGCGATTCAAGCTTGCCGGTCGCTTCCTCGAGAGGCATGCGGGTTATATCGGGGACGGTAATGCCATGGCCGTAATTGGTGTATGCCGGCATAATGACACGGTCCATGGCAATAAGTGTGACAACGCCCAGAAGAACCAAACCTGCAATAAAATAATAGAGTTTGCGGTCTGTAAAGAAATTGATCAGAAATTGCAATACCTTGTTCATGTTGTTCCAGGTTTTCTATCCGCGAAGTTACTTGCTTTTTTTTAAAAACGTAAATGGAATCCTAATGTTGGGCGCAGTCCGTATTCCATTGAGGCCGTGGGTTGCATGCGGGCTTCCCGCAATTTCTGAGTGAAGTAGGCATCAAATGCAGCAAAGAAGTGATTGGCTACCAGAACAGTGAGCATGTTTCGGGCCACACTGAGGTCGTCATTGAAATCAAATCCGACCTGGGCATGATACCAGAACTGTTCAGGCATGATTCCATTGTCTATACTGAACCGGTCGTTTTGCATGATGTCCCATTCGCGCCAGCCGGGGCCGAACTGGAAGTACTTGCTCATCAACTCATAATACTGCTGTGATCCGTAATCGGGTAGATCGTGTGAAAATGCGAAACCTGTGGCATAGAAGCTGTTACGTTCTGCCCTGCGAAGCGCATTGATGTTGATCAGATCCCAGTCGATGCTTATGTCAAAAGCGGGATTAATTCCACCAAACAGCTCCCCTTCACTGTACATGTTCTGGCCTTTATCGGTCAGTAAATCATGGAATGATTTTTCATGCTCATTGCCATGATAGAGTACCAGATACTGGGCATATTGAACGACACTCCAGTGTTCATTTCCGAATTCTTCATAGTGGCGTTCCCCGTCTCGACCGCGGTTTTCACGATGGATATAAATACCAATGGCAGTTGCTTCGAATGCTACAAAAAGTGCGGTTTTCCACCATTGCCGGTTTGCGGCCTGACCCAGACCAGGTAAAGCCGCCGATGCCAGGAAGGCATATCCGGGAGTGGTGCTGATGGCTTGCATGAAACCGGAGTTCCAGCCTCTGCGGTTCATGTCGGCCCCTGTTATATAGCGTGGGCCGGGCAGGATGGGCGACAGGCGAAGATCGGCTGCGGACAAACGCATTGATTTTTGCTGCTCCTGCTGTTCCGATGACAGCTTCGTTTCCAAAGCAATGACCGGTGCCCTGGCGTCTGCCGCCGGCATTGCATAAGTGATTGCGGATTTGAAGGGTGTTGATGGAGATACCGCCACCGTCTGAGCCATCACTGAGTCCGGCAGACCAGGAATGATCATGGCAATGATTATCGTAAACAGACTGATTTTAATGGTTATTCCAGGGTTGATCATAGGAAAGCCGAAGACAATGTTATTGGGTACCTGTTCATCAAAACTCAAAATCAAACAAAATGCCAAAATTAATTAAAATCTGGTTACCATAGGATACTCTGCCGGATGGTGTTTCTGTGATAAACGCATCCGGAAGCTGCAAATCATATGCATTAAATCCGTAGGCGCTGCTCAGAAAAAAGCTGGTCGGGAAGAAGTAGTAGGAATTCATACCAATGCGCAACTCGGCTCCCATCCCGGTTTTTATACTTTTGTCAATATCGAGCGGCCCGCCCCAACCGTTTCCCGCTTCAGCGAATAGTCGCAGAAAAACTTTATCAAGAGTCAAACGCCCCATTTGCCGATAGATATCGGTCTTTAGCGGAATGAACCACGAAAGGGTGGAAAATGCCGTCGTAGTACCGCCCAGAGCGAAGAACGGATAACTGCGCATCCCGATCATTCCGCCTATGTAGTCGAGATAGAAAAATTCATCGGGACTGTCAAAATAGGTAAAAAAGCGGGTTCGCATGTTGAACCGTTGTTCTCGCAAATCAAATCCCAGTCGCAGGTCCGCTTCAATCGAGTGGTTGTTGAACGAATTGTAGACCGGAACGAGTGTTCCGTCGCGGATATCATAGGAATCAAGCAGCTCACTGGGTTCGTAGCTGTAGCGGAACAATCCACGCAAACCGACCGGAGCGATGTCTCTGTGGCGATCAGGCAATGAGAGGTCGAATATCCAGGCTGTTGTCCAGGTGGAGCCGACATAGTAGCGGGATGTGGATCCGGGTACTTCTTGTCGAAACTCCCTGGAGAAGAAGGAGTCGGTGGATACGCGGTAGGGACTGTAGTAGTAACCCAGCTCGATCAGGCTCCAGCGGTTGATTTTACTGATCAGATTGACCTCGACCTGCCACATGTTGTAGGCAATGTCGATGGAGGTGGTGTCGGGCAGGCAGGAGGTGCAGGGGAATTCCTCAATCTGCAGGCCATCCTGTACGTTGCGACGGATATTGAAAAATGCTACGGAGACTGTTGGTGACCAGTGACGTTTTATGAACGGGAGGCCGGCATACTGGGCTTCAAGAAAGAGGTCGCGGTCCAGATTGACAAGGCGGCCGGGCCGGAAGAAATTGTTGATGCCGTCGCTGTCACGGGAGCCGGGCCCGAAAAGTGCGCCGCCAAATATGCTTAAACGCTCCCGCATTTCACGTGAGGCAAAATAGGTGCCGATTTTGACATCACGCCACATGTTTGCACCAAGATCGCCGAAACGCCCGTCGGTGAGCAGTGTTGTGTTGCTGCCACGCAGCCGGGAGTAGTTGTCGAACCGCAGTACCGGATAGAACTGGAAAGAGGTGAATTGATCGGCGTAGCTATAGAATTGGCGATTGGATGAGGAACCCCTTGTCGGAATGTGGTAGTGGTATACACCGGTATCGGCTACAGCGATCGCCTCATCCGAAAGCGGATTAAGATCGGTGTCGTCAAACCGGTTGAGTGACCGCATAGAGATGCTTCCGGTACCATCGGTGCCACCGGTACTATCAGTGCTTCCGGT
>SKXL01000146.1 GCA_007128425.1 Balneolales bacterium | reverse complement strand
GGCTCCCGATACCTATTTGGCATTTCCGGTGTTTTATCTCTACTACTATGAAGGTACACCCGGCGCCAGAGTGTTGGCTGCCCGGTATGGTGGTGGTCCGACCGAGACGCAGTTTGCCGCCGGCCGTGACGGTGTTAACTGGACCCGCTATCCGCGTCCCACTTACGTTGGTATGGGACGCTACGACGATATCGATATGATGCAGTCGTTCATCGTACAGGGGATGGTCAAACGAGGCGAGGAGATCTGGCAGTACGTCTTCTTCGACGGTGACTATCATACCAGTGCCATCGAGCGGCAGCGTCAGCGGCGGTTGTACCGATTGGTGCAGCGGATGGATGGTTTTGTCTCCATCGATGCGCCTTATGACAGTTACGGCACGATTGTGACGCGTCCACTGCGATTTGAGGGCAACAGATTGCTCCTGAACATTAAGACCGATGCACATGGATACGCCCTGGTAAGTCTGCTGGACGAAGACGGCAACCCGATTGATGGTTACTCACTGGAACAGTCCGTGATGATTAACGGCGATCACATAGGTATTGAGGCTGAATGGATTCAGTCAGATATGGATCTTTTCGGGCCCAGCGTGCGTGAGTTCCAGGGGCTTGCAGACATTCGGGATGCCGGCGAGGATATTGAGGGCGATATCGAGGGCATTGAAATGAGTGCGGATATCGGAGCGTTGGAAGGCCGGCCGGTACGGGTAAAGGTCCGCCTGCGCGGCGCCAGTCTCTACTCCATGCAATTTACCAAATAGAAAGAGCCATGAAACATCCGGAAATGCATGTAAAATGTGTTAAGGCCAGGCTTCACCAATATCACAAGTCGTGGTCGCTACCTGGTGGTATGACATGCTTTTCAGCTCAATTTTAACAGCAATCAAGTTTTATTCCATAATAAAAGAGGTTTCCATGTACATCTATCCACGCCACAGCTCGATTTCTTATGGATTACTCATCATCATTGTAATGCTGGTTTTACCGACATTTGCTTCCGGTTTGCAACTGGAACAAAAGCGCACTATTGCCGTCTGGCTGTTCGATGAACAGGAGGGGCTGTACCCAAGCAAAGTGCTGCACGATGTCGGGCCGAATGAATATCCGCTGTCGCTCGGTCGGTCCGGGTATATCGTGCCCGGTAAATTCGGCCATGCTCTGGAGATCGGCGATCCACGACATATCGATTTTCCGACAGCGAATCTCCCCGAAAAATTCGGCCTGTTCGATTATGACATTCCAAAAGGCCGTACCGTCAAGCCGATGAACTGGCAGACTGCCAAATTTGCAGCCATGATGACCAGTGGAGAGCGGCATTTGCGCCGCCAGGTCGGCTTTCCACAGGCGACCATGACCGGGCTGAACCTCGGTTCGGTGTTCAATTGGACCGTGGAATTCTGGTATCAGCCGATTCGGTCCGCCAATGAAGAGGGTGTGATTTTTGAAATCGGCCAGGGTCCGCGAGGCGAAAAGGAGAACCGGATCACCCGATTGGTTGTGAATGCCGACGGTACCGGTTTTACGTTCTACAACGAACCGGGAGAGGTTGAACTGCACATTCCGTCCCGTCGGGAGGCACTGGATCACCGCGCAGGAAACTGGCATCACATGGCTTTCGTCTATGATGCCGCCGAAGCACAAATTTACCATTACGTGGATGGTAAACGACAATCACTTCCGGACAAGGCGGTATTCCGGGCATTGGATCGCGGGTACGAGGACTATTTTGTGCTGGGAACCGATGTCATGTGGAGGCGCGTGCTGCCGGGCCGTCTGGACGAGCTGCGTTTTTCATATGGAAAAATCTATGAGGATGAATTTACCCCTCCCGGCAGTTTTTCACAGGAGTACCTGGCGACACCGCCACCCTATAAGGGACTGGCGGGACCACCGCTATTGTTCGCTGAAGAGCATACCGAGGGCACGGTGTTAGACCTGGGCAACCGCCGTCACCTTTTCATTGACGATGCGCTGCTGGATGACAGCGAGAGGATCACCTTCGCTTTGAATGCGCCCAAAGTTGATCGCAGGGTGATCCATATTGAGGGGCTGGATGAGGGTATACCGGGTCACTGGGAGCGATTCCGCAAGCACCTGAATGTACTGGAGGATGAGGACGGACTGATTCGAATCTATTCGGCCCTTGATGATGAGTATCTTGCGGTATTTGTCTCCCGGGACGGGGTGAATTTCGAGGCGCCGGACCTGGGACGTGAGCATAAGGGCCGTCGCAATATTGTGGTGGCTGAACCGGTTGGTACCGGTACGGTCATCATCGATCCGAATGCCCCGCCCTCCGATCGCTGGAAGTACATCACCGGTTATCATCGGAGAGGTGTATATGTCTATACCTCGCCGGATGGCTACGATTTCCGCCGTTACAAGCAGGCACTGCTGCCATTCCGCGGCGCCACACAGAATGATGTGATCTACGACGATCAGCGGCGGCAGTATATCGGTTACTGGAGGTCGGGTTTTGCCCGAACCGAGAACAACTATACACGGCGTGAATTTGTGATGTCACTGACAGATGATATCATTCCGCCCATGTATTTTCGTCCGGTCACTGCCGAGGAGACCTACGTCGAAGCGCAGCGCCGTCGACTCTCAGAGGGAATACCCTGGTATCTGGACAACGGGCCTTTCACTCCGGGCAAGTTTGGCATTGAGTTCCCGCCGATATTTGGACCCGACGATGACATTGACGGACTTTCTGCAGGTGTCTATAATCCAAAAGCCATGAAATACCCTTGGGCTCCAGATACATACATCGCCTTTCCGGTTTTCTACTTCCATTATTATGAAGGATATCCCGGTCGCCAGGCGTTGTATACGCGTCGGGGAGGCGGCCCGACGGAATCACAATTTGCTGCAAGCCGGGATGGAATAACCTGGAAACGGTATCCGCGTCCGACCTATGTCGGCCTTGGACGCTTTAACGGGTTGGATGTTATCCAGAATTATATTTCGCCGGGCATGATCCGAAGGGGGGATGAAATTTGGCAGTATGCATTCGTGGACAACGACTACCACACTGCCAAAGAGCGGACCCGAAATCGCGCCGTATACAGGCTGATTCAGCGGCTGGACGGCTTTGTCTCCATCGACTCGCCATATGACCGGTTTGCGACCATCGTCACCAGGCCCGTAACGTTCAAGGGTAACCGGCTTGTGCTGAACATTAACACCGATGCGCAGGGATTTGCCTATGTGGCGCTGCTGGATGAAGAGGGAAACCCGATTGAAGGGTATACGATGGAGGAGTCGGTGATGATCAACGGCAACCATACGAATATCGAGGTGGAGTGGATCAAAAGCGGACTTCAGTATCTGGCCGATGCCGACAGCAACCCGCGTGATTTTGCTTCAAGGGTTGAGATCAGCGGTGATGTCAGTGAGTTGGAAGGGCGTCCGGTGCGTGTCAAGATAAAAATGAGGGGATCCAAACTCTACGCATTGCAGTTCAAGGATAACTGATTTCCTGATACATGATGCCTCAAAAAGTATCTCCACCCAAACTGAGACATGTGCGACCCATATTCGATCTGGACCACTGTTTCACAGAAAATAATCGGTTATGAAGTTATCGGATAATCATACTGAGATCAGATTTCAGACTGGAATCGGGTTCCGGACTCGCCATATCGCCATGCTGATGGTGGTTTTAGGAATGGCCACGATACCGGCATGTGTGGACTCTTCCGGCAGATCTAAAGGTGTTGCATTTACGGACGAGTCATCATTCATCCTGCAAACTTCATCCGTCACACCCTACGATATTTATACTCTGGTGACTGGGCCGCAGACGACCGAAGTGATCATGGTGGGGTATGCCGGGACGAAAGAGTATCACCAAACCCATTACGTTTCGGTGACGGGTGGATCGGATGAAAACGGAGACGGCTCTCGGACACGTCCCTGGGCGAGCATCCGTCATGCGCTCGGGCAGATCAAAGACCAACGGCTCTCAAGACGCCATGCGATTTTGGTGGCAGGAGGCGTCTATGCCGAAGGTTCGATCGAAATGTTGGAGTATGTCCACTTGTACGGCGGCTTCGATCCGGATGCCTGGCGGCGTGATATCCGGGAGCATCAGACTGTGTTGGACGGCCGGAAACGTGATCGCATACTGGTGTGTTCTGATCATGCAAAAGCGGACGGTTTTGTGTTCCGTAATGGTGTGGTGCGCGGGAATGGTGGTGCCGTATTGTGTGATGGAACCTCGCCTGTGCTCTCAAACAATGTCTTCCGGAAAAACAAAAGTCTCAAGCCGGAAGGTTGGGATCCTGAGTTTCTGCACGAGGTCGCCAATGACGGAGGGGCGGTGGCCGCAATCAACGGGGCAGCGCCACGCATCCTTAACAACCTTTTCGTGGAGAACGAGACCGAATGTGGACGCGGAGCCGGGATTGCCGCGCATAACCGGGCTGCTCCGCTCATTGCTTACAATGTATTCATGAACAACGTGGCCGGCACCCACGACCCGATGCGGAGCAGCGATGGGGGTGCCATATCATCGGCGTTTCATTCACCGTCAGATATCTATTACAATGTCATCGTGGGTAATCGTGCCGAGAACAGCAATGACGGCGGCGGCATCTTTTCCGAGTTATGGTCGTCGGTGCATATTGCCGGAAACCTCATCCTGGATAATTTCACGGATGATGACGGTGGCGGAATCTATCTCTCAGGCCAGTTGCATCACTATATCACCGAGCCGGATCCTGTTCCCCCGAAGGAGAGATATCTCGGCAGGCTCACGGGCAATGTACTGGTCGGAAATACGAATCCCGGTGGAGGGCACGATAGCGGTTTTCGGTTTACAAACGACACAAGGGTAAAATTCGACCGAAACATCACGTATGCCAATTTCGGCGGTCTGGATTTTCGCCGGACCATGGTCACCGGTCACGACAACCTGTTTCTGGATAATGTGACCGTACGGGAGCCGGGTGAAACGGCCCGGTTCTACAACAGTTTGTTCTTTCGCGAACTCAGGGCGGTTTCAGATACCGAATTGATCGACAGCAAGATGATCGATTTTGATGCCATGCCGGGCAGTGAAGGATTTAGACGGATTTTTCATGATGACGGGGCGACACTCCGTTTGAACTCGAGCCGGTTTGATGTAGAGAGATATACCACGGAACTGAACCTCGAGAGTGGAATAACATTGCCTATTGAAACGCTTGACAACCGAATTATTCAAATAGGTGATCGCTGGAGTGCTGTGAAATCCAGTACAGGCTCCACGATTACGGTCTGGGGTGATCATGAGGGAGCCCAAACGGCAGAGCTCCTTCCGACTTTTACCATCCATCCGCAATCGCCTCATTACGGACAGGTGATGCGGATTACTGGTCTGGAGTAATAGTGGATTCGAAATTTTCACTTTAGGAATTGTGCATGTGAACAAAAAACCTCAACCGGTAAAAATCAGCAGAAAAACCTTTCTGCAGCGAGCAGGCCGGGCCGCCACGGGTGGATTTGCCGGTCTGGCAGGTCTCAAAAACTTCGCAGGTTTATCTGG
>SKXL01000206.1 GCA_007128425.1 Balneolales bacterium | reverse complement strand
GCTCAAGTCCGCTGATTTCCTTGAAGTTACCGGCCTGGAGCATCACGTGCCATCCATCACCTACAATGTGTCGTTTCAGCCAGAAGTCACGTGGTGTGGCACCGCTTCCGCGTCCCGCATTAAGATCGATATACGCTTCCCAGTCGCGGTACATGGTGGTCTTGAACTGGATGATGCCCCGACGAAGCTGCATGCCGTTCGACATGGGGTTTTCGTCACCGGTAAAATATACGGCACCATCCCAGTACATCCGGTGGTCCCACCAGATCTTCCAGTCACGGGACTCATCCTCAAACACCAGGATGCCCTCCTGGATCTCACCGGGTTTCAGGATTGCCGAGTGGATTTTGGTGGTGTCAAGTTCTGTTGCGTGGGCGTTTATTCCAATCGCCAGGACACATAACAGGGTCAATACTTTAGTCAAGTGTAGCTTGATTTGATTCATGTCTACCTCGTTTTTATTTGTTTCATAAACCGGCCGGCAAACTGCCCGTCACTACCCCATGGGACTGGTGCCGATTGGGGCAGGGTGCCAGGAATCCGGTCATGTTGATGGTTGTGTAATGATGTTGCTTGTTCTGGGTAATACGATATTCTTCCGGTATGTCCGTCCGCACTTCTGCTGACACTGCCTCCCGCTTCACTACTTCCTGTTCAAATACATTCTGGACAAAAAAGAGGGCCATAAAACACAGTGCGGCGGCTATGATCGGTGTGATAACCCATCCGGATGCGATCCGGCCGATGGTGTTGTAGTTGATGCCGGTTCGGCCTTTAGCCAATGCCACACCGATAATGGCACCAATGATCGCCTGAGAGCTGGATACCGGCACCAGCGGCAGAGTCGGCAAACCGATTGTCAGGAGTATGCGCTCGAGTCCCTGGGAAGCAAATACAAACAGCACCAGGGATTTTGCCAGCACTACGATGAGGGCCAGGATCGGGGTCAGCTTGAAAATGTCGTTGCCAACCGTGATCATGACACGATAGGAATAGGTGAAGATTCCGACCCCTATGGCGGCTGAACCAAGCAGAAATAGCTGCTGCGTGCCGGTGAACTGACCAGCTCCGCCCATGGATATCGATTCAAAGGGATTGGCAAAGACAAACATCCCCATGACATTGGCAATGTTGTTGGCACCAAGGCTGTAGGCACCGAAAGCACCCACCACGATCAGTCCAAGCCGTGTCCAGGCATCGAGCTGCAGCATGTGGATACGGGCATTGCCAAGCACCTTTCTGACCAGGAAATAGAGCAAAATAGCGAAAATCCCCGCCAGAATCGGAGAAAAAATCCAGGTACCCACGATTTCCACCAATGCCTTGTAGTCGGTGGGTGATCCGGTGAACAGGTTCCAGCCCAGGATGGCGCTAACCACGGCCTGTGATGTGGATACAGGGAGCTTCATGTTCGTCATGGCCGTAACCGTAAGGCCAGCCATCAGCGCAACGGTAAACGATCCGGCCAGTGCATTCACGGCACCGAGCTGTCCAAGGGTCTCCGTGGTGCCCCCGCCGCTGATCACTGCTCCCAGTATCACGAAAATGGTTGCTACCAGCGCGGCTGTCCGGAATTTGACCATTCGGGTGCCAACGGCAGTGCCGAAAATATTGGCACCGTCGTTTGCACCCAGGGACCAACCCAGGAATAAGCCGCTTAAAAGAAAAATCCACTCCATGTACTGAAATTCCCGCTTTAGATATACCGCTTGATAGCTGCGATGGCCAGCCGGTCACAGACATCCTCGGCTTCATCGGCTATGCTTTCGATGTTGTGGGCAAAATATCTGAGATGGATCTTGTGGCTCAGACGCAAATTTGTGCGCTGAAACAGATCACGCTTGTACTTCTCAGCGATTCGGTTCGTTTCTTCGCGCGAAAACTGGACTTGCTTGATATTGTCGCGCACCGCTGACAGTTCACGGAAATAGGCCCGGATGGCTTTGACCATATTCTCGGAGGCATCGATGGCATTGTGCGCAAGATCGTAGTGAAGCTCGTTCATATCCTCCAGGGTTTCCGGTATCTCCACGGAGAAGAGCAGCAGGGTGTCGGCAATCTTGTTGAGCACCGCATCGGAATGTTCCAGCAGACCCAGTACATCCCCGCGAAATTCAGGGATAAGTGTTCTCAGATAGAGCTTGGTCTCAATGCTTCTCCGAAGATTGTCGGCATCCTTCTCCAGTCGTCTCAGATCAGCCAGCCTGACTTCAAATTCCTCGGATCTGCCATCCAGGTAAAAATGGACCCCTTTCTTGAAGAGCAGACCGCTTTCGATAATCAAATCGAGAAAATCGTCGATTTCCCCTTCAATTTGTTTGTGTTTGGTAAAGAGCTGAGCCATAAGTGCTGGTCGCGATTAATTAAGATCCGTTTCAGTGAGCTTTTTTGGTGGTAATTCCTGAAAGTGTCAAAAGAGTCCGAACACCCCGTTCGGTGTGATCCCCAGCCATCGGTACCATGTTTCACCGAGGATGATGTTCAGGAAGTAACCGATTACCATGAGGGTGAAACCGAACTTGAAAGCATCTTTTAGATCGTAACGGTCGGTTTCGTAGAGCAATGCCGCGGGCTTGCTGTTGAAGTAGAGCACCCATACATATTCGATCATGAATGCCGTGGGAAGCGCCAGGCTGACCACGCTGAAGTCAAAGCGCTGGGCCACGCCGATGGCAATCGGGATAAAGAGCATGGTCCGCATGGTCTTGGACTGGAAGATCAGGGCGCTGAAACACATGACGCCGGTCATCAGCACGTAGAGCAGCCAGAATTCCGTGTCGTCGCCGATACCCAGACTGTCGAAAAAAGCATTCACACTAAGGGATGGCAGGTCGGTCTGGTTGAAACCGGCGCCCAGGGTATACGCCCCGGCCGAGAACAGCATCAGGTGCCATGGGATGTCCACATCGTTCCAGGTGACGATGCCGATGCGGGGCAGCAGGGCGACAATGGCCCCGACAAAGGCAACGGCCGTGGCGCTTACTCCGTGAAACCGATCTGTGGCCCATAGCAGCAGGATCAGCACGAATATGACAATCGTCTTGACCTCCTGGTAGTCGATTTTACCCAGTTTTTCGTACTCCTCCTGCAGGCGCTTCATACCGCCTTTGATCTGCGGAGTACGCTCTTCCGGCGTCAGCGGGAAGAAAATCTTCATGGCCACGATATAGCCGATGAACATCATGCCCACCATCGTCGGGAACATCGCGAACATCCAGTCGGCAAAATAGATATTGCCGTCAATGGCACCGCTGATGAGTGCGGCCGCAAGCAGGTTCGCACCGGATCCGGTCACAAACGCCCCGGCTCCCAGGTTGATGTACAGCAGGTTCTGCAGGACGATGCTTCTGCCGAAATTGTTCTTCTTTTTGCCGCCCTCGGCGCCGTAAACCGCCGCAATCACCATGAAGATGGGCAGCAGGATGGCTGCTTTGGCCGTCGTTGCAGAAATAAACGCCGACAGGATCGTATTGATGACGATGAAGCTGATGAAAATGGAACCGGCGTTCTTCCCGAACCGCAGGATGAACCACAATGCGAATCGTTTTGCAACGCCGGTCGCCACCAACATACTCGCCAGCACAAATGACATGATGTTGAGCCACATCACCGGGTGTCCCAACTGTGCATAGGCCTCCCGTTCGGGCAGCACTCCGGTCAGGACCAGGGAAATGATCAGGATGAGCGACACCTGGTAGTTGGGAATGGATGCCGTGATCCAGAGAATGATGGCTGCCAGGAAGATGGCCAGCATGAAGTGGTTCTTCTGACTGAACCGGTCATCGCCGATCTCGGCATATACCTCAGCGGCTTTATCAGACTGCAGGGTGGTCAGGTCAAACTGTTGGAGGAACGGGATATCCACCACAAATGCTACGAGGATGAAAGTGATTACGGCAAGGGGCGCCCCGATCATCGCCATCCATGCCTCTACCTTCGACTTTTCCCGGTTGGGAAGCTTTTCGATCGAATAGTTGTGCATGTCGAGCGGATCATACGAGTTTCCGTTCTCATCCACCTTGTAATGATCGGGTTCCTTCTTGTTTTTTTCAGCTTCACTCATGTCCTGAGTTCTTTAATAACTGCGATTTACTGCTTATTACTTCCACTCCTTGTAGGGCGTCTTCATCAGCATTGAATTGTAATAGCGGACCTCACCGGTCACCTCCTCGCCCAGCCACTGCGGCTTTTCAAATGATTCATCGGCGGATTGCAGCTCGACTTCCGCGATGACCAGCCCTTCATTGTCGCCGTAAAATTCATCCACTTCATAGGTGTGGTCGCCATGCTTCACCAGGTACCGCGTCTTGTCGATGACACCCGGCTCGCAGATTTCGAGCAGCTCTTTGACCTCTTTTACAGGAATCTCCTTCTCCCATTCATAGCGGCTGGCTCCGGAGGCATCGCCGATTCCCTTGATGGTGATAAATCCCTTTTCGCCTTTTACGCGTACCCTTACCGTGCGCTCCGGTACCGAGGAGAGATACCCCTGCGTGATGCGGGTCTCCTTGAAGGCCTCGTTCTTGAATTCGCCGTTTACCAGAAATTTCCGTTCGATTTCCTGTGCCATAACAGATGCAATTTGTTTTTTTTATTGAATTTCAGTGCAGAAAAGGAATACCGGACTGTGCTCAGGTATGCACACAACCCGGCTTCCTTCTGTTCGGGGATATATGGGGATGTCAGACTTATTCGTTTGCTAACTGCTTGTTGGTCATGCCCGTCACGCGTTTGATCGCCTGCAGATAGTTGATGTTCTCGATGCCATCCAGGCCGACATCGGCGAGGGTCTTTTTAATGTCTTCGATCTCGGTGGATTCCGAGTTGATGGTGGCCACCCGGGCTCCGTTGATCAGCACATAGCCGTACTCGCAGATGGTGTCGTTGACCATGTATCCAAAGCGCTGCTTGTGAACACGAACGGCCTGCAGTTCCGGATGGGCCTCAACCATGGCCAGAAACGCTTCCAGCGAATAGGACTCCTGATCCAGACTGCCCATATCCACCTGGAATGCCGGAATCACCTCTTTCACAAGGACCTCTTTCTTCATGGGAAACTCCCCTTTCATGAGCGGGTTCCACTGCTCCAGCCCGTCGACTGTCTGGATATACGTCTTGATATCCATTTTACCGTCACGGATTTTCGTGTTGTTAATGTCGTTGGTACGGGAGAGGATGTAGATCTCGTCCGAGTGACGCTCCCAGACCTTCTCCGGTACCGGGACCGACAACCGTGCCATCCGGTAGTGGGCGTTGTCAAACTGCTGACCGAATGTGCGGAATTCAAATCTGGGTTTGGAAGCTTCGCCGATATTGAGCTGTTCTTTACTCATGGGTTGAAAATGTTTTTTCGGATTCTGGTTATCAATTGTTCATGGTAACTGGCGCTGATATTGGCAAACAGCGTGCCATCCCATCCGACGGCCATCCATATCGTGATAATTCCAGCCTAAATGCCGCCATGGCGCCTTGTAATCCTCCAAAGATGGCGGCTCTTCGCCTCAAGAGGTGAAAATACGCCTCCAAAAAGGCGGAATTTCGCCTTTTGTTTTGCAATTCG
>SKXL01000157.1 GCA_007128425.1 Balneolales bacterium | reverse complement strand
TGCGGTTGGTACCGGTATTGCGATAGCGGATTCCCCGAGTGTAGTTCCACTGCTCGTTTTCAGGCAGATAGCCCAGGATGTATTGTTGCTGTTCGGTCTCGTTGGCACTGGTGTTGAGGGTGCTTTCGTCGATTGCTCCCAGCCCGATAACGGTTATGTCATGATTGGCTGCCGGACGGTAGCGAAAGCGGAACTGAATGTCGGTATATGTTGGAAGGAAGGGAAGATCAAGCAATTCGAATAAATATCGCAAATAGGAGCGACGGTAGGAGAAGATGAAATCGGCATCATTGCCTATGGGACCTTCGGCGGTGAGACCAAGATCACTTGCCCCCACAGTGGCGGTAAATCCGAAATTGTCGCTTCCGTTTTTTTGACGCAGCTCCATGACCGAACTGAGCGTGTTGCCTCGGTTGGCGGGAAAGGCACCGGTGTAGAAATCGACTTCACGGATGAAATCCACATTGATCAAACCGACCGGTCCTCCCGATGCTCCCTGGGTAGTGAAATGGTTGATTGTCGGTACCTCGATATCATCCAGGTAGAAGGAATTTTCAGCGGGGGAACCGCCACGAACCAGAATATCGTTTCGAAAACCTCCGACTCCGGTTGATACGCCGGGTAACGACTGGATAACCCTCGATATGTCACGGTTGCCGCCCGGAGCCCGTTCAATTTCCGAGCTGCTGATTGTGCGGCGTGAAACCGGGCTCTCCGGAGTGCGGTTGAAGGGGGAGGGACGAATCACAATCTCGCCAAGCTGTGTAGCTTCCGGTTCCAGAGCCACATTTACCCGTACATCCCGGTTTCGGCTTAGCTCTATCTCATAAACGGTGCGAGTATAGTAACCAACGTAACTGAAACGAAGATTATACCTCCCGGGCGGTACATTCCCGAGTTCGAAAGCGCCATCTTCATCAGCGCTGGTTCCAAAATCCGTACCCACAACCAGTACATTCGCGAATGGAAGTGGAGTTTTGTCTTCAGCATCTTTTATTACGCCCCTGATGACTCCACGACCGGATTCCGAAGTGGTATCGATAAAAACGATGTTGCCGGTCGATTTTAAAGGATTGGTATCCATAGAATAGACGTAACCGGGGGGCAGCATCGCGAGTACGGAAAGAAAAGTAAAAAAGAGAACAACCATCAGCCGGTATGGTTTTTTAACATGCTCAGAATAATGGAAATGATTCATCCGGGTGGATTTACAGGTAGCGTGAGATTTAACCAATGCAAGCGCTGATTCAAATTCCAGCAAAGCCTGTCTTACTCGTATTTCTGATGTCTGCAAGCTTATGCTGAATCGACTGTTACCGATAGCCGTCCCATACCAAATAACCATTTTGCCAATTATCGTTCCAGCCAAATTCATGAAATGCCCATGACAGATGGAAAGCATGCATTAATGGATAAAAATCATGAATACGTTGGATTTATCCATTCCGGTTCTGATTTTGCCGTCCATCCTGTGGAAATCTTGAAATAATTCTATATTTATGGCGGTTATTATATCAGTTTCATATCACGGAATAGCCGGTCGGGTTCTCTGTTTGCGTTACCTGTTATTATCACGTTTATGATCACTCGAAAAAAAATCAGAATTTTATTTGTTGTGTTTGCCGTAGTGCTGGCCGGTATTGTCATTGCGGACTCTCTGGGTGTGTTTGATACCAAACCTTATCGGGAAGTTCCGCACGGCAACCACAGCCATTATGTGCCCAATGACCGTGATCCCAATGTCTCCGTTAGCGATTTTCCTACAAGGCCACCGCGCGAGGGAGAAAAAATCACTCCTACCGGTGAAATCGTTCCTGACACGCTCGGGGAATGGTGGTAAGCCGATTTCAGTTGAAAGAAACGTTGCTGATCACCCCAAAGCTTTCCAATCACTCAATATTCATCTCTTACTATACATATCGAAAAAACCAGTATACGCGGAATTGTGTTAATCATTCCGGGAATCGCAGGGTATATTGCATCCGGAGCGACAATTTTTACAGCCTCCCGGCAACGCAAGGCTGAAGCTTTGTACTATTGATGCGGGAATAGTTCGTTGAACCGATTGGGATAATCTGTGATCAGCCCGTCCACCCCGAAATCGACCATGCGTTTCATGTCTTCCGGGCTGTTGACTGTCCAGGGGATGACCAGCATGCCCAAATCCTGAGCCCTTGTCACATGTTCCGGTGTGAGAATACCGTAGTTGGGTGAATAGATCTCCGGCAGAAAACCGAAGTAGTCAATGTGCTCATCGACGCTTTTTTCGGTTGATGTAAGTATGACCAGCGGGACCCCGGGCGCAATTTCCCGAAAGACATGGAGCGGACGCGGATCAAATGACTGAATGCTCACCCGTTCGAGAATCGGTGACGCAAGTTGCCGCTCAAGGTCCAGTAATTCTTCATGCACCAATCTGGCGAAGATCTCCGGATCCGGTATAAGGGTGCCGTACCAGGCCGGATTGCTCTTTATCTCGATGTTGTAGCGGACAGGTGCACGCCCAAGTGAGCGGACATACTCATCTACAGCCGAAATAGCATCGGTCATGAGCGGTTTGGATGCAAAAAGATTTTTCTGTTCGGGATAGGATGGATGCTGCAGGGTTCCACAGTCAAATTGTGCTATGGTTTCATAGTCGTATTCATAGAGTCGAAAGGATCGCTCATCTTCACGGGGAATCGGGGAACCGTCGGGTTGAAGGCAGATATTTGAGCGAAACCAGGGTTCATGTGATATTACGATCCGGTGTTCCCGGGAGACGGCCAGATCAAACTCGATCGTGGTAACACCCAAATCCACCGCCTTGTAAAAACTTGGGAGTGTGTTTTCGGGTTTGAGACCCATCGCACCACGATGGCCCTGAAGGTCAAAACCATCAGGGAGTCGATCCTTTTCCGGCCGGCAACTGATGAAGATCAACAGTGCGGATAAAACCAGCAGCAGCGGATGCCGCAGAGCATGCGAGAGAATTAAACCAGGCATAGTGATGTCGTTAATGATGTTGTGGGAAAAGAGAAGTATATCTATCGGAATACTTCGATGCGTTGAATCACAACATGTTCGACCGGCTGATCGCGGAATTGAGGACTGGTCTCCACATTGGCGATAGCGTCGACCACCTGCATCCCGGAAGTGACTCTGCCGAACACCGTGTATTCGTTGTCAAGGTTGGGTGTGCGGCCATGCATGATAAAAAACTGCGATCCTGCGCCGGCTCGTTTGTCGGAGACCCGGGCCATGGAGAGTATACCGGGTTCGTGCGGGGTCGGATTAAATTCGTGGGGGATGGAGATGATCGGACCGCCTTGTCCGAACGTCGTTCGGTCGTCCCCTCGCGAATTTGGGTCGCCGCCTTGTATCATAAAACCGGGAATCACACGGTGAAACTTGGTTCCGTCATAAAAACCGCTTTCGGCCCTGGTTATAAAATTAAAGGCGTGAATTGGTGCTCTGCGGGGCAGGAATTCAACTTCAATATCACCGTGATTGGTAACAATGCGTGCCTTGACGTCGTTCATCTGCGCTGCCAGGAAAGCCAGCTGCTCTTCTTTTTCTTTCAAATTGGTTACCTGTTGTTGTAGTTGACGGTTCTGGCTGCGCAGATCGGCGTTGACGCGCTGCAGCCGCTCGAGTTCCTCGCTGTTTCCGCACGATGCAATGGCCCCGAAGACCAGGGCGGGTACAACGGTTATCATCAGAAGTTTGTGCTTGATCATAATCTGTTTGCCTCCGGCATTAAATCACATGGTAATGGTCATTTTAGCCCTGTTGCCTGTCCGTTAAAAAATGGTTACGGATAGGTATAGGAAGCCTGCAATCCAAGCGGAATACCGATAAACCAGTAAAGAAGCAGGAATATGGACCATGTAACCAGAAAGATAAAGAAATACGGCAGCATCATGGATACCAGGGTGCCAATACCGGTATTTTTAACATAGCGCTGGCAGAAAACTACTACAAGCGGAAAGTAAGGCAGCAGCGGTGTGATGATGTTTGATACCGAATCACCTACCCGGTAGGCCGCCTGGGTCAGGTCGGGCGAGATGCCGATTCCCATAAGCATGGGAACGAAAATAGGGCTGATCAGCGCCCATTTGGCCGAAGCCGATCCTACCAGTAGATTTACCACGGCGGTGAGCAGAATGATGCCGACAATCGTCAGTGCACCCGGCATGGCCAGGGCTTCCAGAAAACCGGCGCCTTTCAACGCGATCAGTATTCCGATATTTGACTTCCCGAAGGCGTCTATGAACAGGGCGCAGAAAAATGCCATTACAATGTAATAGGACATGCTGCTCATTGCCTTGCTCATGCTTCCTACCGCATCCTGAGAGCTTTTGAATGTTCCGGAGAGGTATCCGTAAATGACACCGGGAATGACAAAGAGCAGGAAGATGAGCGGAACGATCGACATCATGATGGGTGCGTCAAAAGCGGTTACTTCACCGTCCGGAGAGCGCATGGGTGAATCGCCAGGGATGGTCCACAGAAAAAGCGCCACAATACCGACCAGCATGACCGTGGTGGCAACCCAGAACGCTCTGATCTCATGCTTTTCCAGTTTTTCCATCTGTGGAAGGTCATCCTGGTCGCCATCCACTTCCGTCCTGGCAAGGCGGGGTTCAACGATTCTGTCGGTGATCCACCATCCAACGGAGATGATCAGAATACTTGATATGGCGGTGAAGAAGTAGTTGTTGAGCGGGTTTATCAGCATGTCGGGCTGCATGATCTGTGCGGCTGACTGGGTGAAGCCCTGAAGCAGTGGATCGATGCCCGACGGTATGAAATTTGCACTGAAGCCACCCGAAACACCTGCAAATGCCGCGGCAATACCGGCCAGCGGATGTCGTCCGGCAGCATAGAAAATGACTCCTCCCAGTGGAATCACAAGGACGTAGCCTGCGTCGGCTGCGGTGTGGCTGACGATTGCAACCGCGATCAGCATGGGTGTGAGAAGGGATTTTGGAGTGACGCCGAGAATGTATTTGAGTCCGGCATTGATATACCCCGAGTGTTCCGCCGCACCGACACCGAGCATGGCCAGCAGGACGATCCCGAGTGGAGCAAACGTAATAAACGTATTGGTCATATTGGCCAGGAACATAGCCATTTGGCTGCCGGAAAGCAGGTTGATCACGCGCAGGGTTTCACCGGTTCTTGGGTCCGTTTCTCCAAAATCGAACGGCGCCATGATGGCTGAAAGAACCCATACAAATATCATCAGCAGGAAAAAGAGAATGGCGGGATCAGGCAGTTTGTTTCCGACTCGTTCAATAACATCCAGAAATCGGCCAAGCAGGCCCGGTTGGTTATTGTTGCTCATATTGTGATCTTTTAAAAGAAGCCCTTGAAATTGGTGGAGAAGTCAATAAGTGGGAAATTGTAACTGATGCAGCTCGGGAGCGACTTGGATCCGCAGGCAGCAGTGTACGGCCAATCGAATAGAGATAGAGAAATCCTGCGTTTCATGCAAGAAAAAAATATGCCTATCGGATGCGGTAAATATCAGATATTTGGCCGGGGTCGCTGATACTGCACTCCAGATCAATCAGCTTTCCGTCGCCGATACTGTAGATGACTCCGTGTACAGCGAGTTGTTGTCCCTCCCTCCATGCCTTCTGAACACTGGTGCTGCGGCCAATATTAACGACCTGTTCACGCACATTCCATTCGCATAATTTGTCTACGGTTTCTGCCTCCGATAGTCCCTCAAAATCATCGGCGTGGTCTTCATAAATCTGTTTTATCGGGCGGATCCAGTTGTCGATAAGGCCGTGGTCGATGACCTCCAATGAAGCTTTCACACCGCCGCAGGAGTAATGTCCGCATACGATAATGTGGCGCACTTTCAGTACTTCAATAGAGTACTGCAACACGGACAGGATGTTGATGTCGCTATGGTGTACCATGTTGGCAATATTGCGGTGGACGAACATCTCCCCGGGATCCGTTCCGGTAATCTGGTCGGAGGGGACTCTGCTGTCCGAGCATCCGATCCACAAGAACTGCGGTTTCTGCTGATGTTTGAGCCGGTTGAAAAAGTCAGGATCCTGCTCGACCATACGCTTTGCCCATATTTTGTTTTTTTTAAACAGGGCCGAAAATTCATGTTCCATTTTTATAAATATAGTTTATTTGATAGATGTGGTTTTGAAATTCTTAAATTAAATGATGAAAGTAAAAGAGAAATGAACCAGATTCGGCACAGGATCATATTTTTTACGTTTATGTTGTAAGGTAACCATGCAGCTTTGAAAAGATTCATGAACATATTTAAGGAACACAGAGAGCTCGTTTTCGCACTTCTTTGCGGTGTGCTGCTTCTCGGAGCCTGGCTTTATGAGATGCTGAGCGAACCCGGACATGTAAGGCCCATTCCGGTATACGTATTGGCCTATTTCTTCGGCGGGTATGACGCGTTCATGCATATGATCGCCAGCCTTCGCCGCAAGAAATTTGATATCGATTTTCTGATGCTGGTAGCCGCAGCCGGTGCCGCCGTACTCGGCGCATGGGCGGAGGGAGCGCTGCTGCTCTTTCTGTTCAGCCTCGGGCATGCTCTTGAGCATTATGCAATGGGCCGGGCCAGGAAAGCGATCAGAGCGCTGTCGGAACTGGCACCAACCGTTGCAAGGATTAAAACAGATAATGGAGAGCGGGAGATTGCAGTGGAGGAATTGAAACCCGGCGATCTGTTGGTCGTTCGCCCCTCGGAGCGGTTCCCGTCTGATGGATTCGTAACCGCCGGCAGCAGCAGCGTGGATCAGTCGCCTATCACCGGAGAAAGTGTTCCGGTTGACAAGAAGCCTGTGTCATCGGCGGAAAAGGCGAGAAATAAGAGTGAGAATCTCGATCCTCAGCATCGCATTTTTGCAGGCACCATCAACGGCGACAGCCTGCTTGAGGTAGAGGTTACCAGTCGCGCAGAAGACAGCACACTTGCGCGTGTCATCCGGATGGTAAACGAAGCCGAAACACAGAAATCACCAACACAACGTTTTGCCGAACGTTTTGAGCGGGTGTTTGTACCGGTGATACTTGTGTTTGTGGCATTCCTGCATTTTGCCTGGCTTGTAATTGACGAGCCGTTTGCGTCATCGTTTTATCGGGCCATGGCGGTGCTGGTGGCGGCCAGCCCCTGCGCCCTGGCCATTTCCACCCCGAGTGCCATTCTGAGCGGTGTGGCCCGCGCGGCCAAATTAGGGGTGCTGGTGAAAGGCGGCCGTCCGCTGGAACAGCTTGGCGGACTCCGCGCCATGGCCTTCGACAAAACGGGCACGCTGACGGCAGGAGTACCCAAAGTCACCGATGTGATTCCACTGAACGGCCGCGATGCATCCGGACTCATGAGGCTGACCATGGGTGTAGAACAGTTCAGCGATCACCCGCTCGCCCGCGCCGTAATGCGTGATGGTGTCTCCTGGAACGGTGATGCCGATGCACCGAAAGTATCCGATGTCACAATGGTGACAGGCATGGGCGTCACGGGTGTGGTGGATGGGAAAAAAGTGGATATCGGACAGGCAAAACTGTTTGATAAAACTTTGCCCGACAAAGTGATAACCCATTTAAACAAGTTGCATGAACAGGGGCGAACAACCATACTGGTCCGGGAAGAAGATGAATTCGCCGGTATCATCGGATTGATGGATATGCCCCGGTCGTCTGCCTCAGGTGTGATCCGGAACCTCAGAGAGATGGGTATCCGCCGGCTTATCATGATATCGGGGGACCACCAGCGCGTTGCCGAATCCATCGGTGTGCAAGTAGGTGTGGATGAATCCTGGGGTGATCTCATGCCGGAACATAAAGTGGATGCCATCCGAAAGCTGATGGAGCAGGAGAAAGAGGTGGCCATGGTGGGCGATGGGGTCAACGACGCTCCGGCCATGGCGCACGCTACCGTTGGCATTGCCATGGGAGCCGCCGGCTCGGATGTCGCCCTGGAAACGGCCGACGTGGCACTTATGGCCGATGATCTGGGCAAACTGCCGGTAGCAGTCGGTCTGAGCCGCCAGACCCGGAAAATCATCCGTCAGAATATCTTCATCAGCCTTGGAATGATTGCCTTCCTGGTGCCATTTGTCCTTTTCGGATACGCAGGCATGGGCCTGGCCGTGCTGCTTCACGAAGGATCAACCCTGGTTGTGGTGTTGAATGCGCTGCGGCTACTCGGCTACAATCATCCGGAGATTCAGGCCGAAAGCGCCTCCTTTACGATGGCGACAGCTTCTTCCTGAATCTTCTTGAGGTGATCCTTTCCGCGGAAGCTCTCCGCGTAGATCTTGTAGATGTCCTCGGTGCCCGATGGACGCGCGGCAAACCAGCCGTTTTCAGTCACCACTTTGAGTCCGCCGATCGCCGCATCATTTCCTGGGGCGCGGGTGAGTTTATTTAATATCGGTTCGCCTGCCATGGTATCGGCCTTGATCTGCTCTGGAGACAGGCTGGAAAGCACTTTTTTCTCTTCCGGTGATGCAGGTGCGTCGATTCGTTCATAGAAGGGACTTCCATGCTTCTTCTCAAGGGATGCATAATGTTCGGCCGGATCTTTTCCGGTTTTTGCGGTTATCTCTGCGGCCAGCAGATTCAGGATGATGCCGTCCTTGTCGGTAGACCAGGAGCTGCCGTCAAATCTCAGGAATGAGGCGCCGGCACTCTCCTCTCCGCCGAAACCGTAGGATCCGTCAAGGAGGCCGTCAACAAACCATTTGAATCCGACCGGAACTTCGGCAAGCCTGCGGTCCAGCGCCTTTGCCACCCGGTCGATCATGCTGCTGGATACCAGTGTCTTGCCTATAGCCGCATCAGCCCGCCATTTCGGCCTGTTCTGGAACAGGTAGTTTATGGCCACGGCGAGGTAGTGATTCGGGTTCATCAGACCGGCCGATGGCGTTACAATGCCGTGGCGGTCAAAATCGGGATCGTTTCCGAAAGCAATATCAAACCGGTCCTTGAGACCGATCAGGCCGGCCATGGCGTAGGGTGATGAGCAATCCATCCGGATTTTACCGTCCCTGTCCACGGTCATGAACGCAAACCGGGGATCGGCATCCGGGTTAACCACCTCGATGTTCAGATCGTATTCCCGGGCAATGGGCTCCCAGTAGGCCACACCCGATCCACCCATCGGATCCACACCGATCCGCAGTCCGGCCTTGCTGATCGCACCCATATCCACCACTTTGCCCAGCTCTTTAACGTAGGGCATCATGAAATCCATGGCCATCACATGATCTTTTTTAAGCGCTTGCTCAAACGGAATGCGCTTCACCTTGCGGCATCCATCCGTCATGATGCGGTTGGCCTCTTCCTGAATCTCTTTTGTGATGTCGGTGCCGGCCGGACCGCCGCTTGGCGGATTGTATTTGAAGCCGCCGTCACCCGGAGGATTGTGTGAAGGTGTGATGACGATACCATCGCATTTTTGCTCTTTTTGAGACCGGTTGCAGCCCAGGATGGTGTGTGAAATGACGGGTGTGGGTGTGTAGCCGAATCCTTCCTGGTATCCAACGGTCACATCGTTGGCGGCAAGCACCTCGATTGCCGTGATGAGTGCCGGTTCGGATAGCGCATGAGTATCCATCCCGATAAAAAGCGGTCCGCGAATGCCGGACTTCCTGCGATAGTCGGCCAGTGCCTGGGATATGGCCAGGACGTGCACCTCGTTGAAGGTATGTTTGAGCGAGGTGCCGCGATGACCCGATGTACCGAACTGTACTTGCTGAAGCGGATTGCCCGCATCAGGCAGATATGTGTAATAAGCGGAGATGATTCGCGGGATGTTGTCAAGGATATGGTAAGGTGCTTTTTTCCCGGCTAATTCATGTATGGCCATGGTATCACTGAAGATTTTGAAATTTTTTTTGGATTGGTTACGTTCTCTCAAATAAACCAAATCAAAGATGTAGCAGAAGCATGTTAAAATCAATTTATTTTATCCTCGGCGGGATCTTGCTTGGCGCAATTGGCGGTTACGCTTACTGGCATTTTATCGGCTGCAACACCGGGTCATGTCCCATTACATCCATCTGGTATCACTCCACGGCTTACGGAGCCATGATGGGCGGTTTGATCGGAAGTATTGTGACCCCAGCCGGCGCGAAGAAGGAAGAACCTGCCCCGTGATGTTGAGCAGTTGTACCATTGATGCATTATTCCGCAATTATTCAGGAAGGCTGACCCTTAACTCCTCAATGCGCTCCACGGAAGCCTGATCATAAACCCGTTCCCGGAAATCATCGCGTATCTGGCGAATGAGATCCCGCGTGCTGGATGACGGCTGTTCACCCGCCACGAAACTTTCAACAAGTTCCGCCGAATATCCCTGAAGGCCACGCGGCTCAACTTTGAAGAGACTGGTCCGTTCGGTTACATACGTGGTTTTGTAGAACAGGTAGTACCAGTCACCATCGATATGGCCCGGGTAAACAGGGAAGGGGTTTCCACCAAAGGAGGCAAAATAGTTGGGATCGCTAAAGAGCACTTCCGGCAGCTGCCGGTAAGTTTTTGCCATTTCCTGAACATTCATCAGGATATCGAAATATGCCAGAAAGAAGAAATGTTCGCTACCCTCCAGTCGGTTGAGAAACGCAATGGAATCGGGCGCAAGTCCGACCCCAAGCTGATTGAACGGACGGAAAAAGCCATCCCGGACATCCTCCATGTGGCGGATATCAGCCCCAAGGATCAGGATGCCGGGCTCCCAGGGCATGGAAAAATACTCCCGGACTTCAGGCAGATCCTGCGAGAATTGATTCCGGATAACGTTGCGATGCTCCAGGAACATGACCGCCGTTTCCGGATTGGCCAGCAGATCACCATCCCGCCACAAGGCCAGTTGCCAGGCTTCAAAATAGTCCTTCTCAGCCTTGACGAAGTCAGGGTTTTCAAAACGGGCAAGCTTGTCGCGGTCAGAGACCGGGAGTTCCCTGTCCCCTTCTACTGCGTCACAGGAGATGAACAAAAGAACTACGAATGCCGTAAACAGTGGCACATACCATCCCGTCCGCAGGTGAGGAGCCGTAAGTGGATACATTATTTAATCAATTTTATGAAAAGTTGACAGATTCACAGAAGATAACGATGAACGATTCGTTAATTTCTTTAATAACGAGTTTTTTTCACAATAATTGAACATAATTTATGACAGGAAGTAGCGGCGGAAGGATGCTCTTTGGCCTGACCACATCGTGCATTTTTTATTTGTGAGCCATTTGCTGCCTGATTGGCATCACATAAGTTAATCAGGAAGCTCGCATCAGATTTGCAAATCTTGCCCGGAAAAAAATGCTATATTCCATGTTGGACTGGGAAATATTCACAGCACTGTGCCACCAGCTGGATTTGTACCGTTTTGCGATCAACCGACCAAACCTCAAACAAGAAGCCGTCAAAAATAACACCGGGCACCAGGCCGGAAAGGGAAGGATTTCCCGAAAATATCAGAAGGCTGGTGATTAAGGCAGGCAGCCGGGTCCTGGTGGATGACTACGGCAGGCCTGATTCCGGTCAGATCGCCAGTCTTGTCGACCAGATTGCCGGATTGCATCAAAATGGATATGAGGTGGTATTTGTATCATCGGGTGCCATTGCAGCCGGTGTCCAGGCATTGGGATGGCCGCACCGACCGGTTAGTCTGCCCGATCTTCAGATGGCCGCAGCGGTAGGGCAAGGCGTGCTGCTCAACTTCTATTCGGAACAACTGGCGCGTCACAAATGCCGCCTCGGACAGGTACTGCTGACACATGCCGATCTTAACGACCGGGTCCGGCACCTCAATGCTCGCAACACCATCATGGCGATGCTGCGCAATCGGGTCATCCCGGTTGTCAACGAAAACGACGTGGTGGCGGTGGATGAAATCCGTTTTGGCGACAATGATCTGCTGGCTGCCATGGCAGCCACCCTGGTGGATGCCGATCTGCTTGTACTGCTGACGACATCCAACGGACTGTTCCGGACCGAGGACGGGCGGTTGACCGAGCGTATCCCTCAATTGGATGATGTTACCGATGAAACGCTCGAAATGGCCCAGGGCAAAGGCAGCAGCTGGTCGTCGGGGGGCATGGCATCCAAGCTGCAATCCGCCGACAAGGCCAACAAAGCCGGCACTCCGGTGATCATAGCCAACGGACACCAGGATAATGTACTGGAGCGGCTGCTGCAGGGTGAGGACCTGGGGACGCTGATCAGCAGCCCGGTGTCACGTCAAAAACTGAAAGCCAGAAAAAAATGGATCGCATTTTTTCACCGGCCTCAAGGCAGCATATATGTGGATGAAGGGGCCGGACGTGCGATCATCAAAAAAGGCTACAGCCTGCTGCCGGTCGGTGTTCAGCGCACTGAAGGAAAGTTTCGTGCCGGTGCGCTGGTTAATATCCGTGATTCCACAGGCAAGACCATTGCGCGTGGACTTACGTCCTACGACCGCGAGGATATCGAGCGGATCAAAGGCAAGCGATCAGCCGATGTACCGTTCATCCTGGGAGACCGGCACCATGTGGAGGTGATCCACCGGGACAATATGGTGATACTTGCAAAATAGTCCGCCGGCCAATTGGGAAATTTGGCAAGATCAATGACACAAAATGGAGTTTCATAATGACAGACAATAGTACAAGCGAATCTATCAGAAATCAGGTGCTGGAACTGGGTCGAAACGCACGTAAGGCCTCACGGACACTGATGGGGTGGTCGGCAAACCAGAAAAACCATGCACTGAACGCCATGGCCGATGCCCTGGACCAGCAAACACCGCAAATACAGAAATCAAATTCAGAGGATGTTGCCGAAGCACGTGAAAACGGGCTCACCGATGCCATGGTTGACCGCCTGGTACTGAATGATGACCGTATGACGGCCATGGTACAGGGATTGCGCGATATTGCAGAACTTCCGGATCCGGTCGGACGCATTCTCAAATCATGGGAAAAGGAAAACGGGCTTTTGCTCAAAAAAATCGCGGTTCCTATCGGTGTGATCGGCATGATCTACGAGTCGCGGCCGAATGTGACGGCTGATGCAGCCGCTTTGTGCCTGAAGGCTTCCAATGCGATTATCCTCCGTGGCGGTTCCGAGGCGTTGCGCAGCAACCAGGCCATCGCCGGCGCGCTACGGGATGGGGGACGCAAGGCCGGGCTGCCGGAGCATGCCATTCAACTCGTTTCTGTGCGGGACCGGGATGCCGTCAAGGCACTCATCACCATGGACAAATACGTTGATGTGATTATACCACGTGGCGGAGAGGGACTCATCCGTGCCGTTGCCGAAAATGCGACGGTACCTGTGCTCAAGCACTATGAAGGTATTTGTCATGTTTATGTGGATGGAGAGGCCGATCCCGTGAAAGCGTGGTCGATTGTCGAGAATGCAAAATGCCAGCGCCCGGGTGTCTGCAATGCTGCCGAAACGCTGCTGGTGGACTCGGCCCTGAATCCCGAATGGCTTCAAAAGATGGCGGATGTCCTGGAAGCTCGCGGGGTGGAGCTTCGCGGCGACGAACGGGCTCGAAAAATTGTAGGATCAATGAAAACTGCAACAGAAAAGGACTGGCACACGGAATATCTGGACATGATCCTTTCGGTCAAGGTTGTAGACGGCATCGAACAGGCCGTTGAGCACATCAATACCTACGGATCCGGTCATTCCGATGCCATAGTGACCGACGATCCTCAGAAGCAGGACTATTTCGGACGCATGGTGGACTCGGCGGCCGTCTACATCAATACCTCCACCCGGTTCACAGATGGCGCGGAGTTCGGTATGGGGGCGGAGATAGGCATCAGTACGGATCGGCTGCATGCCCGGGGACCGGTGGCGCTTGAGGAGCTTACGACCTATAAATATGTGGTCACCGGCAGCGGACAGATCAAAGTGTAGCGGCAGGTCCTGAAATCAGTTTCTGTCAAAAGGCAGGGTCACCCCAATCCATGGTATGCCAATGAAGCTGTCGGAGACCCCCGACGGTCGAATCAGTGCAAAATCGACAGAAAAGGACTCTGGCGCATAACGGTAGCCAATCGACCAGAGTGCGTCATATCCGCTGCCTGAAGGTATGAAGTGATTTTCACTGATCACATAGGATTTGACCGATAGACGGTACATCCCTGACAAGTTGATGACCGGATTGTCGCTGATGCCGTCTTCTACAAAACCGAAACCAAGTCCGCCTGTGATATTTCGGTTCCGGTTTCCGTATGTCAAGGTACTGTAGAGAATACCTGCTCCGCCGCCATCGACGCCGACCACTCCGCCAATCATGGCACCGGCAGAAATATGCAGCTTGTCAGCTTTGATGGGGATGGAATATTTTGGAAGCAGCCACACAGGCAGTGCACTGACACCGAATAAAAAGATGGGTACCATGCCGACGCCCATGGAAAACCTTTCGGTGAAGCCATAATTTACATTGTTGAAAAATATCCAGGTATTCTGATAATATCCTGTTTTTCTGGTGATGGGAATGGCACCGGGAGCAAACAGGTAACGGGTTGCATTCGGATTTGGAAACCAATACTTCCCATCCACCAGATCCTCCTCAGCAATCTCGATTGCAGAGCGGATGTTTTCTTTAATGATGGTCAGCTCACCGAGGTTTTCAACTTCCAGGGTTATGGATTGGTCATCTTCACGGACAAACCTGCCGATGAAGGTGCTTCCGTCCGCCGTAACCACTTTTAGCAACGGAGTGCCATCGGGTTCCTCATCAGAAACGATATTTGCAATCATTTCCATGAATTCATCTGCATGTGACTGATAAGCGGCAACAGGCATGCAGGCATGTGCGGGCAGGCAGACAGCAGTTGCAAGTAAAAAGCAAGCAGTCAGAGCGATGAGTTTTTGGGGTGTTATGGGCATCGGCGAACTTTTTATGAGGTTGAAACAACACACTTCACATTCTAACACATATTGGAATCAATGTAAATCATTGAATATCAACCGGCCCCGCCACCTGAACCGCCTCCGGCCGATCCAGCCGAAGCACCTCCCACACCGGAAATCCCGCTAAAGCTGCTTGTTCCACTGGAAGCCAATGTGCTGAGTCCGGAGGCAATACCGGCAGCCCTGTGGATACCGGACAGGGGAACAATCCACAGAAACAACGGACTCTCTTCGGTTACGTTGGCCAGGCGTTTTTCCAACTGCTTTTTGGTCAGGCCCAGGGCGATGGCATATACAAAATGCCGGCCTATGTCCTGCTGGTCGAAGGATTTGTTGGGACCATTTTTCAGTGCCTTTCGGTAGGCGGTCCAGTTTGCATGCAGATTAACACCCTGTTGCGTCCGTTTGGGGAGAGCCAGACTCAGCATCATCAAAATTGCGACCAGGATGATCCCTGCGGCCCCAATTTTGCCGGCGATGATGGTCACACCGATCATGCCCAAAAGCAATGGCAGCTGTGCGGCTAAATGAAAATAGAGTGCCTTTTGGGCGAGCGGATCAAACCAGTTCTGCCGCTTGATTTCGCTTCGGAAGAGTTTTCGCCACGCCTTCCACCATTGCCGCGCGGTTTTACTGGACCATTCCAGCACCTTGTCCATGCGCGTCACGCCTTCATCAATGCGTATGTTGACTTTTTCGAGCAGGCTGAGCTCCCAGTCTCGCAATGTCTGATCCGGTTTTTTTCCGGTTTTTTCAAGATGGTATTCAGGTGTTTCGGTGCTCAGAAATTTCTTTTCACCTTTTTTTTCCACAATGCGGAAGTAGCCCCTGCGTGAGAGATCGAAAATGGTGATGCCAAGGGCCAGTTTGTCCGGCTCGGTATTTAATGGTCCAAGCATCAGTTTTCGGATGATTGCGGGTGGATGATCAGTAGGAGGTGAAAAAAGCAACTTTTCTGATAGAACTTCAGATTCGAATCGCCGTCCGTAGCGACGATAAAACCAGATGAAGAGGAGAAGGGATGCAGGTGCAAGTACGGCAAAAAGTCCGACCCCGAGCAGATAGAGCTGACGCTCGCGTTTCTGCGTTTCTACCCATTCAGCTTCTTCCTCCATAACGCGGTCCAGTCCGAAACGGTGATCGGTTACTGCCGCTTCGCCAAGTACATGGGATGGAAACAGAATGCGCGCCAGAACCTGGTCGGAGCGTTTGAAACCATCTCCTTCAAGATAAAGTACGCGACCTTCGATGCGCTTGCGGACATGATCGGGTGTTTCCCGAAGCCAGACATGCCAGTCGGCTTCATCCATGCGGTGCGGAACAGTTATGCGAGCCTTGAAGGTCTCCGGAGTTCGTGCAAGACGATCCGACATAAATATCCAGAACCATTCGCTTGTTTCGGGACCAATGACAATTGCATCCTCAAGATCGTATTGGATAGTATAAATGTGTTCGGAGGTGTCTCCGGTTTCAATAAACCAGGTGATACGCAATTCATGTTGATTGCGCTCCACTTTGAATGTACCGGGCTGTTCGCTGTTGTCATTTATGAGCGCGCGTCCGTTTTGCCGTACACGTATATTTTTGACGGAATCAAACCCCTTGAGCGGAAGTGTATAAAAGACCTGGCTGTATTCACCTTCAAAGCGGTATTGGCGGTCTTCGACATAGCGTATTGTCGCATCGGGCGTGATTTCCGCCTGAATGGAAATGGCATGGATCTGAAAATCCCGTGCCATCAGTAGCGACGGAAAGCAGCAGCAGAAGAAGAAGAAGAAGAAGAACAGCAGAAAAATCAGGCGTTGTTTAATGAAACGGTCTTGAAATACATGTTCTCTTGTCCGTTTTCTTTTGCAGTCGTTCCGTCCCATCATTTTTTATTCCATAAATGTAGTTTGTAGCACAGCTGTTCAACGCCTGTTGTTCGTTGGCCAAAATTTATTATTCGTTTTCTGTTATCCAGGAATATTTGATCACCTTAATGTAGTTTTCTGTTCTGCCGGCAATTTCTTTGAGCACGGGGACACCAGTAATACGGATTTTTTCGCGGCGTTCCTCCCAAAGAAGCTGCAATTCCTGTTCGTCCATGTCAAGAAACCAGCGATCACCGCTGTTGGTGACAAGGGCAACCCTGGTAAAAGGCTCATTGCCGAAGAGCCGGAGAGAACCTTCCCATGTTTCGACTGTATCGCGGTCAGCTGCCGTTATGGCGACCGTTACCAGGCCGGCTACTGCTGCAGCAAGAAATAAAATAAGCATGATCTTTTTCATTGTAATGAGCTCCGGTTGAGCAGGTTATGTGCAGCATGTGTATTTTTTTTTCGTCTGTCTGAATATCCTGTTCATAAGTTTCAAGATATTGATTATATTTATGAAGTCCATTCTTCATAATATCAACATAAAAAAGCCCTTTTTTAATTATTATTCAGTACGTTAAGGTACTTTTTAGTCAAAAAAAACTGAATGTTGGTTGAAGAAGAGACCAGGGACGGAAGGGTGACTCCGCTGAAAAACTCTTAAGCGTCGCTTATTACGGTGCCTTTATTCATTCGGAAGTCATTCCATCCCAGACCATCTGGACATGTGAGGTTTTTTAAAAAAAAATTGTAATTATTTACACGACAAGAACCTGAAAGGATTATTTATGAAACGCCCGCTTGTAACTATTGATGCAAACGAAGCTGCATCACATATCGCACACCACGTTAACGAAGTCATTGCCATCTATCCCATCACTCCCGCATCACCAATGGGTGAGTTCGCAGATGCATGGTCAATGGCAGGAAAAAAGAACATCTGGGGCACGGTTCCTGATGTCATTGAACTCCAGAGTGAAGCCGGTGCCGCCGGTGCCGTTCACGGCGCACTGCAGACCGGAGCGCTTTCAACCACCTTTACCGCCTCGCAGGGTCTGCTGCTGATGATGCCGAACCTGTATAAAATTGCCGGTGAGCTGAGTCCCACCGTGATTCATGTCACAGCGCGTACCATTGCCTCCCATGCCCTCTCCATCTTTGGTGACCACAGTGATGTGATGGCCATGCGGATGACCGGGATGGCCATGCTCTGTTCCAACAGTGTTCAGGAAGCCATGGATATGGCAATGATCGCTCACGCAGCCACCCTTGAGGCCCGGGTTCCGTTCATCCACTTTTTTGACGGATTCCGCACTTCCCACGAGGTTCAGAAGATTGAGGCGCTTACGCTTGATGATATGCGCGAAATGATTAACGATGATTTTGTGATAGAACACAGAAATCGTGCGCTCACACCCGACCGTCCTGTCATTCGTGGTACCGCACAGAATCCGGATGTTTTCTTCCAGGCGAGAGAAGCCTCCAATGTGTTTTACAAGAATTGCCCGGGCATCGTCCAAAAGACGATGGATAAATTTGCCGATCTGA
>SKXL01000030.1 GCA_007128425.1 Balneolales bacterium | reverse complement strand
GTTTCCGAAAGGCACCTGGGTCACACCAAGCTGTAGCTCGGTCTCTTCACTCAAGGAATAATCCAGCCAACCCTGTTTTACGAAATGGGTTCCGAACGTAGGATAGAACCGATATTCAAAGTTGAGTCCGATTCCACCCGGGTTGTCATATACTACATTGATACGCCATGTGTCAAAGGTGAAGGCTCCGCTATTGGCGTTGATACCCTCCTCATAATTGCTGAGAAGCAGGTTATATCTGACAGCGCCGCCCACATGAAGCGAGGGTTCATCGGTTTGAATCGCCCCCGAGCTGCCCACACTGCTGATGGATGCACTTGGAGCAAATGTGTTTGTCAGCAGGCTTAGTCCGGCCCCGCCATTATTCCCATCCGGATCGGATGCCTGTGCTCCGAATACAGGTAAAAAAGTAATTGTCAGCGCAAGAAAAAACTGTGTAACTGATCTCATAATTGTTACTCCTATTTTTCTTTATTATTGGTATTTATTATTCATCTTTTTAAACGAATATACAGCTTGCATATAGCTGTTATATTTCAATTTATGAAAGTGAATTACAATCTCGTTTAGCTACATTCAATAAGTATAACCCATAGCAAGGATTACAGTATTTAACATGTCTAACATAAGAATATTGACTATAATTCAAAAACCAGATTGTTTTTATAGATATCACGCTTTTTTATAAAGAACTGCTCTTGTTTTCCAGAATAGTGTTTTTAATTGAAAAACATATATTTACACCAATATTTATATTGATGAATCAAGTTACAATAAGCAGTATTTTTACATTTATGAAATCTCAACATGTATTTGGTCTTAAGCCTTACAAAAACAGCACACTCCGTTGCCAGAATGTGCTGTCTGTGTTTTTTCTTTTAATCGTAGATACTTATTGAATCTGCAACAGGGTAAAAACCCATCCCGTTTCAGTGTTACACCCTTTCAAATATCAGTTTTTTTTGCGTATGGCTGACTGGGCTGCTGCCAGTCGGGCAACAGGCACTCTGAACGGTGAACACGACACGTAATTCAGACCCTCATTGTGACAGAAGTGAATGGAGTCAGGATCCCCGCCATGTTCGCCGCAGATACCAAGCTTGATATCCGGTTTGACTTTCTTCGCCAGTGTAACGGCCTCTGAGACAAGCTTGCCGACACCTTTTTGATCCAGTGTCTGGAACGGGTCCTGAGCCAGCATCTTCTTCTCGAGATAATCCGGCAGAAACTTGCCGATATCATCACGGCTGAATCCAAACGTCATCTGCGTGAGATCATTGGTCCCGAATGAGAAAAAGTCCGCCAGCGGTGCAATTTCGTCGGCTGTCAAAGCTGCTCTTGGTACCTCGATCATGGTTCCGATCAGGTACTCCACCTTCTTGCCGGTCTCTTTGAACACCTGCTCCGCCGTTGCCTTGATCACCGCCTTTTGATCTTCAAACTCCTCTGCCGATCCAATGAGGGGCACCATGATTTCCGGAAACACTTTTGTCCCATTCTCCTGCACTTCAATAGCCGCTTCAATGATGGCGCGGGTCTGCATCTCGGTGATCTCCGGGTAGGTGATCCCCAGGCGACAGCCCCGGTGTCCAAGCATCGGATTGGCTTCTTGCAAGACCGACACACGGTTTTTTACCTTTTCAAAGCTCATGCCCAGCTGCTCGGCAAGTGTCTTAATCTCCTTTTCATCGTGGGGAAGAAACTCATGAAGCGGCGGGTCCAGCAGGCGGATAGTCACCGGCAGGCCGTCCAAAGCCTCATAGATATCCTTGAAATCCTCTTTTTGATAGGGTAGCAGTTTGTTGAGAGCGGCGCGCCGGTCTTTTTCCTTGTCACTCATGATCATGCGACGCACAGCGACAATTCGCTCACCCTCGAAGAACATGTGCTCGGTACGGCAAAGTCCGATGCCTTCCGCACCGAACTCCCTTGCCTTGCGTGCATCATCACCCCGATCGGCATTGGTGCGGACATTCATGTCACGGAATTCATCCACCCATTTCATGAATTTCAGGAAGTCATCACTCATTTCCGGAGGTGTCAACGGCAACTGACCTAGCATGACCTCGCCCGTTGTTCCATTGATAGAAACCCAATCGCCCTGTTTAATCGTCTGCTTGCCATCGGTCATGGATTTTGTTTTGTAATTGATGACGATGTCACCGCAACCGACCACACAAGGTTTGCCCCACCCACGGGCCACCACAGCAGCGTGGCTGGTCATGCCTCCCCGCGAAGTCAAAATACCTTCAGCGGCATTCATGCCACCCACATCATCCGGACTCGTTTCGATTCGGGCGAGGATCACCTTTTCACCGGTGAGGTGTGCCTCTTCTGCCTCATCGGGAGTAAAAAACACGCGGCCTACTGCAGCTCCGGGAGATGCCGGAAGACCTGTACCAATCACCTTTTTACTGTTAATGGCTTTTTCATCGAACTGCGGATGGAGAAGCTGATCCAGCTGACCGGTACTGACCAACTGGTTGACAGCCACTTTTTTGGTGACAAGTCCCTCATCCACAAAATCAACAGCAATCTTCAACGCTGCGGCGCCGGTTCTCTTGCCGTTCCGGGTCTGCAGTATGAAAAGCTTTTTCTCCTGAATGGTAAACTCAATGTCCTGCATATCCTGGTATGCCTGTTCCAGCTTCTGCGTATGTTTTACAAGCTGTTCATACACATCCGGCATGTCATTTTTAAGCTCGGAGATATCGTTCGGAGTTCGGATTCCAGCCACGACATCCTCGCCCTGGGCATTTTTCAAGTACTCACCGTACAATTTATTTTCACCTGTGCTGGGGTTGCGTGTGAAGAGCACACCTGAACCACTGGTGTCACCCATGTTACCAAAGACCATTGCCTGGATATTGACCGCCGTTCCGATGAGACCGGTAATTTTATTGATCTGGCGATATTTCACAGCACGATCGGCATTCCAAGACCCAAAAACCGCATTAATGGCGAATTTCAGTTGTTCCATGGGATCGGAAGGGAACATGAATCCGGTCCCTTTGCGATAAATCGCCTTGA
Organism: Balneolales bacterium; assembly: GCA_007128425.1. Classification (GTDB taxonomy): domain Bacteria; phylum Bacteroidota; class Rhodothermia; order Balneolales; family Natronogracilivirgulaceae; genus SKNL01. The sequence continues at coordinate 15,377 of SKXL01000030.1, read as the reverse complement.
ACCGGTCGACGAGTTCACGCAGGTCACCAGCGTCCAGATCGGTATCGGCTTCGACGCCCTTCTCTTCTTTCAGCTTTTCCATCGTCTCTTCAAAGAGATCGTGGGATACACCCATCACCACATCACCAAACATGTCAATAAACCGGCGGTAACTGTCAAATGCAAAACGTTCATTTCCGGTTTTTTCAGCCAGACCCTCGACAACATCATCATTAAGACCGAGATTAAGGACCGTATCCATCATTCCGGGCATGGACGCCGCTGCACCGGATCTGACCGACAATAGCAGGGGATTCGCCGGATCGCCCAGCTTTGCTCCCATCAGCTCTTCCTGAAAAGCAATGCCCTCACGGATCTGTTCATCCAGACCTTCAGGCCATTGTTTGTTGTTCTTATAATAATGGTCGCAGGATTCTGTGGTGATGGTCATGCCGGGAGGCACCGGCAGTCCGGTTTGGCTCATTTCTGCAAGATTCGCCCCTTTTCCACCCAACAGTTCCTTCATTGTGCGGTCGCCATCGGCCTTTCCACCGCCGAAAACGTAAACATATTTCACTTTTTTCATCATAGTTTTACCCGATTGTAGTTATTAACTTCCTGAAAAGATATCTGTTTAAGGGCAAAGTCATAAAGAATAATAATATTCACAGCTTTGCCGGATACCCCCTGAACAACAAATTTGTCAGTCTTCAATAGTTTACTGACGGCCGTTTGGCTGCTGTTCTGCAGGAAATATTCTTAGAAAATCCATTTGACATACCTTGGTTTAACATTCAGACAATGTACCACCAATTCATGAAAAATTCTAAAAAAAACACATCAACTACACACTGTTTTAGTACAAGTCCATGCCGGCACATCCACCCTGCCTGCATCCGGCCGGACCGGCATACCACGCTTCACATTTCATTCAAATAGAAAGCGTACTTTTGCAGTAATTCCAAATACACATATTTTTAACAGGTTATACCAATATGAAATCGGGTATAAAAGGACTGACCCCCACTCAAATCACAGGGCTGTTTCTCGGCGTTTTCGGACTTTTTCTGCCCTTTTTACTGCCGCTTGGAACACTTTCGTTTGCCGGTCAGATCGGTCTTGGCATTTTTATCATGGCTGCAGTTTTCTGGATGTTTGAACCCATCCCTATTTACGCCACCTCCATGCTGGTCATCTTCCTGCAGATTCTGCTTTTGAGTGCGCAAGGGCCCATGTACATGGATGCCAAGCTTCCAGCCGGCAAACCGGTAGCACTGCAGGAGAATACCTGGCAAGTCCCAACCGGAGCACTCAGGGATGACCAAACCGTCCTCGTGGTTGTCGAATCCGGCAATACCGAGGAGGTACCGGTTGAAATTGTTGAACGGAACGGTCAACATGTCATCATTCGGAGCGAGCAGCTTTCAGCCGACCACGAGATTGTCACAAATACAAATCATCGCCTTGTCAACTATCAACCCAACAGTTACACCGATTACATTGGGACCCTTGCCAACCCGATCATCATCCTCTTCCTTGGTGGGTTCATGCTCGCCGAAGCTTCGGTCAAATACAACCTGGATAAAAACCTCACTCGTTACCTCTTGACGCCTTTCGGTTCCAGGCCGCGATTCATCATTCTCGGGTTGATGCTGGTTACCGCCGCACTATCGGCGTTCATGAGCAACACGGCCACTGCGGCGATGATGGTGACCGTCATTCTGCCCATTATTGCACAGCTCGAGCCGGGTGACCGTTTCAAGTTCGGTCTGGCGCTGTCCATTCCGATTGCTGCCAATATCGGTGGCATCACCACACCGATTGGCACGCCACCCAACGCCATCGTGATTGCCGCGCTAACCGAGTACGGCAAATCCATCTCCTTCACCGACTGGATCATTTTCGCATTCCCATTGGTGATTGTCATGTTGGTTTTTGCATGGTGGCTGCTGCTGGCCTTCTTCCCGCCAAGTGTCGACCGGTTCAAGCTGGACATGAAGGGCAAACTCAATCTCTCCCCCAAGGCTATTGGTCTCTATGTGATTTTCGGGACAACGGTGTTGCTCTGGATTACCGAAAACCAGCACGGTATACCAAGCAGCATGGTTGCATTTCTGCCTGTTGCGGCGCTGGTGACCGGACAAATTCTCTCGAAAAGCGATATACGCAATCTGCCGTGGGATGTTCTCTGGCTCATGGCCGGCGGCATATCTCTCGGTATCGGCATGGACAAGACCGGCCTGGCTGTCTGGATGATCTCCGGGTTTGACTGGGGAGCGATGGGCTATATCACCCTGATCCTTGTTTTTGGAATTGTTGCCGTGGCCATGTCCAATTTCCTTTCAAATACCGTAACGGCAACTTTGCTGATGCCGCTTGTCATCAGTCTGCACACTTCCGGTGTAATGGGTGACAACTTCAATCTGCTCATAACCGGCATTGTGATTGCCATCTCGTGCAGCCTGGCGATGGCGCTCCCCATCTCCACACCACCCAATGCCATTGCCATGTCTACCGGAATCATCAAAACCAAGGATATGGCTAAAATCGGAGTTATCATTGGCATAGTGGGTGTTATGCTCATACTCGCCTACGCCTTGTTCTACTGGCCCATTGTCACTAACTAACATCTAATTGCAAAATCCTATTATGGAAAGATCCGATATCTACATCCTCTGCATTGAAGACGAACAGGAAGTATTGGATGCAGTGGTCAGAGACCTTGAAAAGCTTGAGGAACAGTTTCCGGTCGAAACATCCACATCAGCCGAAGAAGCCCGTGAAGTCATTGACAAGCTGTTTGAAGACGGAAAAAAAATTGGTCTGATCCTTTGCGATCATATTCTACCCGGCGACAACGGTGTGGAGTTGCTGATTGAACTGCACAAAAACGAGCGCACTCATGACACCCGCAAAGTGCTCCTCACAGGACAGGCCGGACTTGATGACACCGTAAAGGCACTCAATGAGGCCCGGCTACACCATTACATACCCAAACCATGGAGCCGGGAGGAACTTCTCGACGTCTCCGTCAATCTGCTCACCGACTTTGTAATCGAAAATGAGGAGAATCTGTTACCCTACATGATTACTCTTGACGCTGAAAGGATCTCCGAGCACATCCGTTCCCGGCACAATATCAGCGACGAATAGCATTGGTATGCCATGATTTTAAACTTTGCCAAAAACTGGCTGCAGGATCCGACCCGCATAACAAGTCAGATCGCCAAATATCTTAAGGCTTCAAAGGTTTTTGATGTTGAAGAGATTGAATTTGACAAAAACGACGAGTTTTTCGGTGAAGGGGATTTCAACGAGGCAGTCTTCATCCTTTTGGAAGGAACCGTTCAGCTATCCAAAAAAACACCCAACGGGCGAAACATCACAGTTGACTGGCTTCGGCCGGGTGCTCTTGTCGGACTCATCTCTTTCGTCACCGGCGAGCCGGTTTTGACAACTGCCGTGGCAGCGAGTCCATGCAGAGCCATCAAAATGAAGGAAAAGGATTTCCTGGAGTTGCAACGGAGCAGGGATGAGGTAGCCCTGCTTGCACAGCAGCTGATTATCGGCAACCTGATTGACCGCTATCACCACGTGGTGTCGGTCCATGTGGAGCTGGAGAGCATTAATGAGACCCTGGAAAAAGAGCGCAACCATCTCAGCCAGGCGCTAAAACAGCTGGAGGAAACCCAGCACCGTCTCATCAGTCAGGAAAAGATGGCCACACTTGGACAGCTGGTTGCAGGTATTGCGCACGAAATCAACAACCCGGCTGCAGCCATGCTCCGGGCTTCTGAGAACCTGGTAGAGTTCCTTCCAGATATTATCCGGCAGGCCAGTCCGGGCCAGGATGAAGAATATGACAAGTTTTTCCGGCTTGGACTCCGCCGTGTACTCCGCGATTCCGAAGAACAGCGACGAATTCTGAAAGAGTGGGAAACCGCCTATCCCAAATTTCCCCGCAGCCTGCTGCGCAAAGTGACTTCGATGAGTGATGAGGCGCTGGAGATCGTGAAAGAACAGCTTGGAGAAAAACCTGATGACTCAAAACGCTCCGAACTTGATAAAATGATCCTCTTTTACGAAAGCGGCTATTTTTTAAAAAATCTTCAGTCAAGCACAAAAAGAATCGGCGAGATCGTGTCCAGCCTGAAAAGCTACAGTCGGCAGGATAAGGGAAAATATGAGAAAGCGGATTTACGTGACGGCCTTAACGATACTCTTCTGTTACTGTCTAACCGGCTGAAGAAGGTCGATGTCATCCTGAACTTTTCCGAGATTCCTCCCATTGATATCATCACCGGCGAGGTTAACCAGGTATGGACCAATCTGATCATCAATGCATGCGATGCCATGCAGGATCGCGGTGAGATCGTCATCTCATGCGGTTATGATGAACGTTACGTATGGGTCTCCATTAAAGATAACGGCCCCGGAATACCATCATCGGTTATCGGTGAAATTTTCAAACCAAATTTCACCACCAAGCACAAGAACACCAGTTTCGGCCTGGGGCTGGGTCTCTCCATCTCGCAGCAGATCATCCAGAAACATGGCGGTAAAATCAGAGTTAAAAATGCCGAAGAAGGCGGAGCCGAGTTCAAGGTTTTTCTTCCATTGTAATAGGAAATACAAAATAGCTGCTTTAGAATAATGCGTGCCGAAGTCTTTCTTAATATGATATTCAAATTCAATCCGTATTATTGTTTTTGAATAAGATAGCTGACTGTCCAAGGTTATAATCAGCTAATAAATCTGAAAATCTGTTCGGTAATCTTTGCAGTACTGCTATCCCTGGAGTACACTGCGAGAGGTGTGGCTAGCTTCTCGGTAAAGTTACCTGGTTGAATTTTCTCAATATTTATTAATCAATGGCATTTACGCCGATATTGTAAACCAATAATTACTGGAGTACCATTATGAAACATCCTGATTGGGTCAAGCATAAAGAACTTATCGAGTGGGTGGAGAAAACAGCCGCCCTGACCAAGCCCGACAATATTGAATGGGCTGACGGAACCCAGGAAGAGTATGACCGTCTTTGTCAGCTGCTGGTCGATGGCGGAACTTTCATCAAGCTCAACGAAAAAAAGCGGCCGGGCAGTTTTGCCGCTTTTTCGGATCCTTCCGACGTGGCACGTGTGGAAGAGCGTACTTACATCTGCAGCAAGAGGAAATCCGATGCCGGTCCCACCAACAACTGGATGGATCCCTCCGAAATGAAGTCCACACTGAACAAACTGTACGAAGGCTGCATGAAAGGGCGCACCATGTACGTCATCCCGTTCAGCATGGGTCCGATCGGCTCACCGATCTCACAGATCGGTGTTGAGATCACCGACTCTGCCTATGTCGTAGTAAACATGCGCATCATGGCCCGTATCGGCAAAAAGGTACTGGATGTCCTGGGCAAGGATGGCAGCTATGTGAAATGTCTGCATTCCGTAGGCGCTCCTCTGGAGAAAGGACAAAAGGATGTCCCCTGGCCCTGTAATGATACCAAGTACATCAGCCACTTCCCCGAAGAGCGTTCCATCATGTCGTTCGGAAGCGGCTACGGCGGAAACGCCCTGCTTGGCAAGAAGTGCTTTGCCCTGCGCATCGCCTCCACCATGGCACGCGATGAAGGCTGGCTGGCCGAGCATATGCTGATCCTCGGTGTGGAATCTCCTGAAAAGCAGAAAACCTACGTGGCAGCTGCCTTCCCCAGCGCCTGCGGCAAGACCAACTTCGCCATGCTCATCCCGCCAAAAGAGATGGAAGGCTGGAAAGTGACCACCATCGGTGACGACATTGCGTGGATCAAGAAGGACAAGGAAGGCCAGCTTCGTGCCATCAACCCCGAGTCGGGTTACTTTGGCGTAGCACCGGGCACCAACGAAAAGTCCAACCCGAACGCCATGGCGTCCATCAGCAAGAACACCATCTTCACCAACTGCGCCCTCACCGATGACGGTGATGTATGGTGGGAAGGTATGACAAAAGAGGCTCCGTCCAACCTGACCACCTGGCGTGGTGAGAAGTACGATCCGAATTCCGGCAAACCGGCCGCACACCCGAACGCGCGCTTCACCGCGCCTGCTGCCCAGTGCCCGTCCATCGATCCCCAGTGGGAAGATCCCGCCGGTGTGCCGATCAAGGCCTTCATCTTCGGTGGCCGCCGAAGCACCGCCGTACCCCTGGTCTATCAGTCGGTCAACTGGAACTTCGGTGTCTACATGGCTGCCACCATGGGCTCCGAAATGACCGCAGCAGCAGCCGGCACCCTCGGAAAAGTGCGACGCGACCCGTTCGCCATGCTTCCCTTCCTCGGCTATCATGCCGCCGACTACTTCAACCACTGGCTGCAAATCGGTCGCGAACTGCCCAACCCGCCGCGTATCTTCGGCGTGAACTGGTTCCGCACCGACGAAAACGGCAAGTTCATCTGGCCGGGCTTCGGCGAGAACATGCGTGTGCTGAAGTGGGTCGTCGAGCGTGTCTGCGGAAAGGCTTTCGCACTCGAGAGCCCGCTCGGATGGATGCCTCGTCACAAAGACATCGACTGGCGCGGACTTGAAAACTTCACCGAAGAGGAATTCAACGATCTGATGTCAGTTGACAGTGAAGTCTGGAAAGAGGAGGTACTCGGACACGAGGAATTGTTCTCCAAGCTTTACGACCGCCTCCCGAAAGAGTTCCTCTTCATGCGTGAACTTCTGCGTTCCAGCTTGTGGCGTTCACCAAGCAAATGGGGCATGGAGCCGGAGCGATTCTGACATCCCAATCCTGCCGGAGGATTCATATCCGGTATTTACCCCACAAAGCAAAAGGGTGGCGATTAGTTTCGTCACCCTTTTTTTATCAGCTTTGCAGCCGGAACATGATCGGCAGGGAATATCGGACCTTAACCGCTCGCCCGCGCTGGCGTCCCGGTGTGAACTTCAGATGCTTTGCCGCTTCAAGAGCCGCTTCATCACATCCGCCGCCAATACCACGCACCACCACCGGATCAACAACATTCCCTTCCTGGTTAATCACGAACTGTACAATGACACGCCCCTCAATTCCAGCCCGGCGGGCAATTTCAGGGTATTTCAAATATTGATAAATTACTCCCGCGCCGCCGATCAAAACCGGCATTTCCTCCACTATGGTAAATATTTCATACGTTGTGTCAATCTCTTCTTCCTCTTCAACCGGCATAGGGGGAGGAGAAGGAGGAAGGTCAAGGGCCATATCCAGATCAAAGTCGGTGCTCAGGTCGAAAAACACATCTTCCACCATTTCGTCATCCGGAACGGCTTGGGGTGCAGGCGGACGCGGAGGCGGCGGCGGTCGATGAATCTGCTCTGTACGGGTTATTTCCTCCATGCTGATCACATCCTGCTCTTCCCTTGTTATGGTAAATTCAGACTCAAAGTTGAATTGAATCCGGAACAGCAGGTTTAATATCAGCAAGGTGATGATAAAACCGGTCTCCAGGTTGATGAAATAATACTTTCTGAGATCGGTACCGGGTTTTTTCTTCGGTAGTTTCATGGCAGCCCCCTGATCAGACAAGTGTGACAAAATCGGGGAAATTTACATTAACTGCACTGTTCCCGTCACTGCAAACAGACGAACCGGACTACCTGTCCATCTCCACCTGCAAATCCGAACCTGCAACTGCAGGTTGCACAATCCGCAAAATACCGCGAATCACCCTTATCGTACTGCAAATCGACAACACAACACGCTATTTATATAACGTGTGTGCTTTAGACTTCAGCACATTTATTTTATGATAACAGCAGATTTTCGTTATCATCCTTTTTACCTTTTCACATGCCTGTTTCATTACCACATTCCGGGTACGACTTTTGAATATCCATACACAAATCGAGATTAAAAAAGGGATTTCACTGAAACCCTGCCATACTTTCCAGCTGGAAGCCAGCGCGAAATACTGGGTTGAGGTTTATCAGCCTGATGATATTTTAAAACTGATGGATACTCCGGTTTTCCATCGGGAGACCCGCTTTGTTCTTGGCGGTGGCAGCAACGTCCTGTTTGCAGGTGATTTTCAAGGTCTTATAATAAAAAACAGCATACCCGGAATTGAAATCTTATCCGAGAACCTCAACCATGTCGTGTTGCGTATCGGAGCCGGTGTAGTCTGGGATGATCTGGTAAAGTTCACTGTGGACCGGGGGTGGGGCGGACTCGAGAATCTCTCGATGATTCCAGGTCTGACAGGCGCGGCGCCCATTCAGAACATCGGGGCTTACGGTGTCGAGCTGGAGGCAACATTTGTTTCACTGGATGCCGTGCATCTCGAAAGCGGCATTCCCGAGTCATTCGACCGGAAAATGTGCCGGTTTGGTTATCGCGACAGCATCTTCAAAAGATCGCACAAGGGAACATACCTGATCACCCATGTCACTCTGAAACTGAATAAATCACCGGAGGTTAACCTGGATTATGGCAATCTCAAAGAGATCCTTGTCTCCGAGGGAGTTATCAATCCTGATATTCGGGATGTCAGCATGGCCGTTCGCAAGATCAGGGCATCCAAACTGCCGGATCCCGCCGTTACCGGCAATGCGGGCAGTTTCTTCAAGAATCCGGTCATCTCCCGTGAAAAATTTGAATCGCTGCGCAGCATCCACTCTGATATCCCGTCCTATCCATCCGGAAACAAGGTAAAGATCCCGGCAGCCTGGCTCATTGACCAGTGTGGATTCAAGGGTAAACGTTCGGGAGATGCGGGTGTTCACGAACAACATGCGCTTATCCTGGTCAACTACGGTAAGGCAACCGGCCGTGAAGTGATCGGACTGGCATCGACAATCCAAAAGGAAGTCAGGGGGCGATTCGGCGTGAGCCTGGAACCGGAGGTCAATATCATTGGTGAAGATAACGCTCTTTAAACCGGTGCCATATCAGAGGATTAAAAAGGTATAACCGGGATGGTAAAACCAAGACGGCATAACCGGGATGGAATGGCCAGGGCGGACGGCAAACTTGAGACGGAATGGCTATAGCGGCATGTTGTCGTGTTTCTTTCGTGGTACATGATCCACTTTATGTTGTACGGCCTGCAGAGCGCGTATCAGTTTATTCCGGGTTTCCGAGGGGTACACCACGTCATCCACATAACCTCTTTCAGCTGCCCGCCAGGGATTTGCAAAATGCGTATCGTACTGTGCCTCCAGCTCCGCCTTTTTCTTTTCCTGGTCTTTGGCCTCTGCGATTTCCTTGCGGAATATGATCTCTACGGCACCTTTCACACCCATCACGGCAATTTCAGCTGACGGCCAGGCGATGTTGTAATCGGCACGAATGTGCTTGGAATTCATCACATCATACGCTCCGCCATACGCTTTGCGGGTGATGACAGTCACTTTCGGTACGGTGGCCTCACAAAAAGCGTAAAGCAGCTTGGCACCATGGCGGATAATTCCACCCCATTCCTGGTCGGTGCCCGGCAGGAATCCCGGCACATCCTCAAATACAACCAGCGGGATATTGAACGCATCGCAAAACCGCACAAACCGTGCTCCCTTCACCGAGCCGTCGATATCCAGGCAGCCGGCCAGTGAGAGCGGCTGATTGGCAACCACGCCTACGCTTCGCCCGTCAATCCGGGCAAAACCCACTATCAGATTGTCTGCATAGTGCTCATGGACCTCCATAAATGATCCGGCATCCACCACACCCAGAATGGCCTCTTTCATATCATAGGGCTTGTTCGGACTTTCCGGGATCAGGGTATCCAGTCCGGCTGCCGCTTTCTCATCCGGTTCAGCAGATGCGTGCACAGGTGGTTGCTCTTCGCAATTGGAAGGAAGGTAGGAAAGCAGGGTGCGGATGCGATTTATGCACTCTGCGTCGTCAGCAGCCATAAAATGGGCCACACCTGACTTCGTATTGTGCGCGTGCGCTCCACCCAACTCTTCGGAAGTGACATCCTCATGGGTAACGGTCCTGACCACATTCGGCCCTGTTACGAACATGAAGCTGGTCTCTTTTACCATGAAGGTGAAATCGGTGAGAGCCGGACTGTAGACCGCTCCGCCCGCACATGGCCCCATGACAGCCGATATTTGCGGAACCACACCGGATGCCATGCTGTTGCGCCAGAAGACTTCGGCATATCCTCCCAGAGAGACCACCCCCTCCTGGATTCGGGCCCCGCCGGAGTCGTTCAGACCGATGACCGGTACGCCATTTTTCATGGCCATGTCCAGGATTTTGCAAATTTTTTCGGCATGTGTTTCGGATAGTGATCCACCAAAAACAGTGAAATCCTGACTGAAGACACAGATGGTGCGACCGTTAACCTTGCCGAATCCGGTTACCACGCCATCACCAGGATACCGCTGCTTATCCATTCCGAAATCATGGCTGCGGTGGCGTACGAAAGCGCCTATCTCCTCAAAACTGCCCTTGTCAATCAGCAATGTGATGCGTTCCCGTGAGGTCAGTTTTCCAGCATCATGCTGCTTTTTGATCCGGACCTCTCCTCCCCCTTTATGGGCTTTCTCCCGCCATTTCTCCAGCTCCTCAAACTTTTTTTTTCTGTTCATTTCTCACTCCGGCTCATTCCGGTCAGTTCCAGTTCGCTCCAACCCGCACCAGACATACTGCCCCGATCCGGCACGGGTCGATCTAACAAATCAATTACGTTCCAGAAAATAGGTTTGCATGCGGTCGGTGAAATAAATCGCCGTGTCGGAGTAAATATCGATCATATTCCGGTCAAAGACTTCTTTGCTGATGTAGCTGCCGGCCTCCTTCCAGCTGTTCAATCGGGAGATTTGTTCTATGGCCTCCTCGAATGCTCCTTCATCACCGCCAAACAGCTCCTCAATAAACTGCTCTTCCATGTCTCCAACATATGATCTGACTTTGGAGATCTCTTTGGTTTTTTTGGATGCTGAATCGTCCGGTGCCGTTTCGTCATCGGTTTCCGTCTCATCCCTGGTGAATCGCTGCCAAATCGGCACTTTGTCCTCTTCTTCCTCATCGGAAGGCCTGATTCTTGAGTAAAGCGGAATACTTTCCTCTTCTTCCTCATCGCTCTGGTCCGATTTGACTTTCAGAGTCGAATGCAACGGAGGCTCATCCTTGTCGTTCCCGTTTGATTTCTGAAAGCGGGAGATGAGATTACCCTCGTCGTTCTCTTCCGTTCCGGGCTTTTTTTCTTCTGATTCGGCCAGATTGATGGCTTCTTCAGGAATACCTACACCTTCATCCGGTAAAACGATATCCCCCTTTTCGGACTTTACCTTACCCGAGTTCTTATCTATTTCCTTTTCTTTCTCTCTATCCTTGACCTTGTCTTTGTCCTTCTCCTTCTCCTTCTCCTTCTCCTTTTCTTTTTCTCTCTCCTTATCCTTTGCAATGTTATCGTCTGCCGGACGGACTTCTTTTTTCTGTTCAGGCTCTTTTTTCTGCTCGGGCTCTTCTTTCAGTTCAGATTCTTCTTTCTGCTCGGGCTCTTCTTTCAGTTCAGATTCTTCTTTCTGCTCGGGCTCTTCTTTCTCGTCTTTTGGATCTTCGGATTTCTTGAGTGTCTCCTTAGCATTTTTTGATTCCGATATTTGTATGCGATTTTCTTTTGAACTCAGCAAATCTTCGCCAAGATCGGCGAACTCGTCATCAATTTCATCCAGCTGGGGTCTGGATAAAATTTCGATAAGCCGGGTTCGGTTCAATGGTGTAGATTCGGCTTCAAAGAGGCGTGCAACTCCCGGCTTTCCCTTGTCACGAAAAAATTTGGCAAAGAGTCCCGGTTCAACCTTTTCGCCAAAGAGTGCAAACCATGGCTCAAAAAGCTGCGCCCAATTCAAGGAGGTGTAATGAGCCGTAACGCGCTCATCAAGTCGTTCAATGAGGCGGTCACCCTGCTCCCTGGTCAGCTTGTCACGCTGTTTTTTATCCATAAAACGCGGAAGCGCCGTTGAAAAATAGGTGTAAACGACAATCCATTCACATCTTTCCCGAATGGTCTGGCGATCCAGCTCACGTTCATTGCCAAATATGTAATCAGGCAGAAATGACCGTGGGGTGACCATCAGCTCCACGATATCGGCAAGAGAAGATTCCAGAACCGAAGAGGCGTAACTCGCGGGAAGCCGTACCTCATCGTGAATGGCCTTAAGAAAATGATCCCACGCTTTCTGCACCGCCCCGACTGACATATTGGCCCAGTCGCTTTCGGGCGGGTTGACCGAATCCTGCAGATTGCGCATCAGTTCCATCTCGATGCGCTTGACCAGGAAGTCCGGCAGACCGGCCTCAACAAGCTCGTCAGGTGAGAAAAATTCACGCTGGTCCTCCAGCATGTCAAGAAAATGTTCGGTAGTTGAGCGAATCAATTGGTCCATAGCCGGTTTATCTGTTTGGAGTCAATAGGGGTTTCTTGTCTCAGAAAAATATCTCATGCCGTCATTGAATATACTCATGATTACCATAGCAATGCATGAGAGATTCCATCTGGGTAATAGGTCTGGCAAAATACAGTTTTCAAACGAAATGGTTGGGGGTTTTAGTCACTCTGCTTACATTATTATCTATGTTTTTTCTCGAATGCTCCAATCTTGCCAAATTTTTCGGAAAAACGGAAGTGTTCCGGGGGCTAAATTTTCGTCTGGATGATGCATTGTGTGTCGGAATAGAGGGACCCAACGGGAGCGGAAAGTCTACCCTCATGAAATGCCTTTGTGGTTTACTGCGTCCGAGCGAAGGTGAAATCACCTGGAAAATTGACGGGGAACACATACAAAACCAGCAACTTCGGTACCAAGTCGGCTATGCGGCGCCCTATATCCACCTTTATAATGAGCTTACTGTGATGGAGAACCTCTCGTTCATTCGTGATCTGCGTCCCTCGGAAAGCAGGAGCCTGACACCCGACGGTCCGCCTGACATTTCCGATGTACTTGAAACAAGCGGTCTGGCGACGCTTTCCGACCGTGAATTCGGGGCGTTGTCCTCAGGACAGCAGCAACGCGTTCGTCTGGCCTGTGCTCTCATATCCGACCCGCTAATCCTCATGCTGGATGAACCGGGAACAAATCTGGATGCCGGTGGCATGGCCATGATCGGGAAAATCGTGGACCGACAGCGGCAGCGAGGCGGACTGGTGCTGATTTCCTCCAATCGTGAGGAGGAGCTGGCATGGTCCGATACCCGGATTGTGCTGCCTAATCATCTCTGACCCTTTACCCGTATGCGAAATACTTCCGAATCCAGGTAATTACTTCCATACTCTTACAATATAATCACGCCGGCTACAACACGATCAAAATAGTAATAACACATCATACAAATCACATAACATCATGAATGATCCACGGGACAGCAAACTTGCAGAATTGATTCTTGACCACAGTGTAACATTGAAAAAGGGAGAGCGAATTCTTATCAATCTGATCGGATTCAACGGTATCGGTCTGGCGCGCGCGCTGGTATCGGGCGCCCGCGAGCGGGATGCCATTCCCTATCTGGATATCATGGATCCCGAAATTCAACGCGTCCTCATGGAAGCCGGCACCGATGCTTACTGGAAAGACCAGGCGGACATTTCCGGATTGCCGCTCATGAAAAAAATGGACGCCTATGTCGGCATTCGGGCATCGGAAAATATTTATGAGCAATCCCGGGTTGAAACCGAAGCCAATCGCTCCTTCCAGAAGCACTATCTGCAGCCGGTCCACTTCGATGAGCGGGTTAAAAACACAAAATGGTGCGTGCTTCGCTATCCGTCGGCCGCTTTCGCCATGAACGCGCGGATGCCGACTTCCGAATTTACCGATTTCTACTACAAAGCCTGCCTTCTGGATTATGCCCGACTGCGGGATGCGATGAAACCCCTTGAGGATCGGCTCAGAAAAACAAGCGAGATCCGGCTTGAGGGGCCCGGCACGGATATCCGCCTGCATGTGGATGGTCAGGAGTGGGTCAATTGCCACGGGACCAAAAACATCCCTGACGGTGAGCTCTTTTCATCACCCCTCATCGATTCGGTCAACGGCACCATCCGGTATGCCCCCAGCGTCTACCAGGGGAAACCCTTCGAGTTTGTCTCGCTGACTGTAAAGGACGGGGTGGTGCAGGATTTCGATGCCTCGGATCGCGATGCACTACGGGATATCCTGGATACCGACAACGGGGCAAAACGATTTGGTGAATTCAGCTTCGGCACCAATCCCGTCATAGAGAGCCCGATGTACGACATTCTCTTCGACGAGAAGATTTACGGCTCAAATCATCTGACGCTTGGTCATGACTACGACGAAGCACCCAATGGAAATAAAAGTGCCATTCACTGGGATCTGGTATGCATCGGGGCCGATGTCTATCTGGATGGAGAATTAATCCGCAAGGGTCGCTTTTTCGTACCCGGGAACCTGCAAACGCTAAATCCTGATCACAAATAAAATAAACACCGGAGTAAAGATTATTTTATTGTTAAACACCCGGATGAGTTTGTATATTATCGACGAGAATCGCACAAAAAAGCGCTTACAGGAAGCTTTGATTTTACTTGCTTTTCTTGCTGTGATCTGCTTTCTAAAAACCGGTTAATTGGCTATTATGCAGCAGGCCAATTTTCAATTATTAACAATATACATTAATCAAATGGAGATACTCTATGAAACATGCGTTTCTACGTACCTTTACAGGACAACTTACAGCTATTTTCTTCTTGTTTTCGGGGCTTTCACTCTCCTTTTTTCAGGGTGATGCCTACGCCGACGAAAACGGAAACATTGTAATTTATACACAGGATTTTGAAGATTTTGTATTTGATGCTGACGCGGAGGTCATTTCATTCGGAGAGAATGATGAGTGGACGTTCTTGTCGACCGGCGGCCAACTACTGTACCGTGGGGACTGGGGCTCCGGTTTTTCCGCCGGTTTCCGTGGAAATGACCATGTCCTTGGTTACCAGCATACTGCCGGCACCGGCGATTTTACCGCTACGCTTACCCTGGAAAACACTACCGGCAAAACGCTGGAATCCCTTGGCATAAGCTATCTTGGAAGAGTTGAGCGTGCAGGTGAAGGGCGTTCTCCGGCGTGGACCGTCACGGTAAACGGTGAAGAAGTGCCTGGACTTTCATACTCCACTATCGACGGAGTCGACAAGCACGTATTCGGCGTTGTCGTCGGTCTCTCGATCGAAGTAGGTGAAGAATTCACCATCAGCTGGAGCAGCGACCGGGATTTCGAAGCAGGTGGTGCATCCAGGCAAATCGGTATCGCCGACCTTGAGATTATTGACGGCGAAGGGTTGATTCCCGCACCGGTTCTGGATCCCTCTGACGGATTGTATGTGCAAAGTGTGGATGTCTCCATAACTTCGGCTCTGCCCACGGCTACCATATACTACACCACCGACGGAACCGATCCCGACAATGAATCCT
>SKXL01000009.1 GCA_007128425.1 Balneolales bacterium | reverse complement strand
TGGACCGGCGACTGGTACCAGCGCGCCGACTGGGAGCAGCGGGTCGGCCCCGATTTCTACGACTTCGTCTTCACGCGCCGCTACGGCGGCGACCTCCAGGGCGTCATCGACAAGCTCGGCTACCTCGATTCGCTCGGCGTCACGGCGCTCTACCTGAACCCGGTCTTCGACGCCGTCTCCCTCCACAAATACGACGCCAGCCACTTCCACCATATCGACCGCCATTTCGGTCCCGACCCCGAGGGCGACCTGGCCATCATGGCGCAGGAGGACCCGTCCGACCCGTCGACCTGGCAATGGACCTCGGCCGACAAACTCTTCCTGGAACTGGTCGAAAAGGCGCATGAACGCGACATCCGGATCATCCTGGACGGGGTGTGGAACCATGTGGGACGCGATTTCTGGGCGTTCCGCGATGTGCGGGAGCATGGCGCATCCTCCCGGTTTGCCTCCTGGTTCAAGATCACGGATTTCGGGGAGCAGTATCCCGACGGGTTCGACTACCAGGGCTGGTGGGGCTACAGGGGCCTGCCCGAATTTGCCGAGGACGGGGAGAACCTGCATCCGGAGGTGAAGCAGCACATTTTTGATGTCACGCAGCGCTGGATGGCGCCGGACGGCGACCCCTCCCGGGGCATCGACGGCTGGCGGCTCGACATGGCCACCGAGGTCGGCAATGCGTTCTGGCGCGAGTGGCACCGGCTGGTCGACCAGATCAACCCCGATGCCCTGACCATCGCCGAAATCTGGGGCGACGAGGCGCGCGACTACATCGCCGATGATCTGTTCGGCGTGGTCATGAACTACCGCTGGGCCTATGCGACCCACGCATTTTTCATCCAGCAGGCCACTTCGGCTTCCCAATTTGTAAACCGCCTTGCCGAACTGCGCGATGATTTCCCCGCCCCGGTCAACCTGGCTATGCAGAATCTGCTGGACGGGCACGACACCGAACGGCTGGCCTCGATGATCGTAAACAGCGAGTACGCCTACAAGGGCGGCATGGACGGAGAGGAGCAGGCCAAAATCCGCGACATCGACAACACTTATGATGTCCGCGCGCCCAACGAGGAGGAGCGGGAGCTGCAGCGCCTCCTCGCCCTGTTCCAGTTCACCTACGAAGGGGCGCCGATGATCTATTACGGCACCGAGGCGGGCATGTGGGGCGCCGACGACCCCGACGACCGCAAGCCGATGGTCTGGCCGGACATGGAATTCGATGACGAGGTCAACCATCCCTATTCACGCCGCCGTCCGCGCGACCCGGTCGCATTCGATCACGAGATGTTTGACTGGTATGCAAGTCTTGCACGGCTCCGGTCAGAACGTCAAGCACTTCGAACCGGCAACTGGACCTTGGTGGATGCATCCGACCGACACCATGCCATCGCTTTTACCCGTCACACAGAAAACGATTTTGCCATCATCATCATCAATGCGGGTGAGGAGCCCTACACCCTGGAATTCGTACCGGATCACATCACGATGCCGAGAAGAATCACAGACTGGTTTACCGGCGAGCGATTTCGTGTGAGGCGTGGAGAGACAACCATTCAGGTCCCGCCAAGATCAGCCCGCGTTATCGTACCCTGAACATGAAATAAACCGGAGAAAAATCGTATTTTTGAAAAATGCGAATTGATCCGAAGTTTTTCAATCATTTTATGATCGCGGTGGCTGTGTTTTGCATCATTGCCATTGCATTTGCAAGTTTCCGCTATATCGACAAGCAGGAGCAGCGTTTCCTGAACCGTCTTGACCAAAGCAGTCTCAATGAACTCGTATTTACAAACACCCTGGGTGATACGGTAAATATTGCACCGGAACGCACGGTTGTTATACTCTTTTGGGCGACCTGGTCGGACCGGTCGCTGGACACGCTGAACGACTTGTATCATTGGCATGATGCGCATCCACAATTTGAGGTGGTCTCAGCATACGTGAAAGATGCTGCCGAACTCGCCTCTGTTCACGATCGCCCGGGAACGGATCATTTTACACTGGTGGACGGAACAGGAGCTTACCAGGAGCTGCGTGTTCCCGGCGTGCCCGCGGCCATTGTTTTCAGTGCCGGAGGCGATGTTCTGCACACCCAGGTCGGAACCAAAGAAAAACCCGTCTGGCGTGAGCTCTCGTCCCGGGATAAGCTTCACGAATAAAATCAATAAATACATGTTGGCAAGACCATTGTTGAATGTCATCCTGGATGGAAGTCGGGTGCCGGCGGATGATGCGCGAGTCCGCTTGTCGTCCCGTCTTGCGATGTATGGCGAGGGATGTTTTGACACACTTCGGTCTTATGAAGGCGGTTTTCTCCATCCGGAAAAACATCTGCAGCGACTGCACAGAGGCATGGCCCTGCTTGGTCGTGAAGTGCCGCCGCTCCTGCAGAATTCCGACTCATTTCTGGAGATGCTGGCGCTTTTTCTGAAAAGCAATAAGGCGTTGGATGAGCAGGTGAGGATAAGGGTACAGATCTGGGCGGATGATCATACCACGGGATTCAGGCCAGGAAACACATCCACCCGATTCGTGATCACCGGTTCACGCTTGAAGGCGGAGGAGCAGCGCATGGTCAAACCGGTTTCCCTGATCATCAGCCGGTTTCGGCGCATACCGGCAAGTGCGCTGCAGCCGGATATAAAATGGACCAACAGCATCAACTATATCCTTGCCGCCGGGGAAGCGCAACAGAAGCAGGCGGATGATGCACTGATGCTCACACATTCGGGGCTGGTCAGTGAGACGACAGTTGCCAATATTTTCTGGAAGACATCGGATACGATATTCACCCCGTCAGAAGGTTGTGATTTGCTGCCCGGCATCACCCGGGGCGTGCTGCTGGATATCTGTAATCAGGCCGGCATCCCCCTGGTCGCGGGAGAGTTCGGGCCGGAGGCTCTTGCCGGTGCCGACATTGTATGGATATGCAATTCGGTGAGGGAGATGTGTCCGGTCGGCCGGCTGGATGAGCAACAATATGATCCGGATCTACTGTTTTTCAACACGCTGGGTGACCAGTTTGATGCGTACAAATTGGAGCATATGCAGTATGTGCGCTAAGCAGCATCATTCCGATAAGACCAGACTGGTTTTCAGCGACAGGGAGAAGTTTGAGACCTGGATCCGGCACTACCTTTCCACATGCCGGACTCGCGGAACGGTCGTTTTTCTGGATTCCCAGATGGAGGGGCATGCCGCATCCCGGTACAGCTATATCGCTTCCGATCCGGTGGCATCGTTGACGGCCTCCTCGGGAGCTGGTGCATGGAATGCGCTTCATGACTTTAGAAAGAAGTACCCGGATTGGATGTTTGGCTGGCTGTCTTATGATCTGAAAAACGAAATAGAGCATCTGGTATCGGAACATGATGATCCGGTTGGCCTGCCGGATCTGTTCTTTTTTGTGCCGGGCAGGTTGCTGAGAGTGGATCGGAAGTCGTGTGAGATTTATGTGCTCAGGGGGCAGCTTTTGCCGGAAGATACGATGCAGGAGATGAAAGGCGTGGCAGCGTCGATCCGGTTGACAAACCTGGAGTCACGTGACGGCTGGGAGCGTTATCGTCGAAATGTATTTGAAATCAAGGAATATATAGCCCGTGGTGAAACCTACGAAGTCAATCTGACACATCAACTTTCGGCCGGCTTTGAAGGGGTCTCCCTGGATCTGTTTGAAATTATGAGGAGAGTGGGTCCGGTACCGTTCGCTGCCTGGATCTCTTATAATGGTATCGATGTGTGTTGTGCTTCTCCCGAGCGATTTCTGGAGCGCAATGGCAGAAGGGTGAGGTCGCAGCCGATTAAGGGCACCTCACCAAGAGGCTCCGGTCCGGAAGAGGACAACAAGATTATATCCGAGATTTTGAAAAAGGAGAAAAATCGTGCAGAAAATGTGATGATCGTTGATCTGGTGCGCCACGATCTGGGCAGGATAGCCCATACCGGATCGGTCCGCACCGATGCCCTCCTGGAAGTACAGACTTTTTCGACGGTACACCAGCTGGTCTCGACCATTTCGGCGGAGATTGCTCCCGGTTTCTCCACGGTTGATATCATCAGAGCCTGTTTTCCCATGGGATCGATGACCGGCGCACCGAAAGTCCGGACCATGGAGATTATCGAGGAGCTCGAAACGTATCGCAGGGGGCTTTATTCCGGTGCGATCGGGTATATCAGACCAGATGGTGACTTTGACCTGAATGTGGTTATCCGGACCGCCATCATCAAGGAAAAACAACTTTTTTATCCCGTTGGAGGGGCCATAACGGCAGATTCTGATCCTCGTGACGAGTGGGAGGAGTCCTGGCTTAAGGCACGTGCGCTTGGACACCCAAATCTGAAAATTCCATGATGCCATAATTTTTCTGTTTTATTTGATCTTGAATAAGTAAAGTGAAAATGATATATTTGCAAGTCTAACTGAAAGTTAAAAATGATTCTCTCTACTGATGAAAAAAGGCATTCATCCCGAATACAAGGAAATCAAGGTTATCCTGAGTGACGGCTCGGAGATTGTCACGCGCAGCACCATGAAAACGAAGGATGGTGTGTACAAGGCGGAGATCGACTCCAAAAACCATCCTTTCTATATTGGCAGCCAGAAGATGATGACCGCGGCCGGGCGTGTGGATCAGTTCAAGCGCCGTTACGGCAATCGCGCCGAGAAGAAATAACTACCCTTTCCTGACCAGGAAAACAGGTCATTCTGATTTTATTGGCAGATTTGTGATTACATGCACAGGTCTGCCTTTTTTTTGGTTATCTAACCAGATGTGTTAATCTTAACTGATGAAACCGTTACGTCAGATCACAAAAGGCAGGTGAAACTATGGATCTTCAGCTCGAAATTTTTGAGGGACTCAATCCATTTCAGGAAAATGCATTTTTAGTGCACTCAGGCTCAAAAGCGCAACTTTTCGATCCCGGTTTCTCGAATGGTTACGAGTGGGACCGGCTTCTCAAATTTCTTGAGAGCCATCAGCTTGAGATGGAGGCGATCGTACTTACCCATGCCCATGTTGATCATATTATGGGTCTTCAAAAGGCGATGCAACTGTTTGAAACACCGGTGTACATGCATAAAGAGAGTTATCCCTTTATCGAGCAATATCCGCAGCAAGCGATGATGTTCGGGTTTGAAGCCGAGCCGATCGCGGTGAATCCTGCGTTTATTGATGCCTCCTGGACGTTGCAGATTGGTTCATTCGAATACGATGCTCGCTATACGCCGGGACATGCACCCGGTCACCTCTCGTTTTATCACAAAAACGGAGGATGGATCATCGTTGGTGATGTGCTCTTTGCAGGAAGTGTTGGCCGCACCGATTTGTATGGAGGTGATTTTGGTTTGCTTGAAGAGAGTGTGAGGAAGAAACTCTACACCTTGCCCGATGAAACGGTTGTCTGGCCGGGTCATGGTCCGCATACCACCATCGGATACGAAAAGCGCACCAATCCATTCGTGAAAGAGCGTTGATTCCTGCAGGAAGCCGGCAATGCTAATTTTAATATCCGGTTTTGGAATGAAGTGTTAAATCCAGAATGAAATGTCGAACTTCAATTAGTCTGGTTCATCTCGCTGCGTATGCGATCGATCTCCTGTTGGTAGAAATCCGCTTTGTGTGGTCTTGACTGTTTCAATTTGTTGAAGGTCCTCAGGGCATCACTGAATTTTTTCTGCTTTTCGTAAATCCTGGCAAGCGTTTCAGATGCGATGTCGCCCACCTTCTCGGATTTTTCACCGAGATTGCGGTTATCCTCGGGGTCGGGTACGATGGTAATTCTGTTATTTTCAGCGTAACTGAGTTTTTCGATCATCAGATCCAGATTCAATGCATTTTCTGTCTCCTGAGAAGTTTTCTCTTCAATGAGACTGTCTCCCGAGGCAGTTTCGGGTTCTGACCTGGATTCTGATCCGGGCTCCGGCTCAAGCTCCGGTTCCGGTTCAACATCGGGCTCCGGCTCAAGCTCCGGTTCCGGTTCAATTATCGGTTCAACTTCAGGCTCCGGCTCAAACTCAGATTCAGAAACGGATGGTTTCCAGGCCTTAAACTGATCAGGATGCATCAGAAAGTAGTGAAGATGCTGGAAAAAAGGACTGCCGGGGGCACAGCACTTCGCTTTGAATGCATAGTGCATCGCTTCTTCTTTCTGGTCATTTTTGTGGTACAGCCAGGAGAGCAGAAAAAAACCGACGGCATCCATTCCTCTTTTTTTTAGAAAGGTCTCCAGATTCGCTATCCCTCTGCCTGGATCGTTTTCAAACTGAGTGAGGTAGGTGCTCAGACTTTGCGGAATCTCAAAAGGTAATCCTTGCATGACATTCGGTTACTTATTTTTAGGAAAATATAGAAACCATAAGGATGATAAAAAAATGAAAGTGAACCAATTCGCGTTCCCCGTTTGTACCTGGCGAGGGTCACCAGCTGCCCATGGCATCATTGAACATGTTATCTGCAATCCGCATCAGTGCTTCAAAAGCGGCGTTGGTCTCACCATCGACAGGATCCTCGCCCGGATCGTATTCAAAATTGCCTGTAAAATTCTTCTGCCATTCGGGACGCTCTTTCTCCACATATTGGTATGAGGCACGCACGCTGATTTGCACTCGGTTCAAATTTGCCCGCTGGTCACCGGCTACACTAAAAGGCCGGTTGGAGTAGGATGTAATGGTACCCTCAATTATAACATCGGCATTATCGGGAGAATCGGTAAGCTGCAGACGGCTCTGATTGACAAACCGGTTGACCATGGCATCATTCAGTTGATCGCTCAGGTCCCCGAGTCCGCTTCCTGACTGATCCGGGAAAAAAGGAATATATATCGTCCTGATATTAGAAGGTATTGCCACCCCGGTAAAACTGTAGCGGAGACAGCCACCCGCTGCTATCACGAACAGCAACAGCAACAGAAAAAATGGTTTCAGGCCTGATAAAAATCCCGGTATCATCTTACATTAACCCATATTGATCTATTTTCCGGTACAACGTTCTTTCGCTCATTCCAAGTATCTGCGCAGTTTTGCGCCGGTTTCCGTCATACTTCTCCAGAGCCCGATGGATCAGAAATTTTTCCATCTCCTCAACCGAGGGCAGATCTTCTTTTTCAAAAAGCTTCATAACCTTTCGCTGGTCCTCACTGAGCAATGCGGAAGTACCGCGGGTAACGGTTTCGGAAGTTACTCCGGAGTCAGATCGCGCAGGTTTTCCAGTTGTACCGGCAGCGATACCTTGTACGCCGGGTTTTTGCTGTCCGCCGGTTGTTCCGGTATGTTTATGTCTGATGTCTTCTGCTTTTCGGTTGTGTTCTTCCGGAAAATCCTCCTCAAAATCTACCGTATTCTCGTTATCCGCGTCATCGTCCATTTCAACATCGGAAAACGGAGCAGTGCCAACAGCAAACTCTGAAATATCTTTGATGGATGTGTCATGTCTCGGCTCTTTTTCCGGCCGTATCACAGACCCGGAGGGAGCAGGAAGTGACTTCGGAACGTTCCCCCCCCGGTAGGTCTGGTAAAGCAGTGAGCCCAGCATCTTTTTCATGTCACTCATTTCATGCTTCATGTCCAGCAGGACACGGTAAACCAGATGCATGTCCTCGCTGCGAGGCAAATGAAACGAGCCGCCATGGTCCTTGTCCTGGCCAAAAACCATAGGCAGGTTGTCCGGCGAACCCAGCTTCTGGCGTCCCTTTAGATATTTTTTAAGCACTTCCTCATCCACATACTGCGATTTTTCAAGCACGACAAGCTGCTCTGCGACATTACGCAACTCCCGGATGTTCCCGGGCCACCGATACGAGAGCAACAGCTTTCTGGCACCATCGGACATCCCGCGAAATACCGAGTCGTACTTTCTGGCAAAATCATTTACAAACTCCCGGAATATCAGCAGGATATCCTGGCCGCGCTCCCGGAGCGGTGGTATTTTTATCATGACCGTATTCAGCCTGTAAAACAGATCCTCCCGAAAATCACCGCGCTCAACACTTTTCCAGAGATCCTTGTTGGATGCCGCTACCACACGTACATCCACTTTCCGCAATTTGCTTGAACCGACCCTGAAAAACTCACCCGACTCCAGAATGCGAAGCAGCTTTACCTGAACACTCTTCGGAGTGTCGACAATTTCATCAAGAAATATGGTACCGCCGTCGGCCTGTTCGAAATAACCCATTCGTGACTCGTGAGCACCGGTATAGGCCCCTTTTTCGTGGCCGAACAATTCGCTTTCAATAATGCCTTCGGGAATGGCCCCGCAGTTCACTATCACCAGGTTTTTTTCCTTTCGTGGACTGAGTTCGTGAATGGCGCGAGCAGTCACATCCTTTCCAACACCGGTTTCGCCGCTCAGTAATACAGTGATATCGGTCGGGGCCACCTGCAGAACTTTATCCAGTGCCTGGGTCAGTGCAGGTGATTCTCCTGTAATTCCGTATTTTTTCTGGAGTTGTTTTCGATCCAGCGGCATGTCGGTTATGCAGTGACGGATTCGGCGGCAGTTTCGCTGAGAGAAACCTTGCGCAGAGCCTTGGCTTTTAGCGTAGCTGAGGTGCAGTCTGTAATCTCAACTTCGACATAGTCACCCTGTTGCCAGGTCTCCTTGTCGAAGATAACCATTTTATTGGTATCCGTCCGGCCGGAAAGCTGGTCTTCCGATCGCTTGCTTGTTCCTTCCACGAGCACAATGTGGCGTCTGCCGATTTCCTGGCGGTTGCGTCCGGATGCAACCTGCTGCTGCAGCGCAATGATTTCCGCCAGCCGGCGCTTCTTCACTTTTTCGGGGACATCGTCCCTGAATTTGCGATGTGCCAGGGTGCGCTCGCGTTCCGAGTAGGCAAACATGTAGGCCAGGTCATATTTCACATGCTCCATGATGTCCAGTGTGTCACGGTGCTGTTCCTCGCTTTCACCACAGAATCCGGCAATAATATCGGTCGAAAGGGATACGCCCGGAATCGTTGTTCGCATCTTTTCAATAAGTTCCAGGTATTCTTCCCGGGTGTAGGGCCGGCGCATTCGCTCCAGAATTTCGTTGTTTCCTGACTGTATCGGAATGTGTATGTAGTTGCACACGTTATGCCGCTCTTGCATGACATGCAGGAACTCATCCGGAAAGTCTTTGGGATGCGAGGTGGAGAAACGGATGCGCATTTCGGGATTGATCAGGCTGCAGCGATACATCAGCTCGGCAAAATTGCGCCCTTCATGATTGTAGGAGTTTACGTTCTGACCCAGAAGAGTGACCTCCCGGTACCCCTGTTCACTCAGGATATGGAATTCATCAAGTACACTTTCGACCGGTCGACTGCGCTCGCGTCCGCGTGTGAAAGGAACCACACAGAAAGAGCACATATTGTCGCAACCCCTCATAACCGACACAAAGGCTGAAACACCGTTACCTGTGGTTCGAACCGGAGTGATATCGGCATAGGTCTCTTCCTGTGAGAGGATCACATTGACAGCCTTTCGACCGTCTTCTACCTCCGAAAGCAGATGAGGGATATCCCTGTAGGCATCCGGACCGACAACGATATCCACCAGTTTCTCACGTTCCAGAAAACGCTCCCGGAGCCGTTCGGCCATACATCCAAGCACACCGACAATCATGTTACCATTTCTCTGTTTTTTCAGTGACCGAAAGTATTTTAGCCGGTTCCACACTTTCTGCTCGGCATTTTCGCGTATGGAGCACGTATTGATGAAAATCAGAGAAGCCTCCTCCGGAGTTCGGACCGGTTTCATGCCACGCTCGACCATGATCGAGTTGACAATTTCGGAGTCGGCGAAGTTCATCTGACAGCCGTATGTTTCGATATAAAAAGTCTGATCAGTCAAAATAAGCAAGATTTTTCAGGTCAGTTGGTCCCGACAGGCCAGGTCTCCGGATTCTGGCGCCACTCACTCAAAAAATCGACATCGCTTTCCTGAATTGTCCCTTTTTCCAGAGCGACATCCACCAGCGTGGTGTAGTCCGTTAACGAATAGAATGGAATATTGTGATCCGATATGTTTTTATTGGATACATCAAAACCGTAGGTGAATATGGTAAGCAGGGCCCGGACATCAGCACCGATAAACTGGAGTGCCTCCACCACAGACATGGCAGAGGTGCCGGTAGATATCAGGTCCTCAATGACCACAGTGGATTCTCCTTTTCGCACACCTCCTTCAATCTGGTTTCCCATGCCGTAGGCTTTGGCTTTGGCTCTTACATAAGCCATGGGCTTGTCAAGCAGGTCAGAGACCCAGGCGGCATGGGGGATGCCGGCTGTGGCTGTGCCCGTGATGACATCTACATCTCCGATGTGTCCGTTGATCACATCCGCAAGTTTTCGTGCAATCTTTTTTCTGAGCTCCGGATATAGAATAGTCAGACGGTTGTCACAATATATAGGCGAATTCCATCCGGATGACCAGACAAATGGATTGTCAGGCCGTAGCAAAATGGCATTAATATCCAGAAGATCTGATGCCAGTTCCCGTGCAAATTGTTGATCGGTAATCATATATGGCGTGTCTCAATTCTGCTGTCTTTTCCGCTTCCGTGGTATTTTTAAAAAATCACGTCCGAAAACCGGAAAAGTTTATAGAATTACAAATATAATAAATAACAGACACATTTGCGCATACATGCCGGCGACAATGTCATCCAGCAAAACACCCCAGCCTCCTTCGGTATTTTGTATGGCACCGATACCCAGGGGCTTGAGGATATCAAAAAGTCTGAAGAGAATGAAACCGGAGACAAATACCAGAAGATTATATTCCCAGCTGGTGTAGATAGGTATAAAAAGAAATACGATGGCCTGGCCTGCAAACTCATCTGACACGCACTCGGCCGGATCCGGTCCCAGTCGTTTCTCTATCCCATTAGCCGACAACAGAGTCGTGAGCGAAAAAATGACAGCCAGAAGCAGAGGACCAAAAAGGGGATGGATATATAGCGAGGCCAGATAGATTAGTGGCAACGATGCCAGACTGGCCCAGGTGCCGGGAAATTTGGGCAGGAAACCAATATAAAAGACACTGCCTGCCAAAACAGCCAAACTGATTTTTTTTTCATTCACGAATTAATAGCCTCCTGTTGATTGCCAGGTATTCCAACCCGGTGTAGACGGTAACGATCATCACAAATACAAACAGCCATCCAGGTATTCCGGTCGCCAACAGCTGCTTTGCGAGATCGCCAGGGGTGCCGCCGGCTTTCATGACCACACCGTTCAGCAGGACAAGATACAGAAATACCATTTGTACAAACGTTTTTATCTTGGCCGAGTTCCTCGTTTGCATGGTGATTCCTTTTTGTTCTGCCCATACCCGCAAGCCGGTAATAAACAAATCCCGAAAAACAATAACCGCTATGATCCACCAGGGAAATTGTGCCGCATCAATAAACGGAAGACATAGAAATCCGGCAAAGGTGAGGATCTTGTCGGCCAGTGGATCCAGAAACGTTCCCAGGCCGGAAGCGACATTGTAACGGCGTGCATAATATCCGTCCAGGTAATCAGTTATAGCAGCAAAAATGAAGACAGCCATGCCCAATGCCGCCCAGATCACCGCATCCTGAAGATAGAGGTAGAAAAAGAGGGGCGCCAAAAGTATACGGAGGGCACTGAGTATATTCGGTATACGTTTCACACCGTCAAATATAAAAAAGTTGCGTCACACTGAAAGCACATTTCTTGCGGCTGACTTTGCATGTACCAGTCTGCTGTCTGGAGCTTGTACCTGAAAGCAAACAAACCAACAAAATATCATTCGTTTGAAACAGGAGAAATCCTATTTTAAAAAAATACCGAAATTTAGATCTGTCAGCTGATATTAACAGTGAAAACACCAATCCATGCAACCGCTATTCTGACCGTGGGCGATGAGTTGCTCAATGGCGATGTTGTCAACACGAACGCTTCATGGCTGGGGCAGACCTTGCGGGGGATCGGCTTGCCATGTGAAACTGTGATCACAGTTACGGATCGAAAAGCGAGAATCGTTCAGGCACTGGAGCAACTTTGGCAGGATCACGATCTCATTATTGTTTCAGGCGGACTCGGGCCGACCCGCGATGATGTTACGAAACTGGCACTTCTGGAATTTTTCGATGATTCTCTTATTCGGGATATGCGGGTTCTGGATCATGTGACACAGTATTTTGAAAAGCGGGGAAGGAGTATGACCGATGTGAATCGCTCCCAGGCGGATGTGCCTGCGAAAGCAACGGTGCTGTTCAACGACCTGGGTACGGCACCCGGACTTCTGTTCTCCCAACGGGGCAAACTGCTAGCGGCCATGCCCGGTGTGCCCTATGAGCTGCATTTCATCACCATGAAGCGCCTGATTCCTGAGCTGGAAAAGAGGTGGAAGAAGTCCGAACGTCGCATACATCAGCGCTACTTTCGGTCTACCGGTATTGGAGAGAGTGAATTGAGCGATCGTATCCTCAATGAGCTGGAGATCCGGATTCCGAATACGGTCGATATCGCATTTCTGCCACATCCCCAGGGAGTTGATATAAGAATTACACAAATCAACGGTGATTCGGATCATGATTTTGAACATTTTACCAATTGGGTGCGAAAAACTGCCCGTGAATTTATCTATTCGGATGATTACACCAGGTCTCTTGCTGATTTCATGGTGGAACTGCTCACCGGGAAAAAGTTGACGGTCGCCTTTGCGGAAAGCTGCACCGGAGGATATCTGGCGGATGCGCTGACGGATGTACCGGGTAGCAGCCGGTGTCTGAAAGGCGCTGTAGTTGCCTACAGTAATGAGGTTAAAACAGCACTTTTGGGTGTGGATGCGGCTGATCTGGAACGACACGGAGCGGTAAGTGCTCCGGTTGCCCTGGCAATGGCGAAAGGTGCTGCAGAGCGTTTGAAGGCCGATTTCGGAATCAGTACGACAGGTGTAGCCGGTCCGGGAGGCGGCAGCGATGAAAAACCGGTCGGGACGGTGTGGATCGGGTTCTGGTCGGCAAGTGGGCCCCGGTTTGCCTGCCGTTTCCGTTTTACAACCGAGCGACGGATCAACAAAGAGCGGAGCTTTGCCGCAGCCATGGATCTGTTGCGCCGTAACATAACCGGCATATCCGGTTACCCCCAACGGCCCGAGGTGGTAATGGCATCCCAGGTAAAACTGCTGTGAGTACCCTTCTGTCCATAGTCATTTTTTTTGTTTCCGGCATAGCGGCAGCAGATACGCTTTCGGTCGACGTCCCGGCAAATGACACCCTTGACGTTGAACAGCCGTACCCGGAGCACGTGCCCGAAACCACCCCTCAGGCGGAAGACCGGGATCCCACCATTCAGCAAGATCCTGTTGTGCCGTTGAAAATGCGCGCGCCGCAACCGTTTCACGAAGTAACAAACGACAGCCTCAGCAGGTGGCAGCTGTGGTCCGATCATGGGGAATGGCTAACCCGCCGCCCGGGCGTTATTTCCTTTCAGCTTGGCGGACTCGGACGCAATGACGGATTCGTGATTCGTGGCCACGAGTCCCGCCACCAGCGAATCTACCGTGACGGCATACCCGTCAATGAGCGGATTTTCGGCTCGGCAAACCGAAAACGACTGCCGCATTACAGCAGAATAGGATCCGTTCGGGAGTTTGCATCCGCCACAAGATATCATACCGAACTGAATACCGTGCGATACCATGTCTCGCGTCCACTCACATTCATCAACTACGAGCAGTCGACCTACGATTATAGAAGCACCGAAGGTTTTCTCACACGAAACATTACGCCATCAACAAACATCTCCCTGGCATACTGGGGGAAAAACGAAGGTGAGGGGTATCGCAACAACACCATGGGCGGTCGAAATGCCGCTGCAACGATCTATCATTTCCTTTCCGACTCATGGATGCTGGAAGGGGGAATTCATTACAGCGGTTTGCAGCTTGGCGAGCCGGATGGCTACCAGCCTTATGACATGTTCAATTTCTCTTTCAACCGGTTTGAGGCAACCCCAAATCAGTCGCTGGCCAGGTCATCGGTGCGCAATTCCCTTATTCACGCCACCGCATATCACCGGAAAAGTAAAAATCATGAAGCCACAAGCCGGATTTCCATATATCATGACCGCTACCGCAGACTTCATTATGATAACTCGGACAGCAGCTTTGTGCGTACGCTCAGCACGGGGATCTCCGGACGCCATTTTCTTGTGGCCGGACCGTTCGAACTGCAGGGGGATATCTACTCCGAGTGGTCGCTGATCGATCGTGACCGCTTCGAGACGATGGACATGGATACGTGGCTCTATTCTGAGGCAAGAGGAATGGTGACTTTGCCGTTGCCCAACCGTTCCCGACTCTACTCCTGGCTGCAGTCAGGCCGGCGGACCGACGGGTACACCGATTCAGAGATCGGAGCCGGCATCAACTGGAGATTGTTCCGTGGAATGGCGCTTTACGGCTCCTATTCCATCGGAGATCAGATGCCGCGACCGGGGCACCTGTACCGGACGCAACTGCCGGTGAGGGGCAATCCGGATCTCGACAATGAAGTGCTGCAGCGCGGTGTAGCCGGGATGAAGTGGCAGACTGGCTCCTGGGATCTCGGTGCGGAGCTGCATGCATCCCACCATCGAAACCCCATCCTTGTCGGTGCCGACAGCGTTTTTGTTCAGCCCGATCCCTACACAACGGCAGGTGTCACCAGCTGGTTCGGTTATGATGGAAACCGGGTGGAATTTTTACTCTCCGGAACCCTGCTCCAATATTTTTCTGAGGGATCGGCACTCGAGAGCCAGTTGCTGGACCGCAGCGGCCAGCGCGTCTGGACCCGCCTGTCGGCATACTACAAAAACTACATCTATAACAGCGCTGCTTTCATGAAAGCAGGTTTTTACATACAGGTCTCGCCAACCCGGTACCGGTCGGCACAGTACTATCCGGCTCTGGATTATTGGGATCCGAATTCCTGGAGCCCGATCCCTGAATTCACCGAAGCCCAAGCGCTGCCCGAATTTGCGCGGCTTGACCTGGATCTGACAGCCCGGGTTCGTTCAGCTATTTTCCTTTTTCGGCTCGAAAATGCATTGGATAATTGGCTGCAGCCGGGCTATTTTGAGACTGCCTGGCAGCCCATGCCTCCGTTTCGGCTGCGGTTTGGAATCAGATGGGTACTGCGAAACTGAATTGATACAAAGAAAAAATACGGAGCGGAAGTCCGATTATGAGTTTCACATACGTTGTAAAGGAAGGTGTTTCGGGGTTCCGGCGGACCAAGCTGGCGAGTTTCACCTCCGTCACCGCGTTGGTCATTTCGGTGCTGCTGATCGGCCTGATGGCTCGGGTGGGCTACAACGCATACCAGGTGGTACACACGCTCAAGCAGTCGATTGAGGTGGAGGTGTTTCTGCTGGATGTAAGTGATAACCGTACCGGGCGAATTGAATCGGATTTGCAGGCTTATCCCATCGTCACCAGTGCTGAATATGTCAGCAAACAGGATGCGGAACGAATTTTCCGGGAGGAATTCGGCACCGAAGGTGAATCGCTGGCAGACCTTAACTTTCTGCCGGCATCTTTCCGCCTGCAGCTCTCCCCGGAGGCAACAGCAGCGGAAATTCGCCAGATGGTCAATGAAATAGAGCAGTTTCAAGGAGTGGATGAGGTTGTATTCAACCAGCAGCTTCTCGAGACGCTTGAGGAACGGCTGGAGGTGCTGGTCGTAGCCGGCACCGGCATTGGACTGCTGATCCTGTTCACCGCGGTCGTTTTAGTGTTCAACACCATCCGGCTGACCATCTACGCCAAACGGAATATTATTCGCACTATGAAACTGGTAGGGGCAACCAACTCTTTTATTCGAAGACCTTTTCTTCTGGAGGGATTTCTGCAGGGCGGACTGGCGGCCATCATCGCGATCGGGCTCCATTGGATAATCTTCGAATTGATTATACCGTATTATATTCCGCAGTTCGGCGTATTGGCCTGGCCGTTCGATCGATGGTATTACCTTATCGGAGCCATGCTGGCTCTGTCATTTATAATGGGCTTGTGGGGAAGCCGCTGGGCGACCCGGAAATTCATCAGTCAGTCCACTATCGGCTGAGCGACGATCAACGATTACGCAGATCGAGAAAAATGGCTGCGTGGTGTTTGCTGCCGGGAAGAAGTTGAACAGGAGACCGGCTAGTTTTCAGTTGGAGCTGACTTCTGACTCTCCGCAGCGGATATATTCCTGGTGACCGGTTTTTTGGATGACTCCGGTTTCTTGCAATCATCAGGGTTATTGCAGGTTCCATACAACTGCAGTGAATGTCCATCGATGGTGAAACCGTGGATTTTCTCCATCATGTTCTTGATCTCCTGCAAGCGGGGATCGCAAAATTCAATCACTTTACCACAGTTGTTGCAGATCATATGGTCATGCTGACGATACCCATAGGCCCGCTCGTAAATGGACTGATTTTTACCGAACTGATGTCGCTGCACCAGTCCGCACTCCAGAAGCAGATCAAGGGTATTGTACACCGTTGCACGCGAGACACGATAGCCGATGTTTTTCATGCGGAAATACATGTCATCGGCATCAAAATGTCCGTCGGCACGATATATCTCCTCCAGGACCATAAATCGTTCCGGGGTCTGTCGGTGTTTATTAGCTTTCAGGTAATTTCGAAAAATCTCCTTTACCTCGGTTATGAAGTATTCACCTGCAGGACTGGCCATAGTGCTATTGTTCGTAATGGATTGAAAGGAACTAACGTGTGAAAATCAGCAATTTGTATTCGGATGGAGTGCGACTTTAAAAATGCGCATGGTTTTGAACCGAATGAAAACAGTGCTGCATGGCGCACGCATGATTTGTCGGAATGTGCCTGGGGTCATATATGATCAGAACGTATTGCTTTGCAAAGCTGTTGATGTGATTCGATAGCATATGCAGTAAATTTAACATTTTATTCCAATAATTGCCTGATGAACCGTACATGCCGGATACCATCAAACGGTCACTATCAATACGCAACCATGTTATGACAAATGAAATTGACAGTATCAAGGTTATGATTGAAATCCCGAAAGGGAGCCGGAACAAGTATGAGTATGATAAAACGACGAATCAGATCAAATTTGACCGCATGCTGTTTTCAGCGGTGCACTATCCCAGCGATTATGGCTTCATTCCGGAGACGCTTGCGCTTGACGGAGACGCTCTTGATGCTCTGGTTCTTGTTACCGAGCCTACATTTCCGGGCTGTATGATTGAATCCAAACCTGTCGGACTTTTCAAGATGTGGGACGAAAAGGGGCCGGATGAGAAAATTCTTTGTGTACCCGTGCGTGATCCGCTATGGAATCACATCAACTCCCTGGACGATGTCCCTCCTCATCTGCTGCATGAAATTGAGCACTTCTTTCAGGTCTACAAGGATCTGGAGGACAAAAAAACCGGAACCGACGGCTGGTACGGCCTGGATGTTGCCAAAAAGATCATCAAGGAATGCCGAGAACGTTTCAAGGTCGAAAATAACGATGAGTAACAGGTTTTCAGGTTGACGAATGGCGTCCAACCACATCATTCAACGCCTGTATGGTTTTGTCTATGTCGTCAGCTGTGTTGGTTTTGCCCATACTGAATCTGAGTGTGGACTTGGCCATCTGCTCATTGTATCCCAGGGCAAGCATCACATGGGAAGGTTTGATGGTGCCGGAGGTACAAGCCGAGCCATTTGAGCAACAGATGCCTTCGATGTCCAGGTTGAGCAGCAGCATTTCACCGTCAAGCGGCTGATTGTGATCGTCGGTGAGCGTCACACTGAGGATATGTGCCAGGCCGTTCTCCACATCACCGTTCAAGCGAATCTGGTCGCCAAGCGTCTCATGCAGCCCGTTTGTAAACTGCTTCCGGAGGGAGGTGATGCGCGCCAGATTTTCATCCATATCCTCATGTGCCAGCTCAAGGGCCTTGCCGAGTCCGATAATGCCCGCCACATTCAGCGTGCCGCCTCGCCGACCGCGCTCCTGCGAGCCGCCGTGCATCCAACCCGACCACGCCGAGCCCGATCGCACGTAAAGGGCTCCCGTGCCTTTGGGACCATTGAACTTGTGGGCACTCATGCTCAGGAAATCCACGCCAAGTTCGTCTACATGTACGGGAATTTTTCCGATGGATTGGACCGTGTCGCAGTGGAACGGCACGCCGTGCTTGCGGCAGAGCGCCGAGAGTTCCGGGATCGGGTTGATGGTCCCGGTTTCGTTGTTCACATGCATCAGGCTGACCAGCGCCGTCTGATCGCCAATAATCTTCTCGAGTGCGTCCGGGGTCACCCGACCCATCTCATCAATATCAGCAAAGATCACTTCGTACCCCATTTTTTTTGCCTGCTCGACAGGGTAAAGTACCGCATTGTGCTCGGTGCGTGCCGTAATGATCTGCTTGCGGGTGCTGTTTTCAAGCACACCGAAGATGGCGGCATTGTTGCTTTCGG
>SKXL01000028.1 GCA_007128425.1 Balneolales bacterium | reverse complement strand
TTCGTGATCTGGTTCGCCGGTACGCACCTGGTGGATCCGCTCATTCCCATGCTCGCTGATGCCGGCAAACTGCATGTGGTTGTATGGCCCGATACATTTTCCCGGGTATTCACAACCCCGTATAATATTATCGGTGCTGTTCTGGGCGGGATGTTTCTTTCCATGGCGTCGCACGGGGTCGATCACCTCATGGTTCAGCGGTTGCTTGCGTGCGGCGAGCTCCGGAAGGCACAGACCGCCATCATCACCAGCGGATTTCTTGTGCTAATCCAGTTTATCCTTTTCCTGTTTGTCGGAATGACGATATATGGATATTATCAGGGGCTTTCCATGGCCGAGCTGAAACTTTCACAAGCCGATGAGGTGCTGCTGAAGTTCATTAATGAGGAGATCCCGGTGGGCATTGCCGGTATACTGATCGCCGGACTGTTTGCAGCCGCAATGAGTACGCTTAGCAGCTCGCTGTCTGCGCTCTCATCTTCCACCCTGTTTGATGTATTTCCCAAACTGTCGGATCAGCCCAATGCCATGACCATTTCCCGGGGCTTCACTCTCATGTGGACCGTCATTTTTATTCTTTTCGCCGTTTCTTTCTCCAGTACCGATAATCCCGTTATTGAACTCGGACTTGCCATTGCCGGATTTACCTACGGTGGGTTGCTTGGCGCATTCTTTACCGGTCGATACACCAATATCGATCGAACCAGTGCTTCCATTGCCCTCCTGGTCTGCGTATTCTCCATGTCCGCTATCATATTATTGGGAAATATCGCATATCCATGGTATACTTTCGTTGGTGTTATTATTTTCTTGATTGCGGCAACGATCTCACAGATGATCCGCCGCCTAACTGGAAAATAAGCAGAATCATTTTTCCCAAATCATAGCATTTCATATGGGTTTTTTAGAAAAGCTGGGCCTTCAAAGGAAAAAGAAGACCTTCGTTCCCTTCCTTACGGAAAAAATGAAAAAGGACGATGCCCCGCATTTTTTCAACAAAAATAATGTACTCAAGATTATTCTGAGCCTCGGTTTTCTCATTATAATTATTGCATTATATCCGAAAACCCAGGTACAGGAAGCGTCTTACAGTATCGGCGAGCCCTGGCGCGATGATGACCTGACCGCACCGTTCACATTCAGCCTGCTCAAACAGGATGAGGAAATACGCGAAGAGATGCGCGAAATCCAGCAGGTTACCAGCCCGATCTACCTGCTTGAACACCAGGCCGGCACCCGTGCACTCCGGCAACTGGATACAGTGTTTGCCAATTTGTCTGCTGTTTTGGAAGCTTATGCCGACTGGCAGGAATCCCGCATGCTGGACACTCCGCAACAGGCGCTTGAAGACAGCCTCTATTACGTGCGCACCCGTAATCGATCCGGCATCGGCCTGGAAGACAACGCCTGGCAACCGCTGCTCGAACACTATGCCAACGACCGATTGCATGCTCCTGCCAATAACCAGACACATCAATCCATCCATGGTGAACTTCACGCCAGCCTTAGCAACATGTTGCAGGAGCTTTACTCCGATGGCATCATTAACACGTCAAAAGACGCGATCACCACACCTGAAGTCACCATACGGGATCTGCGCGACCGAACGGAACGGGAGGCACCGGTGGAAACCGTGCGCACCCTCCGGGAATCCAGGGAGTTTGTACGATCCCGGCTTTCCAGGCAGTATGATGATGAGATTGCCCGAACCGGCGTCCAGCTTTTCAACATGGTGATTGAACCCAGCCTCACATTCAGTGAAACAGATACGGAAGAGCGAATCCAGGATCGCATCGACCGCATTTCGCCCACCAAAGGCGCTGTGTCAGCCGGACAGACCATCATTCGCCGAGGCGACATTATTACCCCCGAACGCCATGTGATGCTGCAAAGTCTGGCACGGGCACGAGCTGAGCGGGCCAGTGACATCGAGATTTGGAGTAAATACATTGGGGAAACAATTCTGGTTATTGCCGTTTTCCTGATTTTCTTCTTTTACATGTACCTCTATCGCCGATCCATTTTTGACCTGAACAAGATGCTGCTGCTGGTCTTGCTGACCATACTTCTGGTCTACAGTATCGGTGCGTTTGTAGCCAGGGTTGATGAGCTTTCACCCTATGTGGTTCCTTTTGCCATTGCACCCATCCTGCTGACTATCATCTTCGACTCGCGGGTCGGTTTGATGACAACCACGCTCGTTGCCCTGCTGGCGGGATTGATGTTCGGTAACAGTTTTGAGTTTGTGCTGGCAACCGTTACGGCTTGCAGCATTGGTGTCTATTCCGTGAGGGATGTCAAGGATCGCAGTCAGTTCTATTTGACGACACCCGGTCTCATTTTCTTTGCCTATGCACTTGTGCTCTTCGGGTTCACTCTCACGAAAGTTGGCGGCTGGGCCATATACTTTGACAATCTGCTCTTTCTGGCCGGTAATGTAGTTGGGATTTGGCTGACCTATCCTCTTATCCTTCTCATCGAAAAAACCTTTCGCATTACCACCGATGTCACACTGCTTGAACTAAGCGATACCAACAAACCGATCCTCAAGCAGCTTATGCTTGAAGCGCCCGGAACCTTCCATCACAGTCTGCAGGTGGCAAATCTCGCTGAAGCGGGTGCTGCAGGCATAGGTGCCAATCCGCTGCTTTGCCGCGTTGGGGCGCTGTATCATGACATCGGCAAAATGGAGAAACCACAGTATTTTGTTGAAAACCAGATGAGCGGCAATGCTCACGATAAGCTCAAACCCCGCATGAGTGCGCTCATCATAAAGAACCATGTTGACGCAGGGGTCAAGATGGCCAAAGAGATTGAGCTGCCGGAAGTACTTGTTGATTTCATCAGAACACACCATGGCACCTCACTCATACGCTTTTTTTACGAAAAGGCCATGAACGAGTCGGGCAACGAACAGGAGATCCAGGAAGAGGATTTCCGTTATGATGGTCCCATCCCCAACAGCAAGGAGACCGGCATCATGCTGCTGGCCGACGGTGTGGAAGCAGCCTCACGATCCATGTCCGACCACTCCTACCAGAAGCTTGATAACCTGGTCAATCGCCTTGTGGATGATCGTCTCGCCGAGGGGCAATTGAACAATTGCGCCCTGACTCTCAAAGATCTGAAAGTCATAAAAGATATTTTCACCCGGATACTGCAGGGCATGTATCACGGACGCGTCAAGTATCCGGGTCAAGCCGAGGAGGAAGCTGCAGAAGAGGCGGCCGTCGAGAAGGCCGGCACGGAAAAAGCAACTGATGGAAAGACAGATACTTCAACAACGTAATATCGATCCGTCGTATGGCCCGGTTTGAGAGTGAACAAGAACAGTACCTCCACTTTTTGAAATTGGAAAAAGGACTGTCCGCCAATTCGCTGGAGTCGTATGATCGGGATTTGAGACGCTACCTCGGTTTTATCTGGCGGGATATGGGTCTTTCGGATCTTTCCGGCATCACCCTGGAACATATTGAAAAATTTCTTGAAGAGCTGCTGGCTATGAAACTGTCTGTTAGCACCATTTCAAGAAATATATCAACAATACGCGGTTTCCATCAGTTCGCTGTAATAGAGCGGTGGAGTCCGGCCAATCCTGCAGAGCTGATAGAACTTCCCAGAAAAGGGCGAAAACTCCCCGAAGTGCTGGATCAGCAGGAGGTCGCGGCACTTCTTGATATGCCGGATCGTTCGGAGATTTTGGGTAAGCGGGATGCTGCCGTGCTGGAGCTTATGTACGCTACCGGACTACGGGCTTCCGAAACAGTGGAACTCGAATCGGATCAGTTCATAACCGAACTGCAACTGCTCAGGATCATCGGAAAGGGAAACAAGGAACGACTTGTACCTGTGGGTGGCATGGCTATGGAAGCCGTATCCGACTATCTGAAAAATGCCCGGCCGTTTCTCAGAAAAAATGTCGCAGATGCCCGAAATCGACTTTTCTTGAGCTACAGGGGCAAACCACTGACACGCATGAGCCTGTGGCACATCGTAACCGGAGCAGCACGAAAAGCCGGCATACAGAAACCGATTCATCCTCACACACTCAGGCACTCTTTTGCCACTCACCTGCTTGAAGGCGGTGCCGATCTGAGGGCGGTACAGGAGATGCTGGGCCATGTGTCCATTCTAACAACCGAAATATACACACATATTGATCGTTCCTTTCTGGAAGAGGTGCATAAATCATTTCACCCCAGAGCCTGAATCCACATTAAATTTAATTCACAGTATCAATACGGCAGAATTCCATCCCCATGCAATTGAAGATTAAACCCGTTGAAGTTGTCTCGTCCATTGACTGGATCGATGACCACATTCGAATTATTGACCAGACCTACCTGCCTCACCGGGAGTTCTTCCTGGATATTTTTGAAGTCGGACGTGTATGGGAAGCCATTCGTTCTCTCCGTGTAAGAGGAGCACCTGCCATCGGCATAGCAGCGGCTTACGGGGTATATCTGGGTGTTAAAGATTTGCCGGAGGATGGCATGCAGCCGTTCCACACCGATGTGGAACGGATTTGTGAATACCTTGCCACTGCGCGTCCCACAGCTGTCAATCTGCAGTGGGCACTGGATCAGATGGTTAAGACCGCCCGGAAGATGCAGGGTCAACCTGTCGCCCGCATCAAGGAGACACTGCTGGAGCTGGCCAAATCCATACACGAAGATGACAAGCGGGTATGTGCTGCCATTGGCCAGAACGGACAGGAGGTGATTCCGCAAAACGCCAATATATTGACACACTGTAATACCGGCAGTCTGGCCACCGGTCAGTACGGTACAGCGCTTTCGATAATCTACCACGCGCATCTGCAGAAAAAAAATATTCATGTATGGGTTGATGAGACCCGTCCGCTGCTCCAGGGAAGCCGCCTTACAGCCTGGGAGCTGGAAAAAACCGGTGTGCCGCATCACCTGATTGCGGACTCCATGGCCGCCTGGGTGATGAAAGAGAAGAAAATCGACCTGATTGTTGTAGGGGCCGATCGTGTGGCACAAAACGGCGATACGGCCAACAAAATTGGCACCTATGGATTGGCCATACTGGCCAGACATCACAAAATTCCATTCTATGTCGCCTCTCCGATCTCATCCATTGACTTTGATACGGGATCAGGGGAGAATATTCCGATTGAAGAACGCGAAAGCGACGAGATTCGGTTCATCGGCAAACAGCAGGCGGCACCCAGGGAAACACCGGTCTATAATCCGGCATTCGACATAACTCCGCACGATTTGATCACAGCTTTTGTGACCGAACATGGAATTGTGAAGCCTGTTTTCTCAAAAAACCTGGAAAAACTCAGGCCTCAACAGGATTGAGGGCAGCAACAGCGCAGACTTCAAGAAATTCCTCAATGCCTTTACCAGCCCGTATCACTACCGGGTCGGGATGGGACATATCCACTATGGTTGATGGTTCACCGGACAGTTGTTGCTCATTGTCAACAATCAGACCCACCTGTTTCTCAAACCTGCGGAACAACTCTTTGCGATCATCGGTGCCATTCCCCGTATCACCTTCGTAATCGGGATGCCGGGCGGTTGTGGCGATCAGCGGATCACCAAGCTGATCCACCAGCTTATGGCAAATGGGATAATCGGGAACCCGAAAACCGATGGTCTGTCTCTTCGGATTCAAAAGAAGCTTCGGTACTTCTTTGGTAGCAGGCAGCACAAAGGTGAACGGACCAGGAATGAGTTTCTTGATCACCTTGAATTGATCGTCTCCCAACCTGGCAAATTTTGAGATACCGGTCAACGAATCACAAATCAGAGTCAAAAGATGATCATTTTTCAACTGACGGATCTTGCGTATTCGTTCTATCCCCTTTTTATTGGTATAGCTACATGCCAGCGCATACTGAGTATCGGTCGGAAGCAGTATGATATCTCCGTTACGAAGATGATCGGCAATGGTGAATATTCTTTTCTGATGCGGCGTAGCGGGGTGTAATTTTACTTTTTCAGCCATGTCAGCTTCCTGTTTGTTGTCTGTGATCAGTCCTGTGCAGGATAGTAAAATACAGAAAGAGAGGAAAAGTGCCATCAAAACTGACAACACTTTTCCGTTTGATTCGGTTGATTACCGGCTTGAAGTTTCCGGGAAGTTCTGCTTGATGCTTTGTCCGACCTCATCACTTTCCGACTCATGTTCGGTCACATACGCAAACTGATCTTTGAAATCGGCGGCATTGATGCCAAGGATGGATGCATATGCGTTCAGCAGCTCCTGATTTTTGAAATCATCGTGATTGAAACGGATCATGTACTGCTTAGCAATGGCAAAGGACATGGAGTTCACTTCCACCATGCGGATTCTTGTTTTTCCGGTATTCTTGTCCAGAATATCATTGAAGTACATCGGAACAAAGTGGCCATCCTGGATCGATACCATAGCGGCCGTACCGCCTTTCACGATGAACTCAACGGCGGAAAATCCGAGATCACGGGTATATTCCATGTCAAACGGAATGGGATCGGCACAACGCAATTCATAACCGATGTTTTTGGCAACGATTGTTGTTTTAAGATTGAATTCTGCCAGCCTTTTTTTAACCTCTTTTTTAAGGATGTCACCGATGTTCAGTTCAGCAAACCTGAGGTTGTCATGCTCATCGCGCTCCAGATCCTCAAGTCCCTCGAGCTCGTCCGGATTCAGACGCTCAACCAGTCCCTCGGCCAGGATTACAACGCCGTTTTCCAGACCCGTAGCTTTGCGCTTGACAATGGATCCGACAAGCATGTCCGTCAGTTTTTTCAACGGGATTTTTTCCTCTTTGAACTCCTCCGGAATGAGCGTCAGTGTGGCACCGGAAGATTTGCCAATACCCAAAGCGAGGTGACCGGCTTTGCGTCCCATCGATACAACAAAATACCAGCGTGATGTGGTACGGGCATCAACCATCAGATTTTTGACTACCTCAACGCCAAAATGCCTGGCCGTCTGAAAACCAAATGTCGGAATGCCATAAGGAAGGTCAAGATCATTGTCAATTGTTTTGGGCACGTGAACCACACTGATTTTACCTTCCGATGCTTCCTCAACGGTTTTGGCGCTGAATGCGGTATCGTCACCACCTATGGTTATGAGCCTGTCGACGCCCATTTTAAGCAGGGTGTTGATTACATTGTCAAGATGTTCCCTGTTTTTGGTGGGGTTGTCACGAGCAATTCCGATGAAAGATCCACCACGAAAATGGATGCGGCTGACTTTATCGATTGTGAGCTGCTCAACATGGGATGTATCACCCCTCATCACCCATTTGAATCCGTCCTTCAGACCCAACACTTCATAACCATGATGAATTGCACGGATGGTTGCTGCACCGATAACACTGTTGATACCCGGGGCGGGGCCTCCCGCTACCAGAATAGCTAAACGCTTTGGTTTTGACATAATATTTCCAATATTTTTTTGTGTGTATTTAAATGACAGCCAGTCCACTGTCACGTATTCTTGCTAATATCTATTATCTGTAACCGATAGTTTCTATAGTTTCAGCAGTAACACATGCCGAAGTAATCCGCCGGTTCAACTTGCTTGAATCGGCATTCGTCCGAAAAACCTAAAATATGATTATCCTGAGGCAAACGGTAGTGTTTTTTTTCTTGTTTAACGTATTAGCGGTCTTGTAAAACGGCTTTTTGATTAATATTTAATTAAGATGGAGGTAATTATGATTTCTGCACGCTGGTTAGGACATTCTACATTCATCATTACAACAAAAACCGGGAAGAATATACTTATTGACCCGTTTCTGCAGGGTAATCCCACCACTCCCGAATCCTGGAAATCACCGGAGGATGTCGATTTTATTCTGCTGACACACGGACACGACGACCACGCCGCCGATACCATCCCCCTGGCGAAAAAAACAGGTGCCAAGGTGATTTCGATTGTGGAACTTTCAGGCCTGCTGAAACACGATGGACTGCCTGAAGATCAGGCCGTTGAAATGAACAAGGGAGGCACGGTCGATCTGGGCGATTTCAAGGCCACCATGACCAACGCCAACCATTCCAGTTCCTGGAAAGGACAGTATGCGGGGGATCCGGCCGGATTTATCATTCACGTTGACGGTCTTCGCCTTTATCACGCAGGCGACACCAACATCATGCCTGATTTCGAGCTCTACGGAAAACTGTACAAACCCGACATTGCCATTCTCCCCATTGGTGATCACTACACCATGGGCCATCAAGATGCCGCACATGCTGTGAACATGCTGAGTCCCAAATTTGCCATTCCCATGCACTACGGGACCATGCCTGTGCTCACCGGTTCACCTGAAACATTCCGTGATCTTGTTGCCGGGTATACCGGAGGAAAGACGAAAGTGATCATACCGGAAGCAGGCAGCGACTTCAGAAACTTGCTGGGAGACTGAACTTCGTGATGTTGGTTACATTGGTCGGTCTGACATACATGGAACCTGTAATTCCATGATCACCCATCCCGGGATCTGCAACCCGGAAGTTCGTCATATCATCAGTGCAAAAAGGACTACAAACCAGTTCGGTAAAACCGGGTATCAATGCATTTCAGGGCAAATAGTACAATTTGTCGTAGCTTCCCGAGATCTCCATCATCACATATACCAGTACACCTGTAACCGAAACATACATCCAGATCGGCCAGGTCCACCGTGCAATTTTTTTGTGTTTATCAAAGTCTTTTCGCACGGCACGATACATGGTCAGCAGAATCATAGGCAGGTTAACCATAGCCAGAATGATATGAGAGATGAGGATGGCGAAATATACCGGACGAATCCAGCCCGTACCATCATATCCCACCGACCCGACCTGATAATGAAAGACCAGGTAGCTGATCAGAAAGAGAGCTGAAACGGTGAATGCAGACCACATCATTCTCATGTGTGCGCTGATATTTCTTTTTTTGATGAATATGAATCCCGCAAAGAGAAAGAGTGTGGCTATGCTGTTGAGGACGGCATTGAGTTGAGGGAGATCTGTAATGGCCATCATATGGTATTAATACGGGTTCCGGTACATTTGTCTGTTTTATTTTTGTGTCCATTCAATATTTGAATGGCAGGTAATTTAGGAACAAATCATCAAAAAGTGGAATATGCCTTTCACGTGACAGCCAGGTTATCCAGCGCCAGTTGCCTGGCAATGCATAAGGCTATTGACAGGACCGGTTGAGATATTACAAATTTAAAGATTGTGTGAATTTCTGAACTTTTTTCTTTTTTTTAGCAGTCAATTTGAACTATCTTTACTGCCTGAAAGTGCAAATGCAAGCTTCTGCACCGGAAAATGAGGTACGCATCAAAACAGATGAGCGGCAAGTCCTGTTGCCGTAAGTCGTGCTCACATTTCGATTACTCTGATTTAACCAGGTTTGTCTCTGTACACGTTAATACACGGTTTTTATGGCTCAGATTTTCCCGGAATGGGTTAATGATATACCAAAAAGGTTGCAGTTGGCAACCATTATCATTCTCACTGGCATCATCTTCGGTTTCTGGTATTTTGGCTCTCCGGAATACCTTGAAGTCGGATACGCTCCCAACCAGCCCATACCCTATAGTCACAAACTTCATGTTGCAGAACTCGGCCTGGATTGCCAGTACTGCCACGGATCAGCCTGGAAATCGGCTGTCGCGGCCATTCCATCCACCGAGACATG
The DNA here is from genome assembly GCA_007128425.1 of Balneolales bacterium. Taxonomy (GTDB): domain Bacteria; phylum Bacteroidota; class Rhodothermia; order Balneolales; family Natronogracilivirgulaceae; genus SKNL01. The sequence continues at coordinate 8,957 of SKXL01000028.1, read as the reverse complement.
CATGACATGCCACGAATATATAGCTGTTCGTAGCGAGCAACTTCAGCCGCTGCGGGACAGCTGGCAGACCGGGAAGCCCGTGGAATGGATTCGGGTACACGACTTGCCGGACCACTCCTATTTTAACCACTCGATTCACGTGAATGTGGGCATAGGATGTGCCACCTGCCACGGCCGGGTCGACCGTATGGAAGTGGTCATGAAAACCGAGTCCATGAGCATGGGCTGGTGCCTCGACTGCCACAACAATCCGGGCCCCAACCTTCGTCCGGTCGAAGAAGTAACCAACATGGCATGGGAACCGCCTGACGACCACTATCAATTTGCACAGATGGTCATCGACAAACGCAACATCGATGCACCGGTTTACTGCAACGCCTGTCACCGATAATTTTTCATCCTTTCGATCCGTCAAGATTTTTTCAAGCATATGGAAAAAGAGCAACAACAAACGTACTGGCGAAGCTTAAATGAATTGGCTCAGAATGAAGAGTATCGGAAATTCGCGGAGCGTGAGTTTCCTGAAAATGCAACGGAATTAAAAGATGGGGTATCCCGTAGAAATTTCCTGCAGATTATGGGAGCGTCGGTTGCCCTGGCCGGACTTGCATCATGCCGAAAGCCTGTTCAGAAAATCCTGCCCTTCACCAGGCAACCCGAGCATCTTGTTCCCGGAATTCCGTTGTATTATGCCTCGTCTCTGCCATTCCGTGGCAGTCTCAGTGGCGTCGTTGTTGAAACCAATGAAGGACGTCCCACCAAAATTGAAGGCAACGATCTGCATCCCGGCAGCAAGGGCAGGACAAACACCAGGCAGCAAGCCGCCATCCTCGAGCTTTACGATCAGGATCGCTCCCGCAAGGTGCGCAGAAACGGTGAAGACAGCAGCTGGAGTGATTTTGTAAATTTTTGCAGCGAGCACTTTTCCGACACGAACCGGCGTGTAGCTTTCATTAGCGAAGCCAACTCTTCTCCTGCGCTTGACAGGCTGCGCAACGCAGCACTGAACCGGTTTCCGAATGCTCAATGGGTTACCTATGAGCCCTTCAACGAAGAGTCGTTATACAGCGGAATCGGGCTCGCCTTCGGACGGCGGCTGCGTCCCCTTTACCATTTTGACAAGTCCAAAGTGACGGTCTCTCTGGAAGATGATTTCATGCAGCATAGTGACAACGATGTCGCTTACATCGGAGAATTTGCAAGGAGTCGATCGGTTTCTTCTCCTGATTCACAGCCTTCACGCCTTTATGTAGCTGAGAGCAATTACTCACTCACCGGTTCAAATGCCGATCATCGTCTGCGTATTAAAAGCTCTGAGATTCCCGGATTTACTTTTGCCCTGGCAGCACGACTTTCGGAAAGCCTGCCGGGCCTGGATGCTTTTTCCGGCTACCGCAATGAATACAGCGATCACAGCTGGATCAGTGTACTCGCCGAAGAGCTGCTCCGAAACAGAGGTGAATCCATTGTAACCGCCGGCGCGGGTCATGATACCCCGGTACATGCGGCAGTCGCTGCCATCAATCTGGCACTGGGCAATGCCGGCCATACCGTGGAATATCTCGAGGTCCCCTATATCGCGCAAAACGATCAGAATGATGCGTTACGTGATCTGGCAGGTGAAATGAGAACCGGCAATTATGACACCGTGGTTCTGATCGGTACCAATCCGGTCTACACGGCACCAGCCGATCTTGATTTCACCGGAGCACTGGATCACGTATCCGAGAAAATCCACCTCTCCCTGCACTATGATGAGACGTCCCGTGCCGGCACCTGGCATATTCCCAGGGCCCATCCCCTGGAGACCTGGGGTGATGGTCACTCCTACAACGGAATCCGCTCTGTTATTCAACCCATGATACAGCCATTGTTTGGCGGGAAAAGTGAGACGGAATTTCTTAATACCGTGGTGAACGGTGAGGATGCCGGCGGTCATGATCTTATCAGAGAAACATGGCAGGATCTGCTTCCGAGCGCCTTTGAGAGCAGCTGGAACGAAGTGCTTCACGACGGTCTGCAAAAAAACACCCGCTACTCCTCTGTTGACGTTTCTCTGGTAACCGGATTTGCAGCAGAAGCAGCTGAGTTTCTAGGCAGACCGATGGAACATTCGATCGACGCAGTGGAACTGGTCATTCAGCCGGATCCCAAGCTTCACGATGGACGTTTTGCCAACAACGGATGGCTCCAGGAACTTCCCGATCCCATGACCAAGATCACCTGGGACAATGTGGCACTGTTGTCTCCGAATACGGCGGAGCGATTCGGCCTCCCTCCGGCACGCAAATTTGGTGATCCCGATCAGCAAGTAATTCGCATTACTACCCAGACCGGTGCGCAAGCCGAAATTGCTGCCTGGGTACTGCCGGGGCATGCCGACAACAGCATCACCATTTACACTGGATATGGGCGTCGGAAGATCGGACGTGTGGCGGATCAGGTCGGAGTTGATATCTACCCGCTTCGAAGCAGTGATAACAGCCTTTTCATCACCAATGTGAATGTTGAGAGTGCCGGAAGAACCTACGTTATAGCGAGCACTCAGGACCACCATAGTCTCGAGGGACGACCGCATATTCAGGATGCCGATCTGGATTATTATCGTCAAAACCCCACTTTTGCTCAGGACGCCGTCTACGTACCCGGTACTTTCGGGGGAGAGCGTGAACATCCTGTCTCCCTGTTCTCTGACAAGGAGTGGCCCGATCATGAACCGCAATGGGGAATGGCCATCGACTTGAACTCCTGTATCGGATGCGGTGTATGTACCATCGCGTGTCAGGCGGAGAACAACATACCGGTCATAGGCAAGCGGGAAGTGCGACGCGGACGGGAGATGCACTGGATTCGAACTGATCGCTATTTCAAGGGCGATGATCATGGCAATCCAAAAGTAATGCACCAGCCGGTGCCCTGCATGCACTGTGATAATGCGCCATGTGAGCAGGTATGTCCTGTTGCAGCGACCACACACAGCAACGACGGTCTCAACCAGATGACCTACAACCGTTGCATCGGAACACGATATTGCGCCAATAATTGTCCGTTCAAGGTCCGTCGCTTCAACTTCTTCAATTACAGCAAGGAATATCTGACCACCGGCGATGATCCCGAAATCATCCAGATGGCGATGAACCCGGATGTGACCGTGCGTTTCCGCGGGGTAATGGAGAAATGCACTTACTGTGTGCAACGCATCAGCAGGGCCAAAATCGACACCAAGAACAAGACTGGTGATTCGATAAAACCGCCTGACGGCACGGTCGTCACCGCATGCCAGCAGGCGTGTCCGGCCAATGCCATCAGTTTTGGAGATATAAGTGATGAAAACAGCATTGTTTCCATTGAAAAAAGCAAGGATCGCAACTACCTGATGCTCGAAGAGCTGAACATTCGCCCGAGAACATCCTATCTGGCCAAGATCCGCAATCCCAACCGGGACGTTCCCGAACAATCGTAAGCAACCGTATCCAGCAGTAAAAACTTCACACTACATGAGTCAGAACACCGCAACAGTGCCGGATGAGCGATTGGTGAAAGGCAATCATGATTTTGCCAGTATCACCAAACTGATCAGTGACATTCCACAGGAAAAAACACCGCTCTGGTGGTATATTGCATTTGGCATTTCCAATATCCTCCTTGCCGTCATGCTGGCCATGGTTGTCTGGCTGGTCTGGGAAGGCATCGGAGTCTGGGGGTTGAATCAGCCGGTCGGCTGGGCCTGGGATATTACCAACTTCGTATGGTGGGTCGGCATCGGTCACGCCGGCACACTCATTTCCGCCATTCTGTTCCTGTTTCGCCAGGGCTGGCGAACCGCGATCAACCGGTTTGCCGAAGCGATGACCATCTTCGCGGTAATGTGCGCCGGTCTGTTTCCTGCTATTCACGTCGGACGTCTTTGGACCATCTACTGGATTTTTCCGCTTCCCAACTCCATGCAGCTCTGGCCGAATTTCAACAGCCCGTTGCTGTGGGATGTATTTGCGGTGTTCACCTACTTGATCGTTTCCACTCTGTTCTGGTATGTGGGCCTTGTTCCCGATCTGGCAACCATGCGCGACAAGGTAAAAGGAAAAATTTCCAAAATGGTCTACGGTCTGTTTGCACTTGGCTGGACCGGTGGTAATCGACAATGGCAAAATTACGAAAAAGCCTACATGATCCTGGCCGGACTCGCCACTCCGCTTGTACTCTCCGTACATACCATTGTCTCCTTTGACTTTGCCGTCTCCATCATCCCCGGATGGCATACCACCATCTTCCCGCCCTACTTTGTAGCCGGTGCTGTTTTTTCGGGCTTCGCGATGGTACTGTCACTCATGATCATCACCCGAAAGCTCTACAAGCTTGAAGATATCATGACCGTCGACCATATCGAGAAGATGAATATCATTATTCTGGTGACCGGAACCATGGTTGGATTCGCCTACGCCATGGAGTTTTTCATTGCCTGGTACGGAGGGGTTGAATATGAGAAATTCGCCTTTATCAACCGGGCTTTCGGTCCGTATGCCTGGGCGTACTGGATCATGATCACATGCAATGTTGTGGCACCCCAGTTTTTCTGGGTGAAAAAATTCCGGCGCAACATTGTGCTGACCTTCATCCTGTCCATTGTCATTAATATCGGCATGTGGTTTGAGCGGTTTGTAATTGTGGTCACTTCACTGGCGCAGGACTTTCTGCCCTCCTCGTGGGGTTATTTCTCACCCACCTATGTGGATGTGCTTACCTATGTAGGTACGTTCGGGCTTTTCTTTACTTTATTTTTACTGTTCATGCGATTCCTGCCCATGATTTCCATAGCGGAGATAAAGGGTGTGATGCCTCAGGCCAATCCGGCGTATTACAGAACACAGAATGGTCATTCCAAAAAAACTGATTAACCTATGAGCTCCAAGGATACACCTTACGCCGTGCTTGCCGAGTTTGCCAATCCGGCTGACCTTATGGATGCCGCTTCAGAGGTAAACAAGGCAGGTTACAAACATTTCGATACCTACAGTCCGTTTCCGATTCACGGGATGGACGACGCCATGGGATTGAAGCCGTCCAAACTCGGATGGATCGTTCTGGCGCACGGAATCGCGGGTCTGTTGGGCGGGGTTGCCCTTCAGGTTTGGTCCATGGATATCGCCTACCCGCTGCATATCAGCGGCAAGCCGTATCTCAATTTTCCGGCTTTTGTTCCGGTGGCATTTGCTGTGGTCATTCTGCTTGCCTCTTTCGGTGCATTCATGGGTATGTTCTTCCTGAACAGGCTGCCACGGCTGCACCAGCCGATATTCAACTCCGACCGCATTGCCAAAGCAACCGATGACGGTTTCTTCATCTGTATAGAAGCCACCGATCCGGCTTTTTCGGAGCAGCAAACCAGTGAATTTCTGAAAAGCATTGGTGCCACGTACATCGAAACCATACCAGAGTAGATTGCCGATTATTCCGATCATCACACTATGAAAATATCATTCCTTCATATATCGCTTCTGATCATGATGGCCGCGTTTCTCGGAGCCTGCCGCGGGCAGCCCTCGGAAAAACCACCCATTCATACGCAGTATAACATGTACTGGCAGGATCGGTTCAATGCTTACCAGGAAAATCCGTTTTTTGAGGATCGCAGGGCGATGCGGCCACCGGTGGAAGGTACAATCGCGCGCGGCAAGCTGGAAAACGATCTGGCCTATTATCAGGGTATCAACGATGACGGAAGCTATGTGGAACGAATGCCCGTGGACATAACCCGTTCGTTCCTGAAACAGGGGCAGCATCAGTACGGTATTTTCTGCACACCCTGTCACGGAGGTGTGGGCGACGGCAACAGTCCGGTATCGGACTACGGATATATTGCGGCCTCGCTGCTTGCCGAAAGAGCTCGTGAAATGCCTGACGGTGAAATATACAGCGCCATCTACAACGGCGTGAACACCATGAACTCCTACCGCCACCAGATTGATGCGGAAAACCGATGGGCGATCGTGGCCTATGTAAGAGCACTTCAGCTGAGTCAGGATGCCGGTGAAGATGAGCTGAGGCGTCTGGGCATGGATCCACAGGGGTATACTTCAATCAATCCTGCTCAGACCGACAATTGAAATTCAGACCGACAATCAAAACAAAGATTTAAACGCAGATCAAAACAGATTCTTTAAACGCGTAAATTATGAGCATGGATCATCATCACACCGCGCTTACCGACCGACTCACTTTTCCGGAAGAAAACAAAATTTCAACCGGCTTTTTTGCCGCCGGTTTTGTCGGTATCGCGCTCAGCCTGATCGGTCTGTTTGTCAATACCGAACAGTTTTTTTACTCTTACCTTACCAGCTTCACCTTTATTGCCAGTCTTTTTCTCGGTGCCTTGTTTTTCGTTATGCTTCAACACATTACAAGGTCAAGCTGGAGCGTGGTGCTGCGTCGCATTCCGGAAACCATATCACTGCAGCTGGTTTGGCTTGGTGTGGTATTCATTCCCATTTTGTTCGGCATGGAGTTTCTGTATGAGTGGACCCGTCCCGAACGTATTGCAACAGATGAGCTAACGCAGCACAAACAGCCTTTTCTCAACATACCTTTTTTTGTAATTCGCAATGTCATCTATTTTGCCGTTTGGGCATTTCTTGGCTACCGCCTCTATAAAAATTCTGTAGCCATGGACCGCAGTGCAAGCGAAAAGCTGGACAAACAGCAGCGGGTGATCAGCGCACCCGGCATACTGGTATTCTCTTTCACCGTTGCATTTGCCTCATTTGACTGGCTTATGTCCATGGACTCTCACTGGTTCTCAACCATGTTTGGTGTCTACTATTTCTCGATGAGTTTTCAGACTATTTTGGCAGTGGTCATTGTCATGGTCATTTATCTGCTTCGCAAGGGTCTTCTTGTCAACACCATCAATAGCGCCCACATTCATGACCTTGGAGCCCTTCTTTTCGGCTTTACGGTGTTCTATGCCTATATCGCTTTCAGCCAGTTCATGCTGATCTACTATGCCAACATTCCGGAGGAAACACTTTGGTACTATTATCGTTTTGAAGGTTCATGGATCGTGCTGGCATATCTGTTTCTCATCGGCCGCTTTGTGTTACCCTTCGTGCTGTTGCTCGGGAAAAAAGCCAAATCAAACCACAAGATACTGCTTGGTGTATCTCTGTGGATCATTCTGCTGCAATTTCTTGAAATATTCTGGATTGTGATGCCCATTCTTCACAAGGGGGCAATCTCTATCCACTGGCTTGACCTTACCCTGCTCCTGTCGTTTTCCGGGATTTCTGCCGGTCTCTTTTTCCGGCAGTTTGCCAGGCACAGCATGGTACCAAAAAATGACCCTCTTCTTTCGGATTCACTAAACAAACATTGATGATCTGCTGAAACGCCATTATGATTTATGTAAAAAAATTGTTGGAATGCTTTTAAGCTTCCCTGATGTTCCAATAGGGTATTACTTAATCAAAGCCAGTTATGATAAAAGAACAAAAAAGCAATATTCAGGATAAACTGAAGAGTTCAATTTCTCTGGGTGTAACCCATGACTATGTCAACCTGCGCACAGTTGCCTTCTGGATGATTCTCGGAATCGTGATGGTCACGATTATTCTAATTGGACTGTACAATTTGTATAACTACAACCAGTTTCTGTCAACACAACAGGCTGCCATTAACGCCGAGTATCATGAACTGGAGCAACTTCGTGAGCGGGACCGGCAGAAGCTGACAAGCTTTGAGATGATTGATGAGGAAAACCGAAGATTCCGCATACCCATTGACAGTGCAATGACACTTATCGCCAGCGACCGGTAGTAATGAATCGACTCCCATCCATATCATTAATTATCCTGATGTTCACGGTCCTGCCTGCGGAGTATGTTTTTTCGCAGCATAACGTGCCGCCAGAGGAGCTTGCGAACGTAGGCGTGACAGAAAAACTGGGAGAGTATGTAAGTGGGGACATCCTGCTATACAATGAACTCGGTGAAGAAGTCAAGCTCGGGCAATATCTGGATAATGGCCGGCCACTCATGCTGGCCATGGTCTATTTTGAGTGCCCCATGCTCTGCAATCTCATCCTTCAAGGAATGATGAAGGGAGTCAGTGAACTGGCATGGCAGCCCGGCAGGGAATTCGACATACTTACGGTGAGCATCAGTCCGACAGAAACACCCGAGCTGGCCATGGCCAACAAGGAGATGTATCTGGAGCGTCTCGGAAAACCCGGGGCCGCTGACGGAATCCACTTCCTGACCGGATCAGAAGAGGAGGTTCGGCGACTGGGCGATGAGGTTGGTTTTTACTATCAGTGGAATGAGCGTACGCAGGAGTACATGCACGGCTCCACGCTTATATTTTTGTCGGAAAACGGTCGGGTTTCGCGCTATTTGCACGGAATCGATTATCCGGAGCTCATGCTGCGCAATGCCCTTTCCGATGCGGCCGAAGGGCGCATCGGAAGCACCGTCGACCGGATCGTATTGTACTGCTTTCAATATGATTCTGCATCGGGATCCTATGTGCCGGTGGCGGTTAACATCATGAAGCTGGGCGGTGTTGCAACTCTGCTCATCCTCGGGATATTTCTCGGTTTCTTCTACTATCGCGAGCGGAAATCTGCGCACAAGGAACATCACTATACCACAAATTAAACGAACCGATACGATCTAAAACGATCATATGAACAGAATCATAGATTACATGCTGCCGCCGCAGCGCTCCACATTGGCAAGCGAAGTGGACAGCCTGTTCACCTTTATAAATGTTGCGGGTTTTATCCTGTTTGCCGGGATCATGATCATCATTCTGATTTTTGTGATCAAGTACCGACGCAAGTCGGAAGATGATATCACCCCGGTTATTACCCATAACAGCATCCTGGAAGTCACCTGGACGGTCATCCCCATAATTCTCATACTGATCGTATTCAGCTGGGGGTTCCGTGGTTTTCTGGCCCTTTC
>SKXL01000076.1 GCA_007128425.1 Balneolales bacterium | reverse complement strand
GGGCCAATCAAATTGTTCATGGCAATCTGACGACCTCTCTCTTTCCATTTGGATATGGACTGAGTTACACCTCATTCGAATACTCGGATTTGAAGCTGAGTGTGCCATCCATGGATGAAAATGGCAGCATTTCAGCAACGGTCAAGGTTACCAATACCGGCCGGGTTGATGGCATGGAGACGGTCCTCTGGTTTACCTCAACCCATGTGGGTCGCATTACCCGTCCCGTAAAAGAGCTGAAACACTTTGAGAAAGTAAGTCTGAAACCAGGAGAGTCTGTCACTCTTGCGTTCGTCATCACTCCCGGTCTGGTTTCCTATCCTGATGACAAGGGTAATCCGATTCTTGAAAAAGGCGGATACAGCATAATCGTTGGCAATCAAAAGCAGGAATTCAGAATCACCGAATAATAACTATAATCATCCGTATTACGCTGCTGCCATGGAGTGCCGGTAATGTTTCACAAGAGCGTCAGTGTAGTCCGATTCATACTTTCTGATAAAATCATAAACTGCTAATCTGAGGAATCTTCTCCCCTGTTCATCCTTTTTGGCAAAAACTTCACTCATGGTGTATTTAAGAAACCGTTCGGCATGTTCTAACTGCAACAGTTTCGGCAGATCCTCATCCGTATATTCCTTTTCCGACGGGAATTTCTGAATGTTCAGGTTGAGAGCAAACTCTTCTTTCACTTTTTCCAGAACATTTCTGGATTGGTCCCATACTTTTCTGAACAGTACCGGTTCTTCAGCGGCAATACACTCCAGTGCAGTAAGATAACTGATATCTTTCACAACCCCGTAAAACCGCAGTCCGGTGGTCTGATCAGGTACATCTGTCAGTTTATCTACCGGGCCAGACAAGCCCGTTATTCGGGTTTGGCGGGCTACCAGCCAATGTTCCTGGGTTATTTCCTCACCCGGTGCAATAAAGTCAGGCTGGACATCACGCCGAAGAAGCTCGGTTACCAGAAAGAAAAGTTCGAATGGTGTAAGCGAACCTTTTGTGCGGGCAAACGATATTTCCAAAATAACATCATCGCGACGGCCTTCCATGACCAGAACCCGTTCCATTTCTACGACCTGGATAATTATTTCCCCCAACATACGAATGGCGGCAAGGACTTCAGCCTCATTGGGCATGATAACCCGGGATTCGGGTTGCTCCCCTTCATCAGAAAAATAGATCGGGCCAAGATCGATTCTATTACCTTTATATCGATGAAACATAAGCTCGAATTTATCATCAAGATCAATCCAGGGAATTTCAAATATCGCTTCAAGCAGTTCCTTTTTGGGCTTTTCCCGAATGGAGTATAATGGTTCGATGAAGGGCTCGATTGAAAAGCGTGTGTAGCCGGCATCCAGCATAACCTTCAGGTCTTCAGGTGTCGTGAGATGGCAGGCTTCAGCAGCAAATCCACCCTCAAAACCCTCGCTGAAGATGGTCCATGTGACAACATCACGTGCATCTTCCGGATGCATGTCCAGCCTGCGCAGCTGGTGGATGCACTGCCGGGAAAAAGCCAGATTTGCCTTGCCTTTGAAGGCCAGAAGCTGCGCCTTGCCCGCCATTCCGAGGACATCGCCAAAGGCAATGCTTGCCTGTCCGTTCTGCTCATTTTTTGGAGCACAATAGGGGAAATCTTCACGAATTTTTTGTGCCACAGACCGAATCCAGCGACACTTCATAACCACAAAATCGGATTGGCGATGAATAATATTTCCGTCGTATTCCTGCATCACTCGCAATGACTCCCTGCCTATAATGAAGAGAGCGTTTCTGTCATTGTATTTACCTGCCATAAACACCCCGCCTCTGGAGAATTTCCGGATGGATGCGGGATATATCAGGAGCACCTTCTCCTGGTCGTCCAGAATAACCCGGACCAGGTCATTCGAATTCGTCCTGTCTCTGACAGACTCCAAACACCTCACAAGTTCACGGCGGTTTGAAAATCCTTCGATTTTCTCCATATCATCTATACTCAATTCGTTTTTATGTGATGCAGTCTATTCTTAGATCGCTACACAAGCAGCTGATAGCTGTGTTTTGTCCTTGACCCGGTTTTTTGCAGTCTTTTTATCTGGAAATCCCTGGTCTGGAGGCTGATATCACCAATAACGCAAGAAACGGTACCGAAGTCATAAATGCCGCAATCCATAGATGAAACACCTGGAATACCGGTGGAATACCAAGATAAACAAGACCAGCTCCCAAAAGTAACTGCACGAGGGCTGCCACTGTGTTCAATACGGCAAGAAGTGGGAGCATGGTCTCACCGGCATATCTTAAAGCAAGATAGTTGAAGATCAACACAAGTCCCAATACCAGCCAGGAGAAGCTTCGGTGAATCATATCGATACTGCCGACCTGGTCCATCCACAGATTTCGATCAAGCACCGGATAGGTTGCTTTAACCGCCTCCAGTGCTTCCCTTACCTGTGATCCGAAAACAACCTGTGTTATGGTTGCGGCAATAAGCAGTATGAGTGCCGTTATCAGATACCGCCTGCCGGTTGATCCGATCGAGAAACGGACACGATCGCGCACCGACTGAAACCAGGTCCAGATCAGCACATTTAGAATGAGCACAGCGATTACCATGTGAATTGTTATCATTCCGCTTTGCAGGCCGCTTCGCACCACCTGTCCGCCAAGCCAGCCCTGATACAGAACCAGTAAAAAAGCTGCAAGAGCCCCGATAAAAACCGAAGGGGAGCGCCGGATATAGCGGATCGAGAAAACCAGTGTAAGTACGATCAGAAATCCGACCAGCACGCCCACAAGGCGGTTCACATACTCCATCCAGGTCTTGAAAACATTAAATTGGTCCGGGTCGTATACCTCGGGAAGGTCGGCTGCCGTGGTTGGCGGTATCCATAATCCAAAGCATTTGGGCCAGTCGGGGCAGCCCAGACCGGCACCGGTCGCACGCACAAGGCCTCCGATGAAAATCAGCAGAAATGTCACCGCTAAGGTGATGAGTGCTGTTTTCTGAAATACATTCAGATTTGAAAAAAGGGAACGCAAAGTCATTGAAATATCCTTTATCTGCATATGCCGGAGCGAACCTGCCGTCCACCAGTCAAATGGCCTGTTGCATACAATCCTTCCGGTTGACCGAAGCAATATTTTCGTCCAAAATACCGCATTTTTTTGTATTATTGGAACTTCTTTTAAGCCGGTTTTCAGATTGCATCGCAGATCGCGAATCCCAATTGTCCCAGATGAATTCAGCACCAGCCCAAACCGCCACCAGGAACAGCAGCCGGGTGGTGTTCACAGATTATCTTGAACTTACCAAGCCCGGCATTACGTTTCTTGTTCTCATAAGCATGAGCGTCGGATTCGTACTTGCAGCCGGCAATGATTTTTCCCTGATCCTTTTCATTCATGCTGCTGTCGGGACCTTGATGATCGCCGGCGGTACAGCCGCCCACAATCAGTTTATTGAGCGCGATCTGGATAAAATGATGGTCCGAACCGTCAAGCGTCCGCTGCCGGCAAAGAAAATCCGCCCGGCGCATGCGCTCCTCTTTTCACTGACCCTCATGGCGGGAGGTTTTTTCTATCTTTTGTTTCTGGTGAATCCGCTTACAGGCATCATTTCCGGACTCACCTCGGTACTATATCTCGCATTCTACACCCCGCTGAAGCGAGTCAGTTTTGTGAATGTAATGGTAGGGGCCGTACCGGGCGCACTGCCTCCTGTGGGGGGATGGGTGGCTGCCTCCGGATCGCTGGCAGACCCCGTGGCCTGGGTACTCTTTTCCATTGTATTTCTGTGGCAGGTACCCCATGTGATTGCCATCGCCTGGCTTTGCAATGACGACTACCGGAGTGCCGGTTTTTGCATGTTGCCGGAACGCGATACAAGGGGATTGATCTCTTCTTTAACGGTTACATTATGCCTTATCCTCCTCATTCCGATCAGCGTGTTTCTCTACACCTACGGGATGAACACACTTTTCTACCTGGTTGGCGCCGTTGCAGCCGGGCTTCTGTTCCTCTACTTTGGCCTTCGTTTTCAGCTGGATCGCTCCAAAGAAAACGCCAGAAAAGTTCTCTACGGCTCGCTCATCTATCTGCCCGCCGTCTGGGTTTTGATTCTGGTTGATCTGTTTTTCACCTGGATTTTTTGATGCATCACAGGCCTCATGAGCATGCCCTGTGCCCGATATGATGCATGCATTGTCAGGGTACTGATTACTCGGTAAAGCCCCCTTTTGTCATCTTGATCGGATCAAGTGCCTTGTCCAGCTCTTCCTCTGTGAGATCCGTCATTTCAAGAGCAACTTCTTTGAGTGGACGATTATCCGCGAAGGCCTTTTTCGCTATCCGGGCTGCCAGATCATACCCGATGATCGGGTTCAATGCCGTAACCAGGATCGGGTTTTTACCGATTTTGTCGGCGATTTCCTCTTTTTTGACAATGAGTCCGGATACCGACTGATTGGCAAAGTTACGGGCTACATTGGCGAGCAGCACAATGCTCTGGTTCAGGCTGTACGCGACCACCGGCATCATCACGTTCAGCTCGAAGTTGCCGGACTGCCCGCTGATCATGATGGTCGTGTCGTTGCCGATCACCTGGGCACAGACCATGGTAACCGACTCTTCGATGACCGGATTCACCTTGCCCGGCATGATGGATGATCCGGGCTGCAGCGCCTTGAGCTGCACTTCTCCCAAACCGCTGTTCGGACCGGAATTCATCCAGCGAAGGTCGTTAGCCATTTTCATCATACCGACAGCAATGGTTTTCAGCTGTCCGCTGGTCTCGACCGGGGCATCCAGTGTAGCCTGGGCTTCAAAATGATCCACCGACTCGGTAAAGGATTCTCCGGTCAGCTCTGATATTTTGGCGGCAAAACGCTTGCCGAACTCCTTGTGCGTGTTGATACCGGTACCGATGGCCGTCCCGCCCTGTGGAAGCTCACGAAGCCGTTCGAGGGCGGAGTCAAGCCGCTCGATACCGAGTGCAAGCTGACGCTCGTATCCGCCAAACTGCTGGGCTATGGTCAGCGGCATTGCATCCATAAGGTGGGTGCGACCGGTCTTCACGACATCGGCGTACTCCTGCCCTTTGTCATGGAATGCCTTGCGAAGATGTTCCAGTGCGGGGACAAGCTGCTGCCTGACAGCCAGAAGCGCAGATACCCGGATGGTTGTCGGGAAAACGTCATTGGAACTCTGGCCGAAGTTGACATGATCGTTGGGGTGAATTTTCACATCCACGCCATCCTGTTGTGCCAGATCATTGGCCCGGTTGGCGATCACTTCGTTAGCGTTCATATTGGTCGATGTGCCGGATCCGGTCTGGAACACATCCACCACAAAGTGGTCGTCCAGCTCTCCGTCTATTACCATCTGAGTTGCCTTGACAATATATTTCGCAACATTGTCCGGCAACATTCCCAGATCCTCGTTAACCAGGGCGCAGGCCTGCTTTACATAGCCAAGAGCCTGGATAAAAGCACGGTCAAAGCGCATTTCACTAATGGGAAAATTTTCTTTTGCTCGTTGGGTTTGTGCAGCATAAAAAGCATCCTGAGGTACTTTGACCTCACCCATAGAGTCTTTTTCAATTCTGTATTTTGTCATAGTTGAAGTCCTTAATTGTGAACAGATTACTGAAATATTTCAGCGCAACAGAAGATGCGGATAAGAAATGAATTAATAATGAATCAACTCTTCAATTGCCCTGCTGATATCGTCGTTGTTCGGCAGGATATAGTTTTCCAGCACAGGGGCATATGGGATGGGTGCAAACCTGGCCGCCACCCGCTTCACCGGGGCATCAAGATGGGTAAATGATTTGTCTGCAATCTGTGCCGCTATTTCAGCCCCGAATCCCATAAATTCATGGTCCTCGTGTAAAACGAGCACCCGGTTGGTCCTGCCCACCGATTCGAAAATGGTTTCGGAATCCAGCGGAAGCATGGAGCGAATGTCAATGACTTCAATCTCAACCCCCTTTGAGGCATACGTCTTTGCCGCATTGAGCGCTTTCTGCACCAGCGCACCATATGTTACGACCGTCAGGTCGCCGCCTTTACGTGCGACAGCCGCCTTACCAAGCGGCACCAGGTAGTCTCTGTCAGGCTCCGGCCGTCGGGCAAACCCCTGGCGGTACAGACCCTTATGTTCCAGGAACAGGATTGGATCATCACTTCGGATTGCCGTTTTCAGCATTCCCTTGGCATCGGCAGCATTGCTCGGCATTACCACCATCAACCCGGGAAAATGGGAAAAAGTGGATTCGATGTTTTGACTATGACAAAGTCCACCGTGGATATAACCGCCCACCGGCACCCGAATGACCATGGGACAGCTGAAATGGTTGAATGACCGGTAACGCAGCGAGTCGATCTGGTTCTTGATCATCTCCATGGCGGGCCAGATATAGTCCCCGAACTGAATTTCTGCAATTGGTTTGATCCCGTGTATCGCCAGTCCGCACGCCGTTCCCAGAATCGAAGCCTCCGACAGCGGTGAGTTGTAGCACCGCTTTACGCCGAATTTCTCGGTCAGTCCGCGTGTCGCTGTGAACACACCGCCTTTGCCGCCGGCGACATCCTCACCGAAAACAACGATATTCTCGTCACGCTCCATCTCTTCGGCCATGGCATGATTTATGGCATCCACCATTACAATCGGATCACCGGAAGGTGTTGTTTTTTCATATTTCAGCTTCGGTGGATTTTCAGAAAACACATTATGCAGAGCCTCTTCCGGCTTTGGATCTTTCTGCTTCATGCACCATTCCGTGTCTTTTTCGACCTGATCAAACACATCGCGAGACAGCTCGTCAAGCTCATCTTCCGATGCCAATTCAGAGGAAATCAGCTTTTTCCGAAGTTTCGCCAGGGGATCATGCAACAGGTCACTTTCGAGATCCTCTGAGTTGCGGTATTTTTTCTGGTCGTCAGATGATGAGTGCGGTACCAGGCGGACGACGTGCGCATGCACAACAGTGGGGCCATTCCCTTTTCTTGCCCGTTCCACGGCCTTTTTCATAGCGGCATGAGAATTGAAGAAATCGGTGCCGTCCACCTCGAATATGTTCAGGTTTTCGAATCCACGGACGGTTTTCGAAATGCTCTTGTTGCTTGTCTGTTCATTGACAGGCACACTGATGGCATATTTATTGTCCTGGATCACAACGACCACCGGCGCCTTGCATCGGGTGGCCCAGTTGAGCAGTTCAAAAAAGACTCCCTGTGATGTCCCACCTTCGCCCGTCGAGATGTAAGTCACCTCATCGGCCCCCTTGAATATGGATGCCTGCGCCAGCCCCAGGCCGGGAAGAAAATTGGCACCTATAGCACTTGAAGCTGAGACTATATGGTGCTCGCGGCTGTTGAAGTGGGATGGCATCTGTCTGCCGGCCGAAGGGTCGGTCATCTTGCTCAGATGCGATGACAGAATGTCTCTGGATGTCAGTCCGAACCCCACCGAGAATGCAAGATCACGGTAGTATGGAAATGCCCAGTCCTTCTTTTTTTCCAATGACCAGGCTGTGGCAAGCTGGATGGCTTCATGCCCGGAGCAACCGATGTGAAAATGTCCCCTCCCTTGTTTCAAGAGAATGAGCATTTTTTCATCCAGCCTTCTGACCAGCAGCATGTTCCGATAGACTTCAAGCACCCCTTCCCGTGAAAATGATGAAATCGGTGTTGATCGTACCTTGAAATCTGAGTTATTCTGAACCAGCGAAGGCAACCTGGTCAATGTCTTTACAGTCATAGGTCAGATTTTATGGATATAAAACACCAAACGATTTTTTCAGGACTTTGTTAAATAAGGCAAAAAACCACTCTTTTACAAATCAGGCTATCGGCTGTCCGTACAGGCGGTACGTTTTTTCCTTAAAACCGCCCAGGCGCTCAACAACCCTGAGGATTCCGGTATTGGTTTCCAGAAGCCATCCCACTTCTGCTGATGTGAAGTTTCTGGGCAGACCGTTGACAATCGCTTCCCTTGTAAGCAGGGCGTCGATGCCTCGGCCCTGATATTCCGGCACCACACCCATGAGTGCAGTGCGAATTGCATTGATCTTGCGTCGATGCCAGAGCAGTTTTATAAATCCGGTGGGAAACAGAGTACCATCCATCTTGTCGAAAACCATGTTGTAATCGGGCAGGGCGATCGAGAATCCAACAGGCTCCCCGTCAACCTCGGCGACATGAGCGAAGTCGGTGTCAACAATCATTTTGAGTTCTTTGGCAAGGTGGGTTATCACGTCCAGACTCACTTCATAAAAACCCCAGTTTCTCGACCAGGCCTTGTTGAAAATACGATGGATGATCTTCACCTCCTGGTCGAAAGCTTTCAGATTAACCTTGCGGATCTTCAATCCGGGCGTTCTTTTTTTTACAATTTCAAATGCACGATCCATCCGGTCGACCCGAACATTCTCTGAGGTAACCTTGTATGCAAAAAGATCTATCTCTTTTTTCAGTCCGGCGTTCTGTATCATTTCATCGTACCACCTTTTCGAATGCGGCATCATAATAGCCGGACGGTGTTCAAATCCATCTATCTGAATTCCGATTTCGTCCAGCAGACCCGGGTTCATTGGTCCCAAAAGTTTAGTGCAACCCCGATTTTTAAGCCAGTCCCGGACGACGCGAAAAAGCAGATCGGCCAAATACTGGTTCTTACTGCATTCAAAAAAACCAAAAAAGCCGGCTGTGTCATTGTTGTGCCGGTTGTAGGCGTGATTGTGTATGGCAGCAATCCGTCCTGCCACTTTGCCATTCTCATAGGCCAGAAACATGGCCATCTCCGCATCGTTGAAGAAAGGATTTTTATCGGTGTCCAACAACTCTTTCTGTTGCATCTTGAGTGGCGGCACCCAGATCGGATCATCAGCATAGTGTCGGTAAATAAACTCTATGAACTGTTTGCGCTCTTCCGGAGTGGAGACAAAAGCGACCCCCATCAGGTTTTTGGTTTCAGATGATTCTGCGAATGCGGTTTCCACGGGTCAGGCCTCGATAAGGGAATGCCCGTTATGATCAATGATACCACGGCGAATGCCAACCTTGCGGAAAGCATCAAGGATGCTGTCGAGCTGACCGTCGGTGTGAGTGGCCATGTAACTGGTTCTCAGAAGTGACTGTCCGCGAGGAACGGCCGGGGGAACTACCGCATTGGCATAAACACCTTCTTCAAAGAGATCCCGCCAGAATTTCAGGCAATCCATCAGATCACCGATGACCACCGGGATTATGGGCGACTGGCTGGTCCAGATATTGAATCCAAGTTCTTTCAAACCCTTTCGCATGTAATTGGAAATGACCTCAAGGCGGTCAAGCCGCCACGTCTCATCCTGAAGAATCTCAAGGGCCTTAAGAACGGTTGCTACATTAGCCGGCGGCATGGACGCACTGAATATATGCGCAGGAGAATGGTGCCGGATGTATTCGATTATGGAGCGGTCTCCTACCAGAAATCCACCTAATGAAGCGAATGACTTGGAAAATGTTCCACTGATGAGGTCCACTTCGTCAAGCAACCCAAATGCGGAGGCCGAGCCGCGTCCCCCTTCACCCAATACACCAATGGCATGCGCATCATCCAGGTACAACCGGGCATTGAATTCTTTGGATAAAGCTACCAGCTCCGGAATTTTTGCCAGAGAGCCGGACATGGAAAAAACTCCGTCACTCACAATGATTTTGCCGACCGCAGGACCTTCACGCTCGAGGAGTTTGCGAAGATGGTCCATATCGTTATGATAATAACGGACCGTGCGCCCGTTGGAAAGCAGGGTTCCGGTGACGATGCAGGCGTGGTTGTCTTTGTCGGAAAAGATAACGTCGTTTCGTCCGGCAATGGTCTGAATAGCTCCTTCGTTGGTCTGATAGCCCGTACTGAAAAGTACGCAGTTTTCTTTTTGCATGAACCGGGCCAGCTTATCCTCGAGTTCAAGGTGAAGATCCAGCGTGCCGTTCAGATATCGTGAACCTGTACATCCGGTGCCGTACTTTGTAATCGCTTTTTGCGCTGCCTCCATCAACCTGATGTCATTGGTGAGCCCAAGGTAATTGTTGGACCCGGCCATTATGACCTCTTTTCCCTCGATCACCACAACATTGCCGTCCGTATCGGTCAGTGGTTTGAAATAGGGGTACAGCCCCTGTGCCTTTACTTCATCAGCTGCTGTAAACTGGTACGCTTTGGCAAAGATGTCAACCGGTTTTATTTTTTGATCGGGTTGGGCCATTTAGTTAATGTGCAGTTTGGCTTTGCAAATCGTTAAAAATAACCATATCTGATGGTAATCTGCAATAATTTCTGAACTTCCAATCACTGACCTTGCCATTACATTCGGTTTGCATCCTCGCTTGTTATTCCATGAGAATCGCACCTTGATTGGAATCAATATGCAACAAAATCAGTAATATTTCATTTCTTTTTTCGAGCAAATAACCGACAACTCTGTTCGGGTTTCATAGCTATAACCTATGCATCAAACGGTTTTCCCTGACCGGGACAAATCCGGAATGAGTTCATCATAGTAAGAAACGAGTTGATCCATAATTCGTTCCCATTCATAATTCTGTGCCTTTTTACGAGCCATTGTGGCCATTTTGTTACGCATTCCACTGCTGTTTATGATATCCAGCAAAAAACTGATGAACGCCTTCTGATCGGTAGCATCAGCAATATAACCATTGACACCATGTTCAACCAGTGAAATATTTCCAATTGCTTTCGCCACTACTGCAGGCAATCCCGAAGACATCGCTTCGAGCGTAACATTGCCGAATGATTCGGTGTCGGAGGGAAAGAAAAAGATATCCCCGCCGGCATAGGCTCTGGCAAGATTGCGTCCATTGAGATATCCTGTGAACACGGTATCGGGAAGCCGATCCTCCAGGACCGCCCTTGCGGGTCCATCTCCCACAATCATGGTTCGCACATCCGGTGCTGTTTTTCGGATGTTCCGGAAAACCTTCTCAACCATTTCAAGATTCTTTTCCCAAACCAGACGGGAGACAAATACAATGACCAGATCACTTTCAGAAAAGCCAAGCGATTTCCGCCAGGCATCATCCCTCTGTCCGGGATTGAACAGGCTGGTGTCGACACCACGGCTCCACAATTTAAGTTCGCATTCCACATTTTCACTGCGAAGTTCCTGTATGGTGGAAGGCGACGGTACATATAAATGCCTGCAGTTCCGATAAAACCAGTGAAGATACTTCCACAAAGGCCGCTTCAGCATGGTAAGTCCATAGTACTTCAAATAACTGGAAAAATGAGTATGGTAAGATGATACGACAGGAATATCGTTTTTCATGGCATATCGAAGTGCCCGGTAACCGAGGAAGTCCGGAGTGGCGATGTGAATCAGATCCGGATTGAAGTCACGCAGCCTCTGCTTTTCTGTCAAGGGAAGTCCCATCGTAATCCGGTATTCCGATCTGCCCGGCGCCGGAATAGAATATACCGGTACAAACGTGCCTGTGTGAGCCATGGCCGGCTCCGGCACCCAGGGCCCAAACACCAGCACAGCATAACCCCGTTTCTCAAGGTGTGCCACAAGCCGATTCAGAGTATTGGAAACGCCATCACGTATATGATTGTAATTTCCCGTGAAAATCGCGATTCGAGGATTTCGCATCAAAGGCAAAATAAAAGCAGATTATATGGTATTTACGAGTTCTTCGCTTTATTCAGTGTCAGGATCGCGATATATTTCAATGAATTGCAAACCCTGCCTCACTAATGTAAACAGATCAACAGATGTGAACAGATCAATGGCATTCAAAGCTAACCAGACGAAACCCGAACCCATTGATCCGTTTTTTCAAGATTAAGGCAAGTATACAAATTTTTTATGAAAGCTTTTGTAACCGGTGGAACCGGATTCATAGGCAGCCATCTCGTGGACCGGTTGCTTAAAAATCAGAACGATGACATTCGCTGCCTGGTGCGATCCAGTGACAAGTGGCTTCAGGATAAAGATATCACTCGCATCAAAGGAAATCTCCACGATCCTTCAGCCCTGCACAAGGGCATGGAGAATACAGATGTAGTCTTTCACATTGCCGGAGTGGTGATGGCACCGGATCAACACACATTTGACCAGGCTAACGTAGCCGCAACCGAGAATGTACTCCGGATGGCAATGAAATTGAACGTTCCAAAACTTGTTGTGCTGTCATCACTTGCCGCATGCGGACCCAGCTTTAGCCGGCCACTCAACGAAGAAGATCCGATGATGCCGGTGACCAGATACGGCGAATCAAAGAAAAGAATGGAAATGATGATATCGGAAGTCGCGGACGATTCCATATCCGTTTCCGTGGTGCGTCCGCCTGCCGTTTACGGGCCTCGCGAGGATCAGATTTTCAGCGTCTTCCAGATGGCTTCCTGGCGCCTGTTTCCTGTTATTGATACCGGCAATGAGTCGCGGATTTCACTTGTTCATGTAGATGACCTGGTGGATGGTATTCTGCTTGCCGTCTCGGAAAACAAGCCCGGGGTGGAAACCTATTTCATCTCAAGCGAGGAGCTCTATACATGGGATCAGATTCGTCAGGTGACTGGAGAAATATTCGGCCACAAGATCTTGCCGATAAAAATAAGCCCGCGGCTTCTTGCGTTGGTTGGAAATTTTGTTGAAACCGCTGCATCATTAATCGGCCGCTATCCCGTTATTAACCGGGACAAGTCCAGAGAACTGGGTATGCAGTGGACCTGCTCGGTAGATAAAGCGAAATCCCGGCTGGGTTTTCGACAGAAAACAGACCTGAAAAAGGGCCTGACCGACACCATCCACTGGTATAAAAAACATCATTGGTTATAACCGATTTAATTCATGCACTTGGAAAAAAGTAACAACCGGCGTACAGGCCGGATTCTTAACGGCAGAACATCAATCATGTTGCTGCTGCCCGCAATGATATCTCTTTCCGGACTTATCTCAGCCACCGAGGCCCGCCCGCAGCCGGTGCGCAGCCACGAAACACTCATGGAGATTCCCGATATCAGGGCCATCTCCAGCAGTGAGACTCACATGTATGTGCTGTCCGGGCGCGAAGGTCTTGTGGTGTTTCGCACAGGCACGGAATCCTTGCAGTGGCTTTACTCATCCTCCGGGCTTGCAAATCGGGGCGAGCGACTGATAACCGACATTCGCTTCTCCTATCTTATAGGTCAGGATGGAAGACTCACCGTTATCGAACCGACATCGGTCCTGGGTGTCTATTCCTCCACCCAGCTGGCCTCTGAACCGAACGACCTGGTCAGATTGGGTACCAATCTCTACCTGACCGGCAGAAACAGCCTTCTGAGACTATCTCTGGAGACACCGGAATCCGTTGACCAGTCTCCCGAAAATGTTTTTTCACACAACAGACCATTCATTTCTGTTGATCGGATTTCAAACCAACTCTTCGCCCTGGACAATCAGAGTCGCCTTCTTCTGTTTGATTATGATGATGGCGAACTGGTCGAGGCCGGAAACTACCAGCTTCCCCAGAGTGCCGAGAAATTGCACGTCCTCGGCAACCGCCTGTATATGACCACAGAAAGCGGTGCGATTTTCCGCATACGTTCCGACGGACGCTCGGATGAACTCTTCCGTATTGATGAGGCTATCACCCAGCTCGAGCGCTGGAACGATAACTACCTGATCCGTGGTGAAAGCAGCCGGATATGGCTGGCAAGGCAGGGACTTCGACCCACTTTATTCCGGGAGGACCCGGATGCCGGAAATCACATTACAGTATTCAAGGAGCAGCTCTGGATCAGCGAGTTCCGTCAGCTGAGCCGCTGGGAGGATGCCGGCCAGATCGCCACACTTCCTTCTGCCGGTCAAAGGGCTGCAGATTCTGATTCACAGGGCAGCAGCGATGAATCCCTGCGCATCAGCCCGATAGATAACCAAATCATACCCTACCCCCGGCCACTGCTGATTCCTCTCGACATCGACAGTTCACACGATCTGAATAAGATCAGTTTTCAACAGCGATCTCATATTGATGGCATCCGGATTCGTGGAAACGGCCTGTACTGGCAGCCATCTTCATCAGATGCTGGTACACACAATGTATCCGTTATTGCCAGTCTGCCCGACGGCCAGAGCGACAGTACATCCTTTCGCATTACGGTCAGACCGTTTAACAGTCCTCCGCGCTTTTCTCCGGTTCGCACGCTCTCGATTCCTGTAGAAGAGGAGTTTTCCATACCGATTCAGGCTACCGACCCCGACGGAAGTGACGTCAATCTGATTCGTTACATTGGTGTGGACCTTCCGGATGGTGCTTCGATTCATGAGCAAAGTGGCTCGTTTCAATGGACACCTGTGCGGCGCCAGACTGGCGAGCACGAATTCCAGGTGATTGCCACCGACCAGTACGGAGCGGCATCCTCCATGAACATTACCATTAATGTGATTGATCTGGCCCGTGAAAATTGAGATTGACCGTACGTCACTATTCGATTGGTTTCGGCAGTCCGGTCGGAATTTGCCATGGCGAAGGACACATGACCCCTACCGGATCTGGATTTCAGAAATCATGTTGCAGCAGACGCGGGTTGACCAGGCGACGCCTTATTACGAGCGCTTTATCAACCGTTTCCCGGATGTAAGATCACTGGCTGAGGCTGATCTGGACGAAGTGCTCAGACTCTGGGAAGGTCTTGGTTACTATTCCCGCGCCCGGAACATGCACAAGGCTGCCCGCCGGATTGTTGAACATCATGACAGCAAGTTCCCGGACACTTACGATGAAATCATCGCCCTGCAGGGCATCGGTCCGTATACAGCAGCAGCTGTTGCGAGCATCGCTTTCAATGAGCCATGGGCCGCCGTAGACGGCAACGTCATCCGTGTGATCAGCCGACTCTACGGCATCGGAGAGGACGTGCGGCTCGCATCGACACGGAAGCGGATCGCCCGCAAAGCAGATGAGCTTCTGGACCGGGTCCGACCCGGTGATTTCAACCAGGCCATGATGGAGCTTGGCGCAACCGTCTGCACACCAAAAACACCAGCATGCTCCCGGTGTCCTTTTCAGAACAGCTGCCATGCATGGCAACATGACCGAATATCACACTATCCCTTCAAATCACCAGCCAAAAAACGACCGCATTTCCACATCGCAACAGGTGTGATTCGTGATGATCAGGGTCACGTGCTCATCGCACGCCGCCCTGAAAATGTGTTACTCGGAAGTTTGTGGGAATTTCCCGGGGGCAAACAGGAACCCGGCGAGTCGCTCAGCGGTGCGGTGCGGAGGGAGCTGCGCGAGGAACTGGGTGTGGATGTGACTGTTGATCAAGAGCCCTTTGAAGTTATTCAGCACGCTTACAGCCACTTCACCATTACCCTGCATGCTTTTTTTGCATCTCTTGCTGATGGATCCGCTCCTCCAAAATCACAGAACGGACAGCCTTTCCGCTGGGTTTCGGCACATGAACTCACCAACTTTGCATTCCCCAAAGCCAACCGTAAAATCACCGAAACACTGGTGAAATACGACGCTGAACAATGAGCATGAAAGTGTGTCCCGAAAAAAAACCACCATGTGTGAAAAACCAAAGACCCGGAGATGAGGAACACGCTGTTGCCGATACCACCGAGGCGTCTCGAAACGCTGCGTCAGTTTCTCGATCCGGTAATCTGTCAGGTTGAAATACCCGAGTATATCGCTGCCGATCCGGTTGCGTTCATGTATCGATTTGATGACAAGGAGGACCGGAACCTGGCCGGCTTTCTGGCCGCTTTGATGGCATGGGGCCGAAGGGATATCGTCTTGGCCAAAACCGCCAATCTGCTGGATCGGTTTGGTACAGGACCGACAAACTTCATCGGCAACATGACACCAACCGATGAGCAACGGCTCGAAGGCTTCCGGCACCGGACCTTCAAGGCCCATGATATCTGGTGGTTGCTTCAGGCATTATCCAGAATATTGCGGGATTACGGCTCGTTTGAGAGGTTCTGGCTTGACTGCCATCTTGCTGACCGGGTTTCCGGCCAGCGTCATCTGCTCACGGAGTTTCACAACCGGTTTTTCGCTCTGATTCCCGAAGCCCCGGTCCGGGTCAAAAAACATCTTGCCTCACCAGAAAAAAACAGCTCGTGCAAGCGGCTTTGGCTGTTTCTTCGCTGGACCATACGCCGCGACAGCTGTGTGGATCCCGGTACCATGACCTTCATGCCGGCATCGGAGCTTATGATTCCGCTGGATGTGCATGTTGCCCGCTACGCCAGGATGTTCGGTTTGCTGACCCGGCCAGCCAATGACTGGAAAGCCGTAGCTGAACTCACCGCGCGATTGCAGCTTATGGACCCGGCCGATCCCGCAAAATATGACTACGCTCTCTTCGGTATCGGCATACATGGTATGGCCATCCCGGATGAGTTCATCATCAACGCCGTTCGATAGCCTGATACCATAATTTCATCCGCCTTCAAGAACCTCCCTCAGCGCCCCATCGAATCGCTCCTGAAGAACTTCAAGGTCGGATGTGGCTTCGGTCCAGTTATTCCATCCGCGTTCCAGCCTGCGTTCCAGCTCACCATGGCGTTTGAGCACCTCCTGTGCATCTCCGGACTCGTAAAACGCCGGATCGGCGAGCTGTTCCTCAATTGCGGTTTTCTCTTTTTCCATTTGATCGATCTCATCCTCAAGCTTCTTGAGTCGTTTTTTCAGCGGATTCATTTCGCGGCTGAACCGGTTGCGAAGCTCGGCCTCTGCCCGTTTGACCTGTTTTGATTTGGGTCCGCTGCCATTCATACTTTTTCCGGCTGCCGGACTCCCGGTGCTGCCACCACTCATCACTGAATCTGGAACAGCCCGACCATGGCCATCTTTTTCTTTTGTGGAAGAGTAGGAAGCCATGTCGGCCCGGTCGGATTGCTGTTTCGCTTTCCACTCATAATAGCTGAAACCTCCCGGATACTCGAACAAACGTCCACCACCTACGCGCCACACTTTATTTGCAAACCCGTTGAGAAAATAGCGGTCATGGCTGACGGCCACCACCGTGCCCTGGTACTGGTTCAATGCTCGTAAGAGAACATTTTTTGAGCGGATATCCAGGTGGTTGGTCGGTTCGTCAAGAATCAGCAGATTGGCCGGTTCCAGCAGGCTTTTCGCCAGGGCAAGACGGCTGCGCTCACCGCCGCTGAGCACACCCACTTTTTTGTAGACATCATCACCGGAGAACAGAAACGCCCCCAGAATGCCGCGAATCCGGGTTCTGGCTTCATGTGATTTTGCCGATGACTCCATCTCATCCAGCACGGTTCGCTCCGATGCCAGGACATCGGCCAGATGCTGGGCGAAAAAGGTCATGATCACGTTATGGCCGGGAACCCGATCACCGTCGAACGGTTCGGTTCCGTTAATGATGCGTGCCAGCGTTGATTTGCCTGCTCCATTTGCACCGATCAGAGCGATTTTGTCACCCCGCTCAATGCCGATATCCTGGTTTTCCGTGAATACCGGTACCGGTTCATCCCGGTCGGTGCTGTATGTTTTGTTCAATCCCCGGATGTCCATGACTTTCACACCGCATCGCGGCGGATCAGGAAACCGGAAATCGATCGAGCTGTTATCCTCCTCGGGTAATTCAATTCGCTCTATTTTTTCGAGCTGTTTGATTTTACTCTGCACCTGACGTGCTTTTGTCGCCTTCGCCCGGAAACGGTTGATAAAACGCTCGGCCTGTTCAAGCTCTTTCTGCTGGTTTTCGTATGCCTGCCGCTGCAGTTCAAGCTGCTGCAGGTACTGCTTTTCATATGCATCATAGTTGCCCGTGTAGAGCGACAGACACCGGTGTTCCAGTGCGGCGATATGGGTGACCATGCGATTCAGGAACATCTGGTCGTGACTCACGATCCAGATTGCACCTGGATAACCCGGGAGATAGCGTTCCAGCCAGTCTATGCTGTCGATATCCAGGTGGTTTGTCGGTTCGTCAAGCAGAAGGATGTCAGGTGCCTCCAGCAACAGCTTTGCCAGCAGCGCACGCATTTGCCAACCGCCACTGAATGTATGAAGCGGCTCATCCAGCTCATCGGATGAAAAACCGAGTCCCTTCAATGCCTCTTCGGCCCTGGCCTGTCTTTTACCGCCATCAAGCATATCGTACCGGCTCTGCAACGCCTCCATGCGTGAAAGCAGTTTCGGATACTCTTTGTCTTCGTATGAATCGAGCCTGGTAATTCTGTCCGTTATTTCTGCGATTTGCTGTTCCAGATCATTGGCTTCGGCAAATGCCTCCATAACCAGTCCGCGTACGGTCTGATCCCGCAATACCTCAAGCGACTCCTGCTGAAGATAACCGATCCGGGTATCGGACGACCACTCACACATCCCTTCATCCGGAGTAAGACGGCCCGTCATAATGCGCAAAAGGGTTGTTTTTCCAGATCCGTTGGGACCAATCAGGCCAATCCGGTCTCCTTTTTTGAATGTCAAAGAAACCTTGTCAAAAAGACAGCGATTTGAAATAAAATATGTTATATTATGAAGTCTGTACATACACTTTTTGAAACCTGAAAATAAATCGAATTACTGATATCACATGCTCGGAGTAAAAGTTAAAGATAACGAAAGCATCGATCGTGCCATAAATCGTTTCAAGAAAATGATGACCCGTTCACGCATTCTGATGGAATACAAAGACCGTCAGCAGTTTCTCAAACCTTCTG
>SKXL01000160.1 GCA_007128425.1 Balneolales bacterium | reverse complement strand
TTTCTTGACACCCACATGGCCCTGAGCACCTCCGAGGACGTTTCCGCCATCCGGAAGCGGCTTCCCGAAGCCGAGATTATGACACGTATCAATCCGGTGCATTCCGAATCCTTCATGGAGATTGATGCGGCTATCGAGGCCGGTACCGATCTGATCATGCTTCCCATGTTCAACACCGCCGATGAAGTGGAAAAAGTGATTCGGCTCATCGACGGACGTGTGCGCCTCAACCTGTTGCTGGAGACGCCTCAGGCCCTGACACGCATTGACGACATACTGGAATACAGTGCGGGTATTGACGAAATCCATTTGGGACTCAACGATTTGCACCTGGGTATGGGACTCGATTTCATGTTCGAGCTTCTCAGCGGAGGTATCGTTGAATATGCTGCCCGAAAAATCCAGAATCATGATATTCGCTTCGGTTTCGGTGGTATTGCCCGAGTGGGACGCAAAGATGCGGTACCTGCCAGGCTCATAATGGGCGAGCATGTGCGACTCGGCTCGGAGATGGTGATTCTGTCGCGCTCGTTCCGCCTGGGAATCAACGATGTGAAGGAACTGCGGTCCAGAATCAATCTCCGAAACGAGGTGGAACGACTGGACGAATGCCATAATAACTTCAGAAAAAACAGTGCCAAACAACTGGAAGAAAATCGACGCAAGCTGGTAATTGCCGTGCGAAATTTTGTATCTTCCAAAAGGGAGGAATTGACAGTATGAAACCGGAAAACGCTCTATTCCTGCAAAAACCGGATGTACTTGACCGGCAGCGGACGCTCCTTGAGGGACTCTTCGCCCGCTACCTGCCAGGCACAGCCTGCCGTTTTGCCGGAAGTCCGGATGGTATTCCTTCTGATGTGACGTTCGATCTGGTCATTACACCCCAGCTCGACTGGCTGCCCGAAGCACTGGCACGCATACCGCGCCCCGAACACATTCATCTCACCAGTGCCGGCCGTGACCGTCTCGATGCCATGAAGCTGGATCTGCACGACATCACCGTCACCACCTCCGCCGGTGTGAACGCCACCGCCATTGCCGAATATGTGATCGGTGGCATCCTCAGCCACACCAAACAGTTTCACCGATATCGCGACCTGCAGATGCGCCAGGAGTGGCAGCGCACCTGGCTGACCGAACTCACCGGCGCACGCCTCGGAATCGTGGGGCTGGGCAACATTGGTACCCGTGTGGTGCAACGCGCCATTCCCTTCGGCATGGTAATTCGCGGGTGCGACAACGTCGAGCGCGATGTCCCCGGCGTGGAAAAAGTGTATGGTGTCGGTGACCTTGTCGACCTTGCTGAATGGTGTGACATTATGGTACTTTGTGTGCCGCTTACCCCGAACACACGCGGAATCATCAACGCAGGTGTTCTCGGGAGGATGCGACCGGGTTCCCTTCTTGTCAATGTCTCGCGTGGACCCGTAGTTGATGAATCCGCACTCATTAACGCTCTGCGGAACGGTATTCCGGCCGGAGCCGTGCTGGATGTGTTCGATGAAGAACCGCTCCCCTCAAATCACCCGTACTGGTCCATGCCACAGGTGATTCTTACTCCGCACGTCGCCGGAACAACACAGCGCTACATGGAAAACATGTTTGCCATGATAAGCCGCAATGGACTTCAAAGAGAGCCAAATAGAAAAAAGAGGAGACTTTCATGAGACTACTGCTAAAATATCTTGCCGATCTTGCCTTGTGGACACTCGCGCTACCGATTGCCTACTTCCTCAGAATAGAGATGAACATCACCGAGCATGTCGGGGATATCGCTATTCTGACACTTATGACCATGCCCATCAAGGCAACGATACTCTATATGTTTCAGTTTCACCGTCAAGCCTGGAGCAAAATCGGTGTCTGGGACTTGCTTCGTATCATTCAGGGTGTCGTTGTAGTGACATTCATAGTAGTGGTTGCGCTGTATTTCATACATTTGGGGCTGTACCTGCCACGCAGTGTGCCCGTCATCGAAGGCGGTCTCACCATACTGATGCTCAGCAGTATACGGCTTTTTGCCCGTATCCAAAGTGAAACGGTGAGGCGAAGTGATGTGAAACATTCGCCACGCAAAGTATCGCGTGTGCTGGTTGCCGGCGCAGGTGAAGCAGGCACCATGCTTGCCCGTGAAGTACGCCGCCATCCTGAGTCCTATATGGAAATTGCAGGTTTCCTGGATGACAATCCCACCAAGCAAAAAGAATGGTTTCTTGGCTATGCCATACTGGGGCACCTGGATGATCTTCCCGAAGTGGCCCGCAAACATGACGTCGACAAAGTGATCATCGCCATGCCCACGGTTCCGGGTGAAGTAATCCGGAAAGTGGTGACATTGGCGCATGAAGCAGGGATCGAATCACAAATCATGCCCGGCCTCTATGAACTGCTCAGCGGCAACTTCAATATTGCAAAACTTCGCCAGGTGGATGTGTCTGACCTGCTGCGCCGCAAACTGGTGGAACTGGATGTGGCTCCCATATCCGACTACCTGTACGAACGGACCGTACTGGTTACCGGAGCCGGCGGATCGATAGGCAGCGAGATAGTACGCCAGATCATGCGCTTTAATCCGCGCCATGTGTTGCTGCTCGGACGCGGTGAAAACAGCATATTCAAGGTGGAACGTGAATTCCGTACCGATTATCCGCAGGTCACTTTTACAGCTCTGATTACCGATGTGCGAGACCGCGGTTCTCTGGAGCACGTATTTCGAAAATACCGCCCGCAAGTGGTTTTTCATGCCGCTGCACACAAACACGTGCCGCTTATGGAGGATAATCCTGACCAGGCTATTCTGAACAATGTCGGAGGCACGCGTAATCTGGCCGAGCTCGCCCTGGAATACGAAGTAGAACGTTTTGTCAATATTTCATCTGACAAATCGGTTAATCCGACCTCCGTTATGGGATGCACCAAGCGAGTGGCCGAATACGTCGTTCACCGGGCATCACTGCGCGCCAATAAAGACCAGTCTTTTGTTTCCGTTCGATTCGGAAATGTGCTTGGCAGCAGGGGCAGCGTCGTTCCGTTGTTCAAACGGCAAATTGAAAACGGCGGTCCGGTTACCGTCACACACCCGGATATGACACGCTACTTCATGACCATCCCCGAAGCTTCACAACTGGTGCTTCAGGCCGGCGGACTCAATTGCAACGGTTCTGTCTACGTGCTGGATATGGGTCAACCGGTCAAAATCGTTGATCTGGCCCGCGATCTGATCCGCCTGTGTGGTTTAATACCTGACCGTGATATTGAAATTACCTACACCGGCATGCGACCGGGTGAAAAACTGTACGAAGAGCTGCTGACCGATGAAGAGGGAACTTCCGCCACCCATCACGAAAAAATCTTCTCGGCAAAAATCAACGGTCCGTCAACAGATAAATTCGAACTTATGTTGAAAGATCTGTTTGCATCCGCAATCCAGCAGGATGGAGATGAAGTCAGAAGGCATCTCAAACGGATTGTTCCGACCTATATCTATGATACCCGGAAAGAAGCATCGGAAGAAGCCGAAGAATTGTCGGCACCGTCCGATACGGAGAAGAATCCACCTCGACCAAATGTGACACTCCGCTCGCGAAAAAAAGCTGAAAGGCCCGGAGAAGCCCTGGTTTCCCGGGCCGTTACAGAGGCGCAACAAAGTACTGTGGAAATCAGCAACAACTAAGATGTTTGCAGCAGTCATACTTCGATCGGAATGATTTTTTTCCAATGAATGATCTTGTTAATTTCCGGCTTTGAAATTCGCCCCGTAATTTGATTCCTCGCAACCCCGATATATCATGAAGCAAGAAACATACGCCGTGACAACACTTGATGCCCTGCTGGAAAAAATTGAAAACCGCACATTTACCGTAGGCATCGTCGGCCTTGGCTATGTCGGGTTGCCCCTGATGTGGACTTTCCACGAAAAGAAGATGCCGGTACTCGGCTTTGATATTGACAGCGACAAAGTCGATGCCATCAATGCGGGCCGCTCCTACATCAAGCACCTGGGTGACCCAATGATGCAGAAATTGTCCGGATCCGATATTTGCGACGCCACCACAGATTTCAGCCGCATCCCGGAAGCCGACGCCATCCTGCTTTGCGTGCCTACCCCGCTTAACGAACACCGGGAGCCGGACATGACCTATGTCGAGGGTACGGTGCGCACCATCGCCCCGCACCTGCGCCGAGATCAGCTGGTGATCCTGGAATCGACCACCTGGCCCGGTACCACCGAGGAGCTTATCATCCCGTTGCTTGAACAGATTTCCGGACTCAGTGCCGACTCCGATTTTTTTGTGGCATACAGCCCGGAACGCGAAGATCCCGGCAACGCCAATTTCAATACAGCAAAGATTCCGAAGGTTGTGGGTGGACACGGGGAAGATGCCCTTCGGCTCTCCAGGGCACTTTACGACACGGCCATCGTACAGACCGTGCCCGTAAGCGACACACGTACCGCCGAAGCCGTCAAGTTAACCGAGAATATCTTCCGGTCGGTCAACATCGCCCTGGTTAACGAGCTCAAGGTGGTCTTTCATGCCATGGGAATCGATGTCCACGAAGTGCTGGATGCCGCTGCTACCAAACCGTTCGGTTTTATGAAGTTCACACCGGGTCCGGGACTGGGCGGACACTGCATCCCCATAGATCCGTTTTACCTTACCTGGAAGGCGCGCCAGTACGAGCAGAATACACGTTTTATCGAGCTTGCCGGTGAAGTCAATACCGACATGCCCCGCTATGTGCTTCGCCGCACCATAGAAGCACTCAATGCGCACAAAAAGTCGGTCAATGGCAGCCGTATTCTGCTTGTCGGCCTGGCCTACAAGCCCGATGTGGACGATGACCGTGAGTCACCGACCTACAAGTTGATGGATTTTTATAAGGAAATGGGCGCCGAAGTGAGCTATTATGATCCCTTCGTGCCGGTGATCAAACCGAGCCGGGAACACGGCCACTGGGCCGGCACGGCTTCCGTTGCCTGGGACCGTGATACCATATCCGGATTTGATGCGGTGGTTATATCCACCAATCATTCCGAAGTGGACTACGACCAGCTTGCGGTATGGACAGAGTGCGTTATCGACACACGAAACGCGATGAACGGCCGTGAAGGGATTCGCGAGGGACAGGTGTGGAAGTCATGAACCCCTGAACCCCCGTCTCAGTCCGATATTTTGCCTGGTTTTGATTAAAAAAAATTAATATTATAGGCCGAAGCGAACACCAAATACGCTATACCATCTATGACGACCTATTCTACCTCGATTTGCAGACGAAATTCACTGGCTGCATGGGCCATTGCCATATTGATCATCTTTGCCGGAAGTTTTCCCATGATTGCCCAGGCACAAGAGGGCGCTGGTCAGCGCGAAGCCATACCTGATCTGAACCGCTGGAATGTGCAGCTCTCTACCGGCACTTACATGGGGGTGATCGGTGGAGGGGCCACGCCGTTTTTTGGCTCTCTGGGAAGTAGCTCCCGCTTCTATAATCCCACCTTCGGAGTTGATCTGGAGTACATGCCGTCAATTTTTCTTGGCCTCAAGGCAGGCTATGTCTACTCGGTTCTGGAGAACAGGGACGGACACTCATCCTACAAAAACAATTACCAGATGTTCAGTCTCGGCGTGAACTTCTATCTGCTCAAGCTTTTTGATATTCCATATCCGCTGGACCGTATCAATCCCTATGTCACCATGAGAACCGGTTACAGCCGAAGCAGCCTTTCGGAACTAAGGGATCGGGGTAACCGCAG
>SKXL01000071.1 GCA_007128425.1 Balneolales bacterium | reverse complement strand
GATGAGGATACCAGCAGTGAACTCGTCGGTACGGAGATTCCCGAAAGACTGCAACTGAGCCAGAACTATCCGAATCCGTTTAACCCTTCCACCAGGATCGATTTTGCCCTTCCCGAAGCCGCTCAGGTCACACTGGAAGTGTATAACATGCTTGGCCAGAAGGTTGTTACCCTGGAAAACGGCTACCTCTCCGCCGGACAGCATTCGGTATCCTTCGATGCATCCGAACTCTCAAGCGGTGTCTACCTGTATCGCCTACAGGCCGGCAGCCAGGTGCTTACACGCAGCCTCACGCTCGTGAAGTAACATCGCGGGCTGTAGCATTCTCAGCATATGTGATCCAAGGGGTCGTTTGTGGTCAAGCCACTTTCGACCCTTTTTTTTGCTTAGCCACCGACAAAGTAAGTTAGTCGGTATGTCTTTAAATGCGTGAACAGCTTCATTAACAGTCAAACTACAGCTATCCATTTTGCAGCTTTAAATTGTAACGTATTAGGAGAAACCTATGAGAAGTTATTCAGCGAGGTTACTGACAATCATTCTTCCTGTTATTATTCTACTTCCCATTGGCCTGCAGGCCCAGAACCGGGAGCTTGTCTGGGCTGATGAGTTTGACGGAACTCAACTTGACGAATAAAAATGTCCTACCAGTACGGTACCGGCGCATCCGAGGGCCTCTCAGGCTAGGGCAACGCGGAACTCCAGTTCTACACGGACCGGCCCCAGAATGTATTCGTTCAGGATGGCAGACTACACATCATTGCCCGGGAGGAATCCCATGGCGGCATGGAATACACCTCCGCGCGTATACGCACCATCGACCAGGGCGACTGGCGGTACGGCCGGTTCGAAGTGCGCGCAAAATTGCCGAAGGGGCATGGTATCTGGACCACCACACGCCTACAGTGGTGGCACCTTCACGCGCAGCTCAGGCGACTTCAGCGACGATTTCCACACTCTTGCCATTGAGTGGGAACATGGGGAGATCCGCTGGTATGTCGATGATGTGCACTACCACACGGAAACCGACTGGTTTTCGCAGGGACACGGTTTCCCGGCACCCTTTGAACAGCGATTCCATTTCCTGCTCAACGTCGCGGTCGGCGGCAACTGGCCGGGCAGCCCGGATCATACCACCGAATTCCCCCAGCAAATGGCCATCGACTACGTACGGGTGTATCAGGATACCGAAGCGCAACACGGCGTCTCCCTGCCGGTGATCTTCGAAGACCGTTTTTTCAATTGGGAGGATGCGTTCACCGGCTTCGAAGTTGGTCCGTATCTGTCGTTGAAAACCCCCATCCCGATGAAGTCAATGACAGCGACTGGGTCGGCAAGATGGTCAAGGACGGCGGGGCATTTTGGGGCGGTGCGTTCATGCATGTCAACCGTGTATTCGTCTTTGATGAAGAAAATCATACCATCACCATGAAAGTCTGGTCCCCCAGAGAGAATGTCCAGGTCCTGATGAAAGTGGAACAGCAGAATGGCGTGCTGTACTATGAAATTGA
Organism: Balneolales bacterium; assembly: GCA_007128425.1. GTDB lineage: Bacteria > Bacteroidota > Rhodothermia > Balneolales > Natronogracilivirgulaceae > SKNL01. The sequence goes on along the minus strand of SKXL01000071.1, from coordinate 4,267 downwards.
CGAACCCACCACCAAAAGCGGCGAGTGGGAGGAGATGACATGGGATATGAGCGGTGCCGGTCAGCCTGACATGAAAAATGACGATTATTCAATAGTCCACCCGGAGATCCGGCAGTATTAGTTTTCCCTGACATAAAACGGGATGTTTGCAACGGCCGCACGGTTCTGATCGGTTACAAGATAGGTGAACAAGCGGTAGGGGCCCGGTATCTCCGGAGCGCGAAACTCCAGATTCCCGCCGTTCTGCGTAATTTCAAGTCCGTGGATGGTTTCAGGCCGCTTTTCGGGATCTCCGCCAGCCCCGATGTCGGTACTTTCCGGAAGGAACTCCCAGCGCACTTCAAATGATTGCCCATGTGGATGAATTCCCTCAACAGCTGCCATGTAGGATCTGCCGGCATCCAGGTAAATGTTATCATGTGCCGTCTTTCCCTCAATGGTGAAATTCCGGATGGATGGCGCCCGCTCCTCAGGCCACTCGCCGGTCCAGTTGTAATGCATGGCGTCCACCACTTCCGTTATTTCTCCGGTTTCCAGAAACATCCCGTACCAGGTGGGAGTGGTTTCCTGCTTTTGACCCCAGAGAAAAGTGTATGAACCAAGGCACAGGGCTGAGTCGGCAAGAATACTGTTTTGATAACGAGAGCGGTATACCTGGGATTTCTCGGTGCTGGTCTGTTCGATGGGGACATCCCACTCGGTCCGATCGATTTGCCAGTGTCCGGTAGGACCCCATTCGGTTACGGCATAGGGCCGGTTCCAGCCGGTTTCCCGGACTCTTTGAGGTAGATTGTCGAGCCCTGCGTACGTGTTGATGCTTAGGAAGTCGATAGACGGCACTTTCTCCTTGATGAGACGCACCTTTTCCTCGTTGATGCCTGCCACTACGGTTGTTACCAGATGATTCGGATCCAGTTCCTTTACCATTTGTGCGATGTCTTCTACGGCATGCCAGACCCGGGTATTGGTGTACATCAGGTCTACTTCGTTGCCAAGACCCCATGCCAGCAACGCGGGATGATCCCTGTAGCGCAGTATCTTATCGCGCACTTCTTCTTTCTGGCGCGTAACGGCCTCTTCGTCGTCGTAATCAAATCCATGACGTTCATGCTGCAACCAGACTCCCAGCATGACAGTAAGGCCTCTTTCGTGGGCTTCGTCGAGGATGCGGTCGGCATCGCGGGTTCTCCAGGTCCGTATGGAGTTCCCGCCCGATCTGACAAGCAGATCAAGCCGTGAAGAACCGCCTGCACCTTTAATGAAATATGGCTCTCCGTCACGATAAATACTGAAAGGACCCTCTCCGTCCTGTTCCAGAGTTACCGGAACTGTCTCGGCTGTAATGTCAGGCTCATCAGCCTGGCAAGCACCTGTTGAGATCAGTGCAATCAAAAAAAAGACAATGATTACCTGATCAAGAGAGTGTTGCTTCATGCCAAATTAATTTCCAATTTCTTTTTTGAAGTTGACTCTCTTTCGATGATCGTTACGGGAATCAGGCTCAGGATCCCGTGCTGCTGCCCGTTTTCCATGAATCGGTTTTTAAGAGCTTGAATGGTAGCGAGTCCCAATTGCTGGAAATCGGTACGAACCGATGAAATTGTGGGGTTATTGTGACGGCACATTGGAAGATCATCATATCCCAGGACGGCAATATCGTCAGGAACCATCATGTCGTGGGCCAGGGCCGTATCAACAAAGGCATTGGCCATGAGATCGTTGCAGAGAAATACCGCATCCGGCTTTGTACCGTTTTCCATCAGGTTATAGAAGCTTTGGACCCCGGAGTTAAACTCAAAGTCACCCTGAAATTCCCAAATGAGATTCATGTCAGGTTTGCCATCGATATAGTCCCTGAATCCATTGTAACGAAACCTGCTTTCGGCTTTTCTGGCAGGTCCCTTGACGATTCCGACATTTCGGTAGCCGTACTTGTAAAACATGCTTGCTGCCTGGTGACCGCCGCTGTATCCGTCAAAAGTAATGGTTGATAGAATGGAGTTTTCTATGAGTGCATTAGAAACCACCGGAAAACTGTCTGGAATCACTTCCAAAAGATTTTCATAATCCTTCCTGAGCAGCTCCGGAATAAAAATGATGGCACAATCGTAATATTTTTCCGAGAGGAGGTCGGTCATAAAATTTTTAATATTTTTTCTCGGGTCAACAACATTTAAAAGAGACAATCGTACATTGTCTGCCGTGGCAGCACGATCGATTCCGTAGTAATAAGACGCATAAAACTCCCCTTCGTGAAAATCAGTGATCAGGGCGATATTGAGATGTTTTTTCTGGATCTCATAACCGGCTATTCTCGACGATGGGTAATTCAGTCTTTGGGCTGCCTGGAGAATTTCCTCACGCGCTTTATTACTGATTTTTCCCACATTGCTTAATACCCGCGAAATGGTTGAAATCGAGTAACCGGTTTCTTTTGCAATATCCTTCAGTGTTACTTTCATTGGTGCTTTATATCAGGTAAGGCAAGAAAAGTAAAATTTTTGCATTCACACCACATTATAACAAAAACAATAGAAACAATAAACCGGTAAAATTTTTCTTTCATTAGTTTTTTTTATTTGCGGTACGGTTTTCAGCTTTGCATCCAAAAGCCATCTTTGTTTGGCTGAATGAGAGTATTATGAATTCGTTGAGAGTGATCATTTTGAAAAAATAAATTGAAATTTATTGGGCTTTACAAAAGGTCATTAAATGGCTATTCAGCTTTACTTTTAAAATAGGATGGAAAATAAAATACATGAATGGATGCAACATATTGCAGTTTGTAAAGTGGTTTGCATTACCTGTTTTATTTAAATAAAAGCCATTAAAATGTGTTAAAAGGCTTTTTACTGCTTGTCAGAAGACCTCTCTTTTTAGTTGACAGCTTAACAATTAAATGAGTTGTTAATTGCATTAATATAAATTAATTTGCAATATCAGTGAATAAAATTTGCATAAAATGTATCATCGGACCAGTTATTTATCCATTTATACCGGTAATATTGTACCGATAACACTTCGTAGAATTCCGTTGTGAAAAAAAGAATATTAAATGAATTATCATTCTTAATGGGAGCACACCCTGTTTGCAGTTATCCTGAAAACGATGGCGGATGCGGTGCTCATAAAAGAATCCTGCCCGGGAAAAAAAGTACATGTATTAAAAAAATAAACTTTTGGAGCGGATGCCGCACTGTACCAAGAAGGGATTACGAAAGGGCGATACTGAAATCCGTATTACAAGCAACTAAGGAGGAGTATGGTGACTGGGAGCTAATTGAAAACACCAAGGACTACCATGGTGTGACGGAGTCACGAACATTCAGAGAGTTTGGTCATGATGTATTTGTGACCATTGCCGGAAACAGAAAAATGGATGATGAACGCAAAATCGTGGTCTATAAACCGATATTAAACGGGTTATTGGGATATCGTGCCATCATCATCAGAAAGGAGGACAAAGGGATATTTGCTGAAATTCATTGTGAAAAAAAGCTGAAACAAAAGCAGATTGGCATTCCCGAAACCTGGTTTGATGCGGAGCTGTTCCGGTATAATGGATTCAGTGTCGTAGAGCGTGGGACTTATGATGACATGCTGCAACGCCTGAAAAATCGTGAGTTTGATTATACTGCTTTGGGTATCAACGAGATTGAGAGGGTGTTTGACGAGAAGGTAGACGAAGTTGATGGACTCGATTTGGTTGAACATCTAATGATATACTACCCTTTGCCCTTGTTGTTTTACGTCAATCCAAACGCACCTGAACTTGCGGAAAGGATAGACAGGGGGATGAGTATAATATCTGAAAACAAAACGATGGACAGAATCTATTACATATACAACAGGCATGCCCTGAAAAATCTCAACCTGGGTAAACGAACAATCATCAGGTTAAAAAATCCAATTCTGCCTAAAGAGATAGCCGGACTCGCCTGTGAATTGCCCGGATGAAATATTACGCGGAAGTTAAGCTTACGGATCTTGTTCACATCCATCTGGTGACTGTTTGGTGAATGGTCCGGTTGTCAGTGTCTTAGTAAATCGGCAGCCCCGCATCCCTGAACAGGGTGTCCAGCAGGGTAATACTGACAAAAATAATCAGAAAAAGGATAGAGAGAAGAAAGACAATCGTGTTGAATTTTGCGTCCCAGTACAAATTCATGAAGAACATTGCTACCATGGCTGCTTTGACGATTGCAATGGCGATGGCAACGATCACATTGAACGGTTCGGGAATATTGATCCAGGTAACCGCAACGGT
>SKXL01000258.1 GCA_007128425.1 Balneolales bacterium | reverse complement strand
CATGCGACTAGTTCATAAAAGGTTTAAGTGTTAGTGTGGATGCGGTTCCTGCCGTATCGTCAGTCTGATTCATCCAGAAATGAAGATCATGAAATGTTCCGCCGGCCCAATCCTGAAGTGTACGGTCATAGGCAGGATGTCCGGGATTACCGGTTTGTCCGCCGGGAAAATGTCCCCGGGCGCGGATCTCCGGACCCAGTTCCACGATCATTCGCCATGATGGTGCATGGGACGTGCCGGTCGCATTTATGGCTTCCGGTGTGCCCGATGCTTGTACCTGGTCATGTCCGAATCCCGGCAGCATAGCGAGATGCCGGATCCGCATGGTGCGATCGTTTCCATAATGCCATTTCCCGGGATCATCCCCGAAACGGTTTGTTAGATCATCAACTGCTTTGCGGAACGACCGGTTGACAGCTTCGTTCACATTGGTTGTGAATACGTGATGGTCACCGTCGAGCAGGAGCCGGAACGTGGTAGAATAAGAAGGCCGGCGCAGGTAGACGTTGAATTCGTTGAACAGAGACTCCCAAAGCATATCATGCAGCTCGTTTTTCCAGGTGTCAAAAAACAGTGCTACCGGGCTGTCGATGTCAAAGGAATAATCCCAATCTACAAGCATATTGATTAAACTATTTACAAAATGCTTGTAATTAACATTGTCAGTATTCAGATGTGCCAGTTTAAATGGAAGGATTTTTTCTGCATACAGAGAGAAATTGTCCATTAGCATTTCTTCAAAAAATTCAACCGTAATGTTGTTTGAAACGCTCAGAATCTCGTTGATTCGGGCACCGCGTGAAAAGCCGGCATAGTGACGACCGAGATAGTAGGGATAATCACGGGTGGCCGGAGCCTGGTTTGCGGAACTGACAAAGCCGCGCTCCGGATTGAAGCTTCTCGGAAGATGATCAAATGGCACAAATTTGTTCCAGTCATAGGCCGGATCACGGCCATCGCTTATGAAGCTGCCCTGACCGTTGAAACGGACCGGAAACCTGCCCATATGGCCTATGGAGATATTCCCGTCGCGGTCGGCATAGGTGACATTTTGAGGCAGGTTGGTAAAGTGTTGCAGTGCCGTTTCGAATTCATCCTGGTTGCGGGCACGGTTGTATTTGTAGACGGCGAGGAGCACGTTACTTTCCGGCAGGTGTGCAATCCACTGAATGGCGTGTCCTTTTGGAAATCGATCCGGGGCCGTTATCTCATCAAACGGCTGTGTGACCGGACCGTGATGGGTATACAGAACGGTATCGATTACTGTGTCACCGCCACGGACACGAATTTCCTCGATACGCGGTCGCACCGGCTTCCATTGTCCGTCATGCAGATACTCAGTGCGGCTGTTATCCCTGAATTCGATTTCAAACACATCCAGGGTATTGGATCCGGTATTGGTAACGCCCCACGCCAGATTTTCATTAAATCCGATGATCACACCGGGAGCGCCAGGCAGACTGACACCGTAAGCGTTAATGCCATCGCTGGTCACGCCATTGCCATTCACGCCATTGCTGTGCAACTGGATTTCATACCAGATGGACGGCAAGGTCACCGAAAGGTGGGGGTCATTTGAGAGGATGGGATAGCCGCCGGCGGTTTTGCTGCCGTCCACCGCCCATGAATTGCTGCCGATGCCGGGGTCCAGGTCCTGCAGAGGAAGATCACGGACGATTTGGGGTATAAAACCCGGCTTGGGTGTCGGAGGCCGAATCGGTTCAAAATCCCAGGTTTGTTCCGGGGGGATGATCGGATCCACCCAGGGCAGTTCATCGGGATAGAGCAGCAGATAAATTTCCTCCGGAAGCAGGGCGCGGGCGTTGGTCTGGGCGTGGGCCCTGGTATCGGATGTCAGTGTTTGTGACATGTTCATGAGCAGCAGTCCGGCATTGAGGGGTGTAAATGGCTCCGGCTCGGTGTTCAGTATTTTAAATTCTACCGGATAGTCCCTGGGGCGAAGCTGTTCCACCCAGGCGTTGTACCCGTCAGCATAGGCTTGCACCATCTTTGCGGTTCGGGGGTCGGACATGAACGAGGTTGCATTGATCTCGGCACCGTACATCATTCCAAGTCGTCGTTGCGCCCGGTCATAATCAATGGCAGCCGGACCGACAATCTCGGAGAGTCTTCCGGCAGCCGCTCGATTCTGGAAATCGATTTGCCAGAGCCGGTCCCTTGCAGTAACAAGACCCTGGGCGAAATAAAGATCATGGTTGTTATCCGCAAAGATATGTGGTACACCGCGTTCGTCATACCTCACAATGACGGTTGACCTTAGTTTATCTGAATTGAGTGTCAGGTTCCGGATACCGTCGCGTTCCATATTTTGCCAGAATCCCTGCCAGGGGCTGACCAGAGGTCCGATGGGCGGCAGTGTAGCGACGGGGGTGCTCAGGGCCCATGTCAGTGCGACGGTAACAGCAAGCAGAATTACAGCACTGTAGCGTTTTTTGTTGCCAGTCAGGCGAATGGTCATATTCTCGTTTATTATGAAGTGCTCCAGTCTAACTGGTTGGTATCATCCAGAAGTCCGGCATCTCGAAGCAAAACATTGGGCAGTAATTTTTACGGCAATAATTTGATAAGTGGCAAATTATCTTTCATAACTTGAACCGTATCACTGTAATGAAAACTTGAGATACATTTTTTTTATGATGATTATTGACTCGAAATAGTTAAAAAACGCAAAAAGACAGGTGCTTTTAAGCATATACCCATGATACTTGATCTTCAAAATACACGAAACCGCCCCACTCTCCAAGCTCATGTCGTGCTTTCTACGGCGCTCGCCATACTGTTATTTACCGCAGCCTGTGGCCGGGACGATATCGAACCGGTGGCAGATGCCGGTCGGGATAAGGAACGAATGGATGATTCGAAGCCCGTTGTTAGCTATACCATTCCGGAACAGCCGGAGTTTGCAACCGGTTATACACCGAAGCCGGGATGGGAGACCTCAGAGTTTGCAGTGGCTGCAGCCAATCCGATAGCGACCGATGCGGGGTATCAGGTATTGCGGGCGGGTGGATCTGCTGCAGACGCCGCTGTTGCCATACAGATGGTGCTTACACTGGTGGAACCGCAATCGAGTGGCATCGGGGGCGGTGCATTTGTGATGCACTGGGACGGTGCCCATGTCACCGCCTATAACGGGCGTGAATCCGCTCCCGCAGCTGCCGGGGAAGATCTGTTTCTGGATGCCGGGGGCGAACCCTTGCCGTTCACCGATGCCGTGCACAGCGGCTTGTCGGTTGGCGTGCCGGGAACCATTGCCATGCTCAGAAAGATGCACGATAAACATGGAAAAATGTCCTGGTCTGAACTGTTCCAACCTGCCATTGTGCTTGCAACAGAGGGCTTTGCCATCAGTCCCCGTCTGCATCATCAGCTTGAGCGTGACCGGCGCCTGCGTGAGGATGACATTGCCCGAAACCTGTACTACGATGAGGAAGGCCATGCCTATCCTCCCGGATATCATCTGCGCAATCCCGCACTGGCCGAGGTCCTTGGAAGCGTGGCGGAAGAGGGTCCAGTGGCATTTTATGAGGGACCGGTGGCTGCCGGCATTATAGATCGAATCCGATTTCATCAGCGGCCGGGAGTCATGTCCCGGGACGATCTTTCTTCCTTTCCGAATCAGGATTTTGAAGTCAAACCGATTTGCTCTTCGTGGCGACAGTACACCATATGCGGTTTTCCTCCTCCGTCATCAGGGCACCTGACGGTCATGCAGATTCTGGGAATTCTGGAGGAGGCGGACCTGCCGGAAGAGGCCCTCAGGTTTGTCAGCATTGAGGAGGATGCCGGATCGGAGGCTGTTCCGACGGCGGACTGGCTGCACTCTTATTTTGAAGCTTCCAGACTGGCATTTGCCGATCGTAACCGCTATATCGCCGACCCGCGTTATGTCGAAGCACCGGGCGGTGATTGGCAGACCATGCTGAATCCGTCATACCTCGAGGAGCGGGCCGCGCTTATCGGCCACGGGGCTATGGAACGGGCCGATGCAGGCGAACCTGCAGCGGTAACATCGTTCTACGGTGTGCACCCGTGGCAGCCTGATGCCGGTACCAGCCACATCAGCATCATTGATCGTGACGGCAACGCGGTTTCGATGACCACCACCATCGAGCAGGGTTTCGGCAGCCGGATCATGTCCGATGGCGGCAGCGGACTTCCCGGAGGGTTCCACCTGAACAACGAACTGACCGACTTCTCGCTGAGTCCGGTTACCGCTGATGGTGACCTGGTTGCCAACAGGGTGCAGCCAGGCAAACAACCACGGTCGAGCATGTCGCCGAGCCTTGTTTTTGACAGCGAAACCGGTGAGCTGGTGGCTGTGCTGGGTTCGCCAGGCGGCGCAGGAATCATTCATTACACTGCAAAAACAATTCTGGGGATGTATGATTTTGGTCTCAATGCCCAGGAGGCGATAAACCTGCCAAATTTTGTCAATTACAACGGCCCATCCATCCTTGAGAAAAATCGGTTTCCACAGGACATCAGGAAGGCGCTGGAAGAGCGCGGCCATGAAGTTCTTGAACGGGACCTGACCAGTGGAATCCAGGCCATCCAGCGAACAGAACATGTTTTTTTTGGAGGAGCTGATCCGCGCAGGGAAGGTGTTGTGATGGGAGACTGATGGCAGGCTAATGCACCGCCCGTCAAGGCTGAGCGTCGACCGTACCGGGTGGCTGGTGGATGTCGATATGGAACCGACCTGGAATCGGTACGGGACCAGTTTAAAATCAAATGAGATTGTGTCAAGGTCGTTACATTTCCAATGATTGCATATATTTGGGGATCATGGTTCATAAAACACGCTTCATAACGACTCTTGCGGTGCTTGCTTTGCTGATGTTCTCATGTGCTGAGGAAGAAGCAGTCGTGCTGCAGGAAGGCACGGCCAGCTGGTACGGGCCGGGCTTCCATGGCCAGCGCACCTCAAGCGGCGAAATTTATGATGCGAACGACACCACCGCTGCTCACCGGACCCTGCCGTTTGACACGGTTGTAAGGGTGGTTAATACGGAAAATGACAGCACCATCCATGTGCGCATCAATGATCGGGGTCCGTATGTGGGGGATCGCATTATTGATTTATCCCGTTACGCTGCAGAACGGCTTGATATGATGGAGGAAGGCACGGCGCATGTCAGGCTGGAGCTGGTGGAGGCCGGCAGCCCCATTCCGGAGGATTTGAGTCGGGAGTTGTTTACCATCCAGCTGGCCGAATACAGCGGACCGTTTTACGCCGGCCGGTTTGCCGAAGATGCCTTAGAGCAAGTCGGTGATGGTATCCGGGTTGAGAAGGTGCGAATGTTTCAGCGAACCAGATACATGGTCTACTACGGGCAGTACGAAAGCATGGGCAAAGCCCGTGAGGATCTGATCAGACTGAGGGAAATGGGCTACAACGGGTTTGTCAAGCAGATCAATTGAGACCGGTCGGATGGTACGGACCGGTCAAATGTATTCGAATGAATAATTGCGACTATATGACTTTGCTGATTTCCGGGTTATTTGTGTGACTTGCGCGAACCCCTGATGTCGATGGCAAAAGCGCCGTGGCCATCCTCCAGAACAAAAAGCGGATTCATCTCCATTTCAGCGATTTCGGGATGATTGGCGGAGATGTGGCTCATCCGGATGAGGATGTCGACGACGGCGTTGCGATCGCGTGGCGGCATGTTTCGCCAGCCCTTCAGCTTACGCCCGGCGATCGTCTCATCGATCAGCTGTCCGGCTTCAATCGTGTTAAGCGGGGCTATGGCCGT
>SKXL01000164.1 GCA_007128425.1 Balneolales bacterium | reverse complement strand
GATTTTTCCCCGCGAAGTAAAAAATCCGCAAGCGTTGCGACCGCTTTCATCTGGCGGATCAAAAAATCGACATCCGCTGCGGTGGCTGCATCTGCATCCGATGCCTGCGGAGTTTCAGCTGGACTTTTCATAACTAAGCTGCAGGAACATATGGTAAAAAAAATGTGCGAATTCTTTTTTTAGGCTCCGGAATGGAATTGCAACCGCAAAACACAATAAATAAGGCATCGCCATGTCCCACAGGCTGACGATGCCTTGTTATAAGCCGTTTCGTATGCGACCTGGCAGAAAGCCCGGATCTACTGAGATAACCGGAAGGTTATAGGCAGTGAGTATCGTACGCGCACCGCGCGGCCTCTTTGACGACCCGGAGTGAACCGAACCTGCCTCACAGCCTCTATGGCAGCTTCGTCACATCCACCACCAATGCCACGTACAACAACCGGATCGACCACATTACCCTCCTCGTCAATAATGAACTGAACGACAACTCGACCCTCAATACCGGCTTTGCGTGCTATTTCGGGATAGCGAAGATGTTCATAAATAGCTTGCATACCACCAATAAGTTCCGGCATATCCTCAACTATGGTAAACACCTCCGGCTCCTCCTCTTCATCATCAGGCGGCGGTGGCGGCGGTGGCATATCCATGGGTGCATCAAGATCTATTTCCGTATCCAGATCAAAAAACTGATCTTCGATGATCTCGTCATCCGGCACCGGCTCGGGTGAGGGCGGTCTCGGTGGCGGCGGAGGAGTAATTTCCTGCTCAGTCTGTATGATCTCCTCCATCTCGATGATTTCCTGCTCCTCTTCTATAATCTCAAATTCACCTCTGGCCTGCAGATTAATCCGGAACAGGGTGATCAACAAGACGAGGGTTACGATAAAACCTATCTGCAAATTGATCATATAATATCTTTGCAGATCTACTTTTGGTTTTTTTCGCTCTAAAAGACTCATATCATATGCTCCCTGGCTTTCATTAGAAAACCCATGTTGTTTTCAATTCTGGTAAAAATGAATGTGGTGTGTAATACGGAAACTGCACCAAAAAAATACAAAATTTGAGTTCAACGTCCGCCATCTTTTTTGGAATCGCTTTCACAACCGTGAAAAATGTGACGTATCACCATTGTACTTCATATTTAACTATCTATTATAACAATTCTTACAACAAAAACGATACAATATTGAATTTCGTCTCCGGATATAAAGAGAAAATGAACATATCCGGATCAGATCAAATATTTTTGCAGTATACTCGTATTTTCAAGGAAAGTTACACAAACACAGGAGCGCCACAGCAAGAATGGACAACCGCCAGGACCTCGTAACAAAATACAGCCGGCAGGCCCCAAGATATACGTCTTATCCTCCGGCGCCTCATTTTAATGAGATGGGGGATGATGGTTCCGCCGTTTTGCATATCGAAAAACGCAATACCGGGTCACATCCGATATCCCTTTACATTCATATTCCATTTTGCGCCTCTCTCTGCTGGTACTGTGGCTGCACAAAAGTGATTACCCGCCGCGAGGGCGACAGTGCGGAATACCTGCGTCGGCTGTTCCGTGAAATGGAAATCCTCAGACGCCGGCTGAATCCCGGAAACCGGGTGGTCCAGGTCCATTTCGGAGGCGGAACCCCCACCTTTCTGAGTCCGGATGAACTTCGGCAGACCGGAAAGACGCTGCGCTCCCTGTTCACTTTTGAGGATGAGATGGAGTTTGCCGTGGAAATCGACCCGAGGCGGCTTACCGAAGACCATGTCGCCGCTCTGGCGGAAATCGGTTGCAACCGGGCCTCCATCGGGATCCAGGATGTCCGGGAAGATGTGCAGAAAGCGATCAACCGCATCCAGCCCATGGAATTAAATGAACGTGTGGTGCGCCGGCTGCGTAACGCCGGCATCCACAACATCAATGTTGACCTTATCTATGGCCTTCCATTGCAAAGCCGGAACAGTTTCGAGGCGACTCTCAACGAGGTCAAGGTGCTGGATCCCGACCGTTTCGCCATCTTCAACTATGCGCACATCCCCTGGATGATCCCCTCGCAGAAACTTGTGGACCGACACCCCATGCCGGGACCGCACGAGAAATTTGCGATGCTCGAAATGATGATCGACAATCTGACCGATTCCGGTTACAGCTATATCGGTATGGACCATTTTGCAAAAACCGGCGATGAACTCTCCCTTGCCAGGCAGAACGGGACGTTGCAGCGTAATTTCCAGGGTTACAGTACCCGGGCCGACACCGACATCTACGGCTTCGGCATGTCCTCGATATCACAGATTGGCGACGGTTACCTCCAGTCGGTCAAGGATCTGGACGAATACTATCGCCGTGTCGACAGCGATCAGCACCCCTGGTTCCGGCAATATTACCTAACTGACGATGACCGCATAAGACGCCACACCATCATGCGGCTTATGTGTGACCTTCAGCTGGACTTCTCCACCATCGGTCGGCAATGGAACATCGATGCCGGAGCGTACTTCGAAGATGCCGTCTCTCCACTCGAAGAGATGGCCGGCGACGGGTTGATTCAATGGACCGACAACGGGATACGTGTCACCGACACCGGCCGGCTGTTTCTCCGAATTATCGCAACGGTCTTCGATGCCTACCATTCCGATCCGGAAAAACAGGGCAGATACTCAAAAACCGTTTGAACTTCGACATAACGGATTGTATTTAATCTGAAAATATCTGTTATTTCCGGCAACACATTTTTTCAACCACAACAACTTCCTATGGAGAATCCCCGAATTCTTGTACCGACCGACTTGTCGGATCTCAGCCTGATGGCTTTTGAATCAGCCAACTACCTGGCGGACGTTCTGGACGGCAGCATCCTTCCTCTTTATGTTTACCAGCCGGAAAAAGAGAGCGGCAGTTTTCCCATTACTCCCAAGTCAACCCGCAGCATACCCGAACTGGAAAAGGAGCTTGAGTCAAAAATACGGGATTACGCCGATGATGATAATCTTGAACCGGTAGTGGTCCGGAAGGGAAAACCCTGGAAAATCATTGTAGAGGAGTCGCATGATGCAGATATCGTGGTGATGTCCTCCCACGGACGATCCGGTTTTTCCCGGCTTTTTCTGGGATCTGTCACCGAACGTGTTGTGCGATTCAGTAATGCACCGGTACTGCTGGTCGAGAAAGAATCGAAAATCAAGCCGCTCTCCGATATCCTGCTGACCACCGACTTCTCCGACAACTCATTGGAGGCGTTTGATTACGCCCGGGCACTGGTGAAAAAAACCTACGCCCATATCCACCTGGTACATTTGGTCAACCTCTCACAATTCACCAAGATCAGTACATTTGAGGATCAGGTTGAAGCGCTTCAGAAGAGGCTGGACAAATGGGTGGATGAGCATCTGGAGGATATCCGGGACAAGGTCACTGCCGAGGCGCTTCCGGTTAAATCCTCCATACACGAGGCCATTGTACTTCTGACCCAGCAGAAGAAATACAACCTTGTCGTCATGTCCACATTGGGACATACCGGTCTGAATTACCTCAGACTGGGCAGTACCGCTGCCAACGTGCTGCGACTTGTCAAAACCGCCGTTTTAAGCATCAACCCGAAAATGGATGATCCCATAGGCAAGGAACACGGCGAGTTGTAACAGACCATGTTCAAGTGATATTCCGGCGTTTTCCGTCATCGATTTCAATCACAATACCCGAACCATGGAATTCTCATCATCGGCTCAACAACCGGAAAAACTGCGTGCTTTTACCAAGTACCTGATTCGGGACATGAAAGCGCTGGAACAGATGCTCGCCGATGATCTGTTTGAGAAGGATACGAAACGTATCGGCGCCGAACAGGAACTGTTCATCATCGATCGTGCCAGCCGTCCCCATCCAATCAACACCAAAATCGTTGAGGACATTGACGATCCCCGCTTCACTTATGAGCTTGCCCGCTTCAACCTTGAATTCAATCTTGACCCGCTCGCATTTGAGGGCCGCTGTCTTCAGAAGCTTGAAGGCCAGTTGAATCATGGTATCAACAAGGTCCGTGAAACAGCTGAAAAGTACGAGGGAGACATCATCCTTGTGGGATCGCTCACCACCATCAAGAAGTCGGACCTGGGCATGGAGAACATCACACCCAAGTCGCGTTACTACATGCTCAATGATGCCCTTACACGGGTACGGGGTGCCGAACATGAACTCAGAATCAAGGGAGCCGACGAACTTCATGTAAAGCACGATTCGGTGATGATGGAGTCATGTAACACCAGCTTTCAGATCCACTTTCAGGTTTCCCAGGATGATTTCGCCCGTCTCCACAACATCGCCCAGCTGGTGACAGCTCCGGTACTCGCCGTCGCCGCCAACTCCCCGTTTCTGTTCGGCAAGCAATTGCTCCACGAAACACGGATCGCTGTCTTTCAGCAATCCATCGACAACCGCAGAGCCCAGGATTTCGTCCATGAACGCAAGCCGCGTGTCCAGTTCGGCTCCAGGTGGATAAATGAGTCCGTCCTGGAGATATTCCAGGAGGATATTACACGGTTCCGTGTACTGTTTGCCATCGATGATATTGAAGATCCGTTTGAGGCACTTGACAAGGGCCGCATCCCGAAGCTTGAGGCGCTGCAACTATTCAACGGCACCATCTATCGGTGGAATCGGCCGTGTTACGGCATCACCGGCGGCAAGCCCCACCTGCGTATAGAAAACAGAGTGCTTCCCTCCGGACCCTCGGTGGTCGACGAGGTGGCCAATGCGGCATTCTGGCTGGGTCTTATGGCCGGGGTTTCTTCCCAGTACAGCGATATCACAAAATTGATACCGTTCAAGGAGGTTGAAAGCAATTTTCTGAGCACAGCCAGGCGCGGACTCCACTCACAGATCAAATGGCTGGATGGCAATACCCATCCCGTGCAGGACCTTGTCATGAAAGAGCTTGTCCCGCTTGCAAAAGAGGGACTGAAACTACACAAGCTGGATCCGGATGATATTGACAAGTATCTGGGTATTATCTATCAGCGCACAAAGAAACGGCAAAACGGCGCCATCTGGCAGCTTGACTCATTCAATCAGCTTGATGATATCTGGAATAAAAATGAAAAGATGACGGCACTGGCCGACTCCACCCTGAAACATCAGAAGTCGGGCAAGCCGGTTCATCTTTGGTCTAAAGCAACCGTCCTGAGAAAAAATCGGTGGGAGAAAGCATTTGCATCTGTGGGACAGTTCATGACCACCGATATTTACACGCTGAATGAGGATGACATCATTGATCTTGCCGCAAATGTAATGGAGTGGCAGAGTGTCAAGCACATTCCGGTTGAAAATGCAGATCATCATCTGGTCGGCATGGTAACCTATCGCTCACTGATAAGCACGTTGAACAACATCATTGCAAAAAACCTGGATCATACCAATGTCTCGGTCAGTGACATCATGGACCGTGAAGTTATCACCGTCACACCCGAAACTACATCGGTCGATGCCATCACCCTTATGCAAAACAACGACATTTCCAGTCTGCCGGTAGTCGAGAACGGCAAACTGGTTGGAATAGTAACAGAATTCGACTTCACACGTATCGCCGGGGAACTGCTCAAAGACAGGCTCAGAAAGCGGTAGATGCGAACCCCGGATTTTTGAGTAATGCATAACCGGTCATCGAAATCTTTTCATGGTGAATTCAGAAAACGGATGAGCTCCGAGTGAAAGCGATCCGGAGCCTCGAAATGTGGGTTATGTCCGACATTATCCAGCAATATCAGTTTGGAGTCCGGAATAGCTTCGGAAG
>SKXL01000253.1 GCA_007128425.1 Balneolales bacterium | reverse complement strand
GGAGCCGGGGGTATTCCGGTTTCCCGGCATGGGGGAGGAAACATTCCGGCGATCACTGTTCCTGACGGCCTATGTGGCCGGTTTTTTTGTCATGGCAGGCATTATATGGGTCGGATTCAAAAAGCTGGACGAGGCGAGATCTGCATGGAATTGGCAGAGCTTCCAATCCGCATCGATATGATCGGGTAGAAACCTGGAATTATCACCGCGACAGATATATCGATAAGAAGAAAGTTCCGAAATACTGTTCGTATTATCGATATATTGATACAATTATCCTGGAAAACATCGATTTACTCATAAAGTGTTATTCTACCCTGGGGAACAAAAAACGCTTGCTGGAATTTTTAACCGGCTTAAAGCGTAGTTCGTATGGATATGCTTTCTCACAATTACTATTTTTTTGGGGTACATATATCCTTTTCTAAAAAAAATCTTTGCCATACTATTGTTACACACTGTTTCCAAAAAAAGTTTGAACCGATTAACCGGTTGGTGCGGTACGGGGCTGCTTTTTCTGAGCCTTGCCGGAGTTTTGATTTTGTGTTCCGGGCTCCGGATGGCACAGGCACAAACGGACAACTCCGATCCCATGGAACTGTGGGAGTATGTGGCGCCTTCAACGGAATTCCGGTTCCGTGTCGAAAGATTTCCAGCCAATCCGATTATTCACCGGGAGATGTCGGGTCTGATCGGTGAAGCGGGCAAAAATATTAACGGTCCTTCCCTGATCCGGGTCCCCGACTGGATCGAAAATCCGCTCGGAAAGTATTATCTCTACTTTGCTCATCATCATGGAACGTATATCCGGTTGGCCTATGCGGACCGGCTGGAAGGTCCCTGGATCATTCACAAGCCCGGCGTACTCCCGCTGGAAGAAACTCCGGCATATGATGGAGCCGACAGAGACCATGTGGCCAGTCCGGATGTCCATGTCGATCACGAAAACCGGCAGATACGGATGTATTACCACGGTGATCCCAGACCGGGACGTGATGATGTGACTTATCAAATGAGTTACGTTGCTTTATCGGAGGACGGTCTGCATTTTGAGTCATTGCCGGATGAAGTCGGCCTGTTTTATTTCCGGGTGATTGAGTATGATGACTGGCATTATGCCTTTGCCAAGTACATTAATGATGGTGGCATTATTCACCGATCCAGGGACGGTCTCACCGGCTTTGAGGACGGTCCGCGTATTCTGCCGCGGGTCCGGCACAAAGCGTTGTGGGAAAACGATGGAAAACTATATATTTTCTTTTCACGTGGATTTGATGAGCCCGAACATATCCTTGTTTCGCGGATCGAGAATCTTGGGGATGACTGGCACGACTGGCGGTTTACCGAGCCGCAGACGGTAATAAGACCGAAAAAAGACTTTGAAGGTATATACGTGCCAATAGAACCGTCCCGATTCGGAGCGACCTATGATTTTGTTCATCAGCTACGTGATCCTGCCATATTTGAAGAAGATGGGCGGGTTTTTTTGCTCTATTCCACCGCCGGTGAATGGGCCATAGCCATTGCCGAAATATTTCTGGAAGAGCTTTGAAAAACCGGCAGGTGGTTGCTTGATACTGGAATCAATATTCAAAAAAAACTAAAACAGCATGCCGTTTTATAAGGTATCATTATTGATAAGCCTATCACTGGTGTTTATTTCGGCCTGTGGCACACCTCATGCTCATGAAGTACCTGTTGGCATCATCCTTTATCAGGGCGAAGAAAAACTGTTAATTCAGGACGAAGGTATACTTACCTATATAGAGCGCGACGCCATTGAAGTTCTGCACGGAAAGTATTCGGATACGATTTCGGTTGAATTCATTGCAGACGAAGGGCATCGCTATCTTCCCGATCCGACCGAGTTCAGCCTGGTCATAACCCATGGAAATACGGAACTGCTTGGCGTTGATCATCCGGTAGGTGGTGACGAATGGTCGTTTCGGCTTATCGGTCATCAGACCGGTGAAACCACGATTCGTTTTGAATTGTTGCATATTGATCATTTTGAATTTCGATCACAAGACTTCGATGTTCATATCAGGGATCAGGAAAATTCTCATATTTAGGCATGTTTTGCACTTATTCGTTTACAATGCGATTTTTCCACCCGTCCTCATTCCGATTTTCATCTCTGCTTCTGTTGCTTTTTCTGATGAAGCTCTCGGTTCCGTTTCCCGTCCTTTCTGAAACCACGGAGCACACCGTATTGACAGGTCGTATTACTGATTACCGAACCGGCAGTCCGGTCTCTTATGTTTACCTTCATTTGGAGAAAATAAATCGTACGGCCACTTCCGATCGCGAAGGAAAATTCCGGCTGGATAATGTGCCGCAGGGTACGTGGACACTTGTGTTGTATCGCATTGGGTATGTTACGCAAAAACGCAGCATTCGCATCGAACCTGGTGAAAAACATGATGACATTGAAATTGTTCTGCAACCGGCTGTCATTAGTGGAATGCCCATTGAAATCATTGCCAATGAGGAGGATGTGCGCGGGCCGCGTCTTGAAAAGTCGTCCGTAAGGATTAGTGGTCCGGAACTTCGGAGCAATTTGGGGTCGACCGTTGCCGAAACCATAGCCGGCCGTCCGGGTTTTTCCCAGCGTACTATGGGGGCTACGGCAGCAAGGCCGGTTATTCGTGGTTTGGGGGATGCACGAGTGCTGATTTTGCAAGACGGCGAACGAACCGGCGATGTATCATATGCCCCGCCCGATCATTCTGTCACCATAGATCCGATCTCGGCAAATGAAATCGAAATTGCAAGGGGGCCATCCGCCCTTATTTATGGATCCAACGCCATCGGCGGTGTTATCAATATCGTCAGAAACCAGATACCCACATCACGGCCGACCGCGCTTACGGGTACAGCATCCATGCATGGTTTCAGTGTGAACAATGGCATTTCCGGAGCCGTCAATATAAAAGCTCCATACCGTGACGATTTCGTATGGAGTCTGGATCTGAATAGCCGGTACGGCCAGGACTATTCGACACCAGCCGGATCACTCGAAAACACGAACATGCTGGCTACAAACAGTGCTGCCGGATTGAGCTATATACGTCCGTGGGGATACAGCGGTCTGGCTGTATCCACTTATTTAAGCCGTTACGGTATCCCGCCCAATCCGGAAAGTGGACACCCTGGAGGAGTCGATCTTGATATGGTTAAAGTTCAGGTGGAATCTCAAACGGAACGATTGTTGCAAAACCGGTTTTTCAATCTTATTGAAGTACAGTGGTCCTACCGCTTTTACAACCACAAAGAATTTGAAGCCGAAAATATTATCGGTACCGAATACAACGTAAACACCGTCTATGCCACTGTCAAAGGCCGACATAACCGTGTCGGATTCTTGAATGATGGCGTTGTGGGTTTCTGGGCAAAATTTCAGGATTACTTTATTTTCGACCGTTTTAACCTGGAAGCCAACAGCTACGCGGCATCACTGTTCACCGTACAGGACTTCGACATGGGAAACTGGAACGTGGAATTCGGGCTACGTCTGGATGCCCATATGGTAGTGCCGAAGAGCGAAGAGTTGGATTCGCGTATCGGTCATATTCGCCGCCGGCAATACATCGGCCTGGCTTCATCCGCTGCACTGGTCTATGATTTCGGACGCGGTTTTTATGCCGGAGGCTCTGTGATGCATTCGTTTCGCCCTCCCAAACCGGACGAATTGTTCTCCCGGGGACCACACCTTGCCGCCTATGCCTTTGAAACAGGGAATCCCGACCTGTCTGCCGAACGGGGACTGGGTACGGATCTGTTTGTAAGACATCGCAGCTCACGATTTTCCCTGGAAACGGCAGTTTATCGCAACACATTCAGTAATTATATCTATCCGCGCGATACCGGAAGGCGGAATATCATCTTTGCCGACTTGAACGACTATCAGTACACCGGGGTTCATGCCCTGTTTTATGGACTTGAGACTTCAGGTGAATTTCGCATCTCCAACCATTTGAGAGTTGAAGGCATGGTCGACTATACGTTCGCCGAACAAAAAGTGAACGTTAAGGCTTCCGATGTATCCGGTACCGAATCATCCGGTCCTGAATCAACCGGCAAGGAAAGCCGTACCTTGCCTCTGCCGATGATACCACCTGCTTCATTATCGGCAGGAATATCCTATGAACCGGGTGTTCTTACCGTTGGCACAAAGGTACGCCACTCTTTTAAACAGAAACGAATCGGAGAATTCGAGACTCCTACCGATGCTTTTACTGTACTGAATGCTTATCTCCTGTATCGGTTCAATAGCAGCGGGATGCTGCACACCCTGTCGTTGAATGTGGATAATCTCCTGAATACCGAATACTATCACCATCTCTCCCGAATAAAGGAGCTGTATCCAGAACCGGGGCGCAGTTTCAACCTTCTCTACAGGGTTTATTTCTGAAAGTGTTTATTAGTACAGCAATCAAAAATCATAAATTGCTGATTCACACTCACAACTTATATGAATGCACTTATTGTGGATACGGCCGGCGAACGTCCCATTATGGTTCCGGGCGAGCACCCTGATCCGGTTCCTGGTAAACGGGAGCTGCTGGTCGGTGTAAAGGCGACTGCCGTGAATCGTGCCGACCTGGCACAGAAAGCCGGGAAATACCCGCCGCCCGAAGGCGCCTCGCCACTGCTTGGACTGGAGATGTCCGGTGTGGTGGAACAGACCGGACGCGGAGTTACGCGATACCGTCCAGGCGACCGGGTCTTCGGTCTGCTCCCAGGTGGCGGTTACGCTGCCCGCTGCGTCATACACGAAGAAATGGCCATGCCGGTTCCAAAGGAATTAACATTCGAACAGGCCGCGGCTGTGCCCGAGGCATTCCTGACGGCCTGGCAAGCGCTCACATGGCTGGGAGAAGTCGTAGAGGGAGAGCGTGTGCTCATCCATGCCGGGGCCAGCGGCGTGGGAACGGCGGCCATCCAGCTGGCAAAACAACGGTTGGGGTGCACGGTGGCAGTGACCGTCGGTTCTGTTGAGAAGGCGGATCTGTGTCGGAAGCTGGGCGCCGACATGGCCGTGAACTACAGGCATGAGGATTTCAGGGAGGCAGTTGCCGGAGCGTGGAGCCCGGCGGGCATCGACCTGATCATCGACCCCGTCGGTGCGCCGTACTGGGAGCGGAATATCGACTTGCTGGGGTTGGACGGACGGCTTGTCTACCTGGCCTTCATGGGTGGAAGCGGGGTGGATCAGGTCCGACTGAGCAATCTGTTGCGCAAGCGCCTGACCGTGTGCGGATCTACACTGCGCAACCGTTCGCTTGCCTACAAAATCGCACTGACGCAGGATTTCCAGGCAAAGAACATGGATCTGCTTGCAGAGGGGCGACTGCAACCGGTGATAGACAGCGTTTTCGACTGGACCGAGGCCGAGAAAGCGCACCAGCGCATGGAGCAGAACCTCAGTGCCGGCAAATTGGTGCTCGAAGGGTTTTGAATGACCAGAGGGTAAACGGACCGTTCTGAGGTTTTGCTCAGATTTTTCGTTCTGATATTCCGTCCTGAATGCCCATTCTGCCAATCGCGCATCATGCAAACGGATCGATGATCTGGAGTTGAAATATTTTCTGCCGGACGATGCGTACCCAAGTTTTTTTCATTATTTCCCGGTACTCTGATACAGGACTTTTCCTGGCCACGTAAGATTCCAGCCATTCTCTGAAATGGTTGTTAAGGGTGGTATTCTCTTTTGCCGCTTTTTCCCGAGCCTTGCGGATGAGCGGTTCGTCAGCGTTGAAAGTGATGTTTTTCATGTGCGATTAATTTCATATACG
>SKXL01000155.1 GCA_007128425.1 Balneolales bacterium | reverse complement strand
TTTCATTTTGACATGCCCGAGCACATCCAGCAACCACTCATCGAAACGATCGTGAGCGACCTTCTCGATCTTCAGAATGAGAGCATACACGATCATCAGTACAAGTGTCCGAGCACCGGCATAACCGCTGCGCGCACCAACCGTGTGATGGAAGAGATGCTGGGTATGGCGTAAATAATATATAATGCTACTTTTGTTATTGGGCTTAATTGAAGTAACTCAGGAGTCAGCTGTAATACTCAACTCAACATTCTGCCAGTCCGGCCAGGTGCCGGCCGTTGACTCCGGACGTGCAACGGTCCCCGCCGCGCCGTACCAGCCCAGCCACTCATTTCGAACCGACTCATCCAGGTGATCCACCTGAAACTCAGCCCCGCTCTTCCCGGACGCTACCACCACCAGCACCGAACAGAGCTGCTTGCGCCGCTGGAACCAGTTGGCCAGCACCGAGAGCGACTGCATCCGACGGCGCTGAAACACAACCGTAGTGCGTGCCAGCCTGCGAAATCGCATGAATCCGTTTTTATCCTCGAATCCGGCCGCCGCGTCGCGGTAGCGTATGTATCCGATCAGTCCTGCGGCAATAAAAATCACCGGTATCAACCAGTAAAACGCGAAATACCAGGCCACCAGCGATGCCGCCACCAGCGCAGGGACCACGGTCCGGATCTGGTAGCGCAGAAACGCACGTCCGGGCGGACGCACCCCCGGCAACGCCACATCGTACTCCGGCAGCATATCCGACAGAAACTGGCGCAGCTCTCGCTTTCGAATCAGCGGAAAAACGACGGTTGTCTTGCCACCCTCATCACCAAACCCGGCGTTTTCCACATAAACCATGGCAAAACCGAACGGCTGGCGCAGAATCCCCTCAACCACCCGAACCGCCTGAATCCGGTGATACGGGATCGTGATCTGCTTTTTCTCGAAGAGTCCGCGCCGGATGTACAGCTCCCGGCCGTTGCGTGACAGGCTGAACCCCGAAAATCGAAGAAGCGTCCCGAACAGTGAGAGCAGCCAGGCCGCCAGCACCGCCAGTACAACGAAGATGATCCAGAACTCGGCCGTCGTGCCCCCGATCCACGATTCCAGGAAATCGAGCATCTGCTCTTCGCTGATCACCTGGTTGATCTGCGCCATTATGGTACCCACTATCGACAGCGCTATGCCGAAACTGCCTGCCGTGCTGGCCGCCAGCAGCAGCCGCTTTCGCGAGATGCGGTACACCGGATAACTTGACTCCTGTTCGGCGATTTCGGGTCCGCGCACCTCCACCTGCAACGCCTCCTGGATGGCATCGGCATCGCTTCGCGTAATGGCGCTGATTTGCGCTTCCGGAGAGGATCCGCCCGCGGTGAGCACATTCAACCGCACCAGTCCGAACATCCGTTGCAACGGTCCCGAACTGATGTCGATCGCCTGGATCCGGTCGCGCGGGACATACCGTTTTTTTCGCACCAGCAGACCCTGTTCAATACGCAGCTCATCATCCTCCACCCGCCAGGTAAATCGCAGCCAGTTCACAATGCCGGTCACCAGCAGTACCGAGAGCATCAGCGAAATGCCCCACCAGGTAAACAGGGGGGACTGGCCGCCCTGGCCCAGGAAAAAGATCAGAATGATCGGGATGATCAGCTCCCGCAGGGTGCGGAAGACGAAGGTCAGCGTGGCCACGGGGTGCTGGCGGCGCGGCCGGCTAATCGGCAAACTTCCCCGGGGACTGTTGCCGGAATAACCCTGAGAACGGTTCGGTGTATTGTCTCTGGGATCGTCCGGTGTTTTTTCGGAGGATGCAGGATGCTCTGTCATGGCCGCCTCCTCACAGATCTTCCCGGGCGATCCGGGCGTACTCGGATATCTTGCTGCGAAGCTCATCTGCCACCGGCTCGGAAAGCGCCGGGATTTCATGCATGTCGCCGGCCGTGGTCACCGTGACCGAGGCGAGTCCGAACTGCCGGTAGACCGGACCCTGCCGGGTGTCCACATGCTGCACCCGCTTGATGGGGATAAGCGTCCGCGTGACCACGAACAGCCCGCGCCGCAGGTCGATTTCGTTGCGATCCACGTGGTAGCGCCACCGCTTCCAGCGGATCCAGGGGATGACGGTCGCCTCCAGCACCGTAAAGCCCAGAAATATTACACCAAGCACATATGCCGGCCACTCCGGCCACAGGTCGCCGCTCATGGAGAGCGCCCCGTAACCCAGCGGAATCAGCCAGTAGAACAGTGAACCCAGCGCGCCTGAAATCCGCCACGCGTTGACCGCCTCATGGGAGAGATAGCGGTGACCGTGCTCGTCGCGCAGCTCCTCCGCCCGGGAGGATTTCGCGTCTTCCATGGATTCCGCATGTTCTGCGGGTTCCGCGGACTCTGCTGCTTTCTCCTTATCTACCGGTTTATCCTGCCGGCTTTCTCGGTCCGGCGAATCCTGCTGCGACTCCGGTTTCTGGTTGTGCTGGTCGTTCATTTTTTCGGTTTGCTCCTGTTACCATCCATTCCGGCGTCTTCCTTTCCAGCGGGATCTCCTGAACCCCGCTTCGCCGGTCCATCACGGTGCAAAATAGCACATCGGATCAGTTCATCAAACAGCCGTCTTTGGGATGGAACCTGCGGCAGATACTCGGGATGCCATTGAACGCCGATCATGAAATCGTAATCACGCCGTTCTATGGCTTGCGCCACACCCGTAGTCTCACCGGTAGACGCATCTCCCGGTGCATCGGTGACAACCGAGTTTGTGTCAACCGCATCCTCCCGCGCAGTCCCGCCTGTGGTCTCCCTGGCAACCACCATAATCCCGACGCCCGTCTCTTTTACTGCCTGGTTGTGCAGGCTGTTCACCCGGATAATCTTCTCGCCGAAAATCCCGTACAGCCGGCTGTCGGTGTCGAGCCGCACCTCCTTGCGGGGATAGATGGTTGTGATGGTGGGTCGCTCCCGGTAGTACGTTGCCAGATTCTGATAGAGTGTGCCCTTGTGGAACACATTGATCAGCTGCGCGCCGCGGCAGATGCCCAGCACCGGTATGCCCGACCGGATCGCATCCTTCAGCAGCCGCCATTCCAGATCATCGCGCGCCTGGTCCACCGCAATCGGACCCGCGCTGAACAACTGCCGCAGCAATCCGAAAAAAGGCGTCAGCAGGAGCGTCCAGATCCGCTGGCCGCTTGGCTCCCTCGGATCGGGCGTAGTGCGAATGTTCCTGAGATCGGTGATCAGATCCTGATAATGCACCGGGTCAATATCCGCCCCGCCACCGAGGATAAGGGCGTGAGGCGCATTATCCCCTGTTCTTCTCAGCGTTTTTCGGGTGACCTTGCCAACGTTGGACGGCGTCACCCGCATCGGCTTTCCGCCGCTTCTTCGCACGGCAAAGCGCGTTGCAAGCCAGGCGGCTGTTCCGCCTTTGTCCGGACCCGAAACCCAGATTACCGGTTTGTGCTTCCAGATCGCCACGCCGCCCTCCTAATCAAAAATTCGGGTTCGCACCTCACGCAGCCACACATCCGCCCAGGTCTTGAACGGATGTCGTCTGCGCTCCAGGTAGATCCGTTTCATATCCTCCATCTTGTCGCCGGACTCCGCCAGACGCTCCACCTCCACCCAGACGTTCCATTCGCGCGTGAAGGTCCAGTCCGGATCATCGATGGAGCTGTTGGGCAGACGGTAATGAAATGTGGGACGGGCACGGATCAGCTCGTCGCCAAGCCGGCGGCGCACGCGATCCTCATCCATCCACGCAAACAGCGGCAGCATGTCAAGCGGGCGATTGCGTGTCGGGTTGTGCTCAATGTAGTCGTCAATCAGCCGGCCGGCGTCAGGACGGTACTCCGGGTCCAGCACGGCAAGCAGGTATGTGTCGGGAAACGGATCGATGAACGGCGTGATGTCGCGCATGATGTCGATTTCATGGGAGAGGCGCAGCCACTCATAAAGCAGCAGGAATGCCTGCAGGTAGCGAAGGATGGAGGCGGGATCGCTTGAAGGTATCTCCGGATTGAGATGGAGTCCGAATGCATTAAAGGGGGATGCCGCGGTGCCCTTGCCCTTCATCCGGTAGATCGCCTTGCGCAGATCCTCCAGGCCGGCAATCTGATCGAATGTTACGGGCGGAAATGAAACCTCGTATGGGACAAAGGGTTCAGCTGTTGATGCCAATAATTTTTCTACACGCTTTTGCCACCGGACATCAATTTCCAGACCAACCTCCTTCCCCAGTCTTTCTGCATAATCGGTTTTGGCGAGTTTCTGCAGCAGCATCCAGTCGAGTTCAATCGTGAAATCGCCCAGCCGGGTGTCCCTGACAAATTTTTTGTAGTCGCTCTCCGATTCAGGCTTGCCGCCGTAGCACATGATGACAAGGGAGACGATCCGGTCTATGTCCAGTCCGGAGAATTCGATCTCCAATCCCATTTTCCGCGGCTCTCCTTTTTCGTTGTTGTGCAAAGGAGGGAACAGAACAGAATCGGGTATTCTGTTTTTCTTGAAAATTCCGGATATATTTTTTCCCATGAAGTGTTATACCAATTGTTACCGCGGTCCTGAAGGTTCACCGCTATCCAAAATATCTTTTCTTTATCTGTTCTATCTTTGAAAACGGGTGAACAATATAGAACGTTCTCTGATAAAATCATGGATAATGCGTAAATTGCCGCGCGGCTGCGCTGCGGTCTAACCGAATGTATTTGAATAAAAAATCCAACTAAACCGACCTTACTATTATGGCGAAAGAATTTGATGTATGTGTGATCGGCTCGGGTCCCGGCGGCTATGTGGCGGCAATCCGCGCCAGTCAGCTCGGCCTGAAAGCAGCAATTGTTGAAAAGCGCGACCTTGGAGGCGTATGTCTGAATATCGGATGTATTCCCACCAAGGCACTGCTCAAATCTGCCCAGGTAGCCGAGTATCTTCAGCATGCCGGCGAATATGGATTTGAGGCAGGAAGCGTCAAAACCGATTTTTCGAAGATTATCAAACGTAGCCGTGGTGCCGCCGACAAAATGAGCAAGGGGGTGCAGTTCCTCCTGAAAACCAACAAGGTTGAAGTGATCAAGGGGAAAGGCGTGTTCGCATCCAAAAGCGAACTCAAGATACTGGATGACAAGGAGAAAGAGGTCGAGAAGGTGAAAGCGAAACATTTCATTATTGCCACCGGCGCCCGCGCCCGCGAACTGCCGAATCTGAAATTGGACGGCAAGACTATAATCGACTATGAGATAGCAATGAAGCTCGAGAAACAGCCCAAGCGCATGGTGATTGTCGGCGCCGGGGCCATCGGCATCGAGTTCGCCTACTTCTACCACGCCATCGGTACGGAAGTGACCGTCGTGGAGATGCAGAAACACATCCTGCCGGTGGAAGACACCGAGATCAGCAAGGAGCTGCTGAAAATTTACAAGAAAAAAGGGATGAATATCCTCACCGAGAGCACGGTCGAGAAGGTCGGCAAGAAGGGCAAAAAGCTCGAGGTCACCGTGAAAACCAAGAAAGGCAATGAGAAGATCGAGACCGATATTGTGCTGTCCGCGGTCGGCGTGGTCGGCAATGTCGAGGGACTCGGACTGGAGGACATCGGCGTGAAGGTCGAAAAAGGGGCCATCCAGGTGGACCGCAAAACCTACCAGACCAGTGTCGAGGGCATCTACGCCATTGGCGATGTGGCCGGAGCGCCGTGGCTTGCGCACAAGGCCTCGCACGAGGGCATCCGCTGCGTGGAGCGCATTGCCGGACACGATCCCCAGCCGATCAATTACGAGAACATCCCGGGCTGTACCTATTGCCAGCCGCAGGTCGCCTCGGTCGGACTCACCGAAGA
>SKXL01000089.1 GCA_007128425.1 Balneolales bacterium | reverse complement strand
GATGGTTTTTTCAGGGGGACGGTGTCAGTTACCAGAAACTTGTCAATCGGAGAGTCTTCAATTCGCTGATACGCCGGACCCGATAATATCGGGTGCGTACTGGATGCCATAATCTTTTTTGCCCCCCGCTCTTTGAGAGCTACTGCGGCATTGGTGATGGTTCCGGCTGTGTCGATAAGGTCATCCACAAGAAGAATATTTTTGTTATCGACCTCACCAATGATGTTCATAACCTCAGCGACATTCTGCGAGGGACGACGCTTGTCAACAAAAGCAAGTCCGGCATTAAGTCGCTTTGAATAGGAACGCGCCATTTTAAGGCTGCCCACATCCGGAGCCACGACTACCAAATCATTAATTGAGTTGCTTCGGAAATATTCGACAAAGATGGAACTGGCGTAGAGATGATCCAGCGGAATATCAAAAAAGCCCTGGATTTGCGGAGCGTGAAGATCCATAGTCAATACCCGGTCAGCTCCCGCTTCCGACAGCAGATTTGCAAGCAGTTTGGAAGCTATTGAAACCCTCGGCTGATCCTTCCGGTCCTGCCGGGCATAACCGAAATACGGAATCACTGCAGTTACCCGGTCGGCAGAAGCACGTTTTGCAGCGTCAATCAGCAGCAAAAGCTCTATTATATTGTCACCCGGTGGCGGGGTCGATTGAACGATAAACACGTCAGCGCCCCGAATGCTCTGCTGATACTTCACGTACAACTCGCCGTCAGAGAAGGATTTGATGGTTACCGCACCAAGTTTGGTGCCATATTTCTCAGCGATGGCACGCGAAAGTGCCAGGTTGCTCCTGCCGGCAAATATGGCTAGTGGCTTCTCCAAGGTGGTAATGCAAGGGCTTATTGACGGTGAATACTAAAAAAGGATGGAACCGTGATGGTCATCCTTTTCTTTCTGGTGTTCGGAAACCGGGAGTTGAATGTTGCCCGGGGAGGATTCGAACCCCCACATACAGGACCAAAACCTGCTGTCCTACCCTTAGACGACCGGGCAATTTCATCTAAACTTTTACAGACACCAAATTTATGGAATGTTCATTGCTAAGTCAAGTTTGGACCAGGTACTTCATTACACTGCATTCATGGCACCTCTTTTCGGTGCAATGGTATTTGAAATGATGCAACATTGACAGCCTGAGGATGTGTTTTCCTGGTGGAAAGCCCCCGTCTTCAAATATTTTTCTCACGTTTCGGGGTATCTGAATACGCTGACTTGCCCAGCTTTCCATCACATTTTGACATGTTTTTTTGTCATGGAGCCACTGTCCGAGCAACCATACCGAAGGAACGATCACATTATGATAAATCGTATTGCGACGGGCTTTGCCTGGAGAGGGGTAGTGCTGAAGTTTACAGATGTTTTCCCAAAGAGAGAGATTTGACGTATGGAGCCAGTCGGTTGCAGGCAGACCGGCAATTCGCAAACCAAGCTCGGCTGCCTGGGGAACCCGAACAGAAGGTTGATTGGGCGGTCGGGATGCGCTGAAGTCCCAGTCTGTCCGGTGGAGAATATTTCCGGATGATGTCAAGAGGCCGGCTTTTTCAAGAAGGTTGCGACCCGTTCGCTGGATGAACTCCGCGCTGAGATTTGAACAGAGCGAAGTTTTCAGATGAAATCTGCCAACGGATTGAACAGTTGTTGTCATGAAATATTCATCTGTTTCCACCTTTGCAGGTTTCCGTTTTTTATGAAACAGAAATGGCAAGAGACTGCAGGAATTCGAACCGGCAAGCTCTGCATACCTCTCAGAGGAGAGAAAAAAATCAGCAAGTTTGACCATATTCTGCTGGTTTTTATGGTAACCCAGCCCCTCAAAGATTCCTTTTATCAACATCTGTTTCCAGGCCTGCGATATGGGTAGTTCTGAAGGGTACAACGATAGCATTCGGTCAAGGCGATATTGAAAATAGTGCTTGTCCCATTCCTTGATGATAGCATGGAGACGGTCCAGGGGGATATCCGTGATCAATCCGGAACAAGCAAGTGCCACCGGACGATGCCAGGATCTCCACAACCTGCCAAGTGATGACGGCAGAGATGAACGGAGTTCAAGTGTAGGTATACGGTTGCCATCGGATGCCATCACATTGCGCCTGCCGAGGTCGTCATGAATCACGACATGAAGGATTACGCGTTCATATCTTGAGTCGCGCTGGTGTCCATGCCGGTACCACTCGGAGGATGTCCTGTGCAATTCCACATCACCACAAAGCAGGAGATCATCCAGCAGGATTTTTGACAAACGGTAATCGGCACCATCACCGTTATTTCTGTACCCGGGATGGATGACCCGGACTTGCTCACCGAATGTGGTTTTCAACTCATTTTGTGTAAAATGAAGATGCTGCCAAAGAAAGTGGAAGAAATCTTCCCGTGTGATATCCATTTTTATATTTTACATTTTTTATATTGCGCAAGATTTATGTACTTTATTGATTGAGACAATTATGTATGAAAGTTGTATAGATTGGATTTGCGACGAATGAATTCATTACAAAAAATGTTGCTCCTATTTGTTGCAGTACTATTGTCTGCCTCGACCGTATCGGGCCAGAACCACGAAAATCTTGTAAGCTACAGTGCTGAGGAAGAAGGGCCATCGATAGTTGTCATAAAATGGGAGGTGAAGGATACAGATATCATCTCTGACTATGTGCTTCAGAAA
The DNA here is from genome assembly GCA_007128425.1 of Balneolales bacterium. GTDB lineage: Bacteria > Bacteroidota > Rhodothermia > Balneolales > Natronogracilivirgulaceae > SKNL01. Next base: position 16,247 of record SKXL01000089.1, on the reverse strand, counting down.
AGCCTTACCGGTAACAACTCCGATTATCACAACTTCAACATTCGTTGTGTTCGGGCCGGCAGAAGCTACAGGTGTGAAGATGTCGTTTACAAAGGTTCCTCTGATGAAACAGCGGCCATTGGAAATGTATTTTACAGACTGAATGTGACCCATAATGACGGGACATCTCATATCTATTTTCAGGAATCCGCCACATATACTACCAGCGCCGTCAGACGCACCTGGGGCAGCATCAAATCCATGTTTCAGTAGGTGACCGTGTTTGAACCCGATGCCAACAGCCACTTGTTAATGAGTCCGGCCCGCATCGAACGGACCATCACCAGAATAGCCTATCAGATCTTTGAGGATACCCGCGGTTCAGACCGCCTGCTCATCCTGGGTATTCACAAACGAGGATACCAGCTTGCCTGCATGCTTGCCGGAAAACTTTCTGATATTTACGGGACAAAAATTACTGTACGTCCTTTGGGTGTAAAAGAGCATATCGGCACAGGTCTTCCGGCCGCTGAACAGCTAACGGAGGCGGTACGTGGCAAACGAGTCATCATTTTCGATGACGTACTTTACAGCGGCCAGACCATGTTTGAGGCCATACGACAGCTGACCGTTGATGAGCGTCCGGATGAAATTCGGCTTGCAGCCCTGATTGACCGGGGCCATCGCCGCTACCCGGTCGATATTCGTTATCTCGGGCTTTATTGTCCCACCAAACTAAAGGAACATGTGCATTGCCGGTTTTCAGAGGAGGGCAAAGCGGAGGGGGTTTGGTTGATATCATCGGCTGCCGGTCTTTCCTGATATCGTTGCTTCGACCTGTGTTTTTTGTATTTTCTACCAATTTCAAATACTGATTCATTTGGTATTACTGTTGCCATTTTGGCCATGGCTGCAGACACCGGATTAAACCCTGCCATTTATAGCTAGCTACCATGATTGAGAAGACCATCACACTCACCCTTGTTGCGGTCCTTGTTACCGCCATTTCCGTCTTTGCACAGACGGAACCTGCCCCGAATCCCGATACAGGCGAGCCGGTTTTGGAGGAAGCAGAATCATCCAATTGGAGTCACAGTTTGCGCACCTCACTCACCGGCACACAGGCCACATACCGCAACTGGAGCCAGGGAGGTACGGATAACCTGTCCATCCTTGGAACAACGGCATATGTCTCTGAGTACACAAGGGATAAATATGCATACAAGCTTGATGTCAATCTGAGGTACGGTCAGACCCGAATCGGTGATGGCGACTTCATCAAGAGCGATGACCGCATCCGGATCCGGAATCAGGCCAGCAGAAAGTTTCGTGACGAGCGTCTGAGCGCCATATTCAATGTGAACTTTGAATCGCAATTTGACAAGGGCTACGAGAATCCCATTCCCGAAGAGGGAGAGGAGCGCATACTGATTTCACGTTTTATGGCACCTGCATACATTACAGAGGTGCTTGGTCTGGGCTATCGTCCGGTTGAAAACCTGCGGTTTGAGGGTGGCATTGCAATGAAACAAACCATTGTTGCAGACACATCTCTCTCTTTTCGTTACTTTCAGGAGCATGACAAAACATTTCGTAATGAAGCTGGTCTCTCCTTTCTTATAGGTTATGAGCGCCGGATTATGGAGGATATCCACTACGCTGGATATGTGGAGACCTTTACCAATGTCAACAGAGCCCTCTCAAATACGGATGTTCTTTTCGTGAATGAAATTACGGGACGGATCAATCGTTATATCAGTGCGAATGTGGAGTTTGTCCTTGCCTATGACAGCGACGTTGATCCTGATTGGCAGGTCAAGCAGATTATATCCGTCGGTTTTAGCTATTCCTTTTTTGGCGAATAGGCGGATCCCTGACACACCTCGGTCATGAAAAACCATCATTGCGATGATATTTTTACCGGGTGGCGAACCATACCGATCCCGTCAGGGATTTGTTGTGAGTGTCGGGTAATATTCTTATCACATATCGGCTCAGGAATCAGTATATTGACCCTTAATTTTTAATAGCGCCACTATTTGGTATTATCATCAGTACAGAACGTCATGGTAAGCTTGCTGCGTCACCGGATAGCATTTGATGTTGCAGTTTCAGCTCTCCCGCATCCTTGTTCATCGATTATAATATCAATTTGAATTTTACGGTATTTTTGCATTTATAATAGTTCGGATCATGCGCTGTTGGCATGTTTTATTTATCTCGGTTTTAATTATTATGACGGGATTGGAGTCTGCCCGTGCCCAGAAACTGCCCATGCCGACCGATGATCTGCTTCGCAGTGCCCCTGAGGAAGAGGGGGATTGGGATATCCAGTTCAGAGCCGGTTTAAACGGTTCCCAGGCATACTACCGAGAGTGGGCACAGGGTGGTGTGGATCGGATAGCTGTTGTTGCAACCTCGGTATTTTCCGGTGTCTATACTGATGGACCGTATCAGTATGCATTTCGACTTGATTTACGGTATGGGCAAACCCGGGTTAATCGTGATGCATTTCGTAAAAGCGAGGATCTGATCCGATTGAGAAATCAGTTCCGCCGCCGTTTTACGGATGAACGTTTCAGTCTGACTGCAAATGTCAACTTTGAGACGCAGTTCGACAAGGGTTACGATCGCAGTTTCGAAAATGTTCAGTCCAGATTTCTGGCACCCGGCACGCTTATTCAAACGATTGGTCTTTCGTTCGATCCGGACAGCTATATTGAGTCAACTGTAGGTGTTTCACTGCGGCAGACATTCATGCGGGATACATCACTGTCTGAAAGATACGGTCTTGACGAAGGATCCTGGTTTCGGAATGAGGCCGGTTTTACCGTAATCATTAGTTATGAACGGGAAATCTGGAAAAATGTCACATATACCGGGTATATTGAGACCTTCAGTAATCAACAGAAAAGCCTGTTGAGTACCGATGTCAATTTCACCAATGAACTGGTTGGACGCATCAACAACTATCTTTCCACCAATTTTGAATTTTCCTTCCAGTACAATGATGACATTACCAATGCGCTTCAGATCAAGCAGATACTGTCTGTTGGCGTAAATTACAGATTCAGGTAAACACCGGTTTCCATGTTGCCAGAACATTATGTTGATCGGCTGCTGAAATTGCTGGCAGACTTGCGCAGTAAAATGAACAGCAGCTCTTCCGACGGATCCGATGCGCAAACCGATAACCTGCCTGTCCCCCGGGAAAATTTTGATGATGCCCTGAATAATTTGATTGACCGGCTATCTCGGCACTATCCGTTTCATGAACCCTTCTACGCCGGTCAAATGCTCAAACCGCCTCATCCAGCTGCCTGGCTGGCATATTCGCTGGCCATGACCATCAATCCGAACAATCATGCTCTCGATGGCGGACCAGAGTCCTCCTATATGGAAAAGGAGGCGATCCGATTGCTCGTGCAGATGACAGGCCTCCCGGATCAGGCGCTTGGCCACCTTACCAGCAGTGGAACGATTGCAAATCTGGAGGCGCTTTGGGTGGCGCGTGAAATGCATCCTGACCGGCCAATTGCCGTATCACCACAGGCGCATTACACCCATCAGAGGATGGGGCAGGTGCTGAGGCATCCTGTAATGATCCTTCCGGTGGATGAGGACGGACTTCCCGATCCGGCCCGAATTGATCCCTCGCACCCGCTTCCCGGGACCGTGGTGGTCACACTTGGCACCACCGGTCTGGGCAGGGTGGAACCACTGCATCGCATTCTTCCATGGGCAAGGAGGCACCGTGTGCGTGTCCATGTTGATGCGGCTTATGGCGGTTTTTTTCATCTTATTCGTGACACCGGCCTGATCGATCCCGAGCCCTGGAAGTCGTTTAAGAATGTTGACAGCATCGTCATTGATCCACACAAGCATGGTCTTCAGCCATACGGATGCGGTGCGGTTCTGTTTCGGGATCCTTCAGTCGGAAGATTTTACCGGCACGATTCACCCTATACCTATTTCACTTCCGGCGATCTGCACCTTGGTGAAATCAGCCTGGAATGTTCCCGCGCGGGTTCGGCAGCGATTGCCCTCTGGTTTACCTTGCAGCTGTTTCTGCCGGATGCGGTGTTGCACAGGCTTTCTGGAAATCGGGAGGAAACAAAAGATGCAAGTATCGCTGACGAAGCTGCAACTGCTGTCGGACTCCCTCAGATCCTGGCAAATTGCAGGAAGGCGGCACTGAGGCTTTATGATGCGCTTGAGGCATCGGACCGTTATCAGCCGGTGATGCGACCCGAACTCGATATTGTCACCTGGATCCCGGTCACCCGATCTAACTCCTATTCGGCTGTCAGCAAAAAAACTGAGGTAATTCTCAGGCGGGGGATGGATGCGGAATCGCCTGAAAGCAAACTGTACCTGAGCACACTGTCGCTTGACCGAAGCGATGCGGCTCGTTTGCTGCCACAACTCAACGCGGATCAGCAGAGCGTAAGAGTTTTGCGAAGTGTGTTGATGAAACCGGAGCACCTCGGTTTTATTCCCGATATGATGCGCCGGCTTCACAGCCTGAATGACAGAGTGGATTGATGAAAAAATCGCTCCGGGAAAAATTTTACATTGCGTATTTTTCAACGTTCAAGCCAAATTAAATCAGATTTCAAACTTGATGCCCTGAGCCAATGGCATTTCAGTGCTCCAGTTGATGGTGTTGGTCTGTCGTCGCATATAGAATTTCCATGCATCGGATCCTGATTCGCGACCACCGCCGGTCTCTTTCTCGCCGCCAAATGCACCGCCTATTTCGGCACCGCTGGTTCCGATATTGACATTGGCAATACCACAGTCGGATCCCGTGGCACTGAGAAAGCGTTCCGCCTCACGCACATTGAGTGTGAATATAGATGAGCTGAGCCCCTGTGGTACATCGTTATGCATCTCAATCGCTTCATCAAATGTTTCATAGCGGATAAGATAGAGGATCGGTGCAAATGTCTCTTCCTGCACAATTGGATACTCATTTTTGGCATGGCATAGCGCAGGTCTCACGTAATTGCGCCCGGGAACGCCCTCTGTGATCGGTTCACCTCCGAACAGGATCTCGCCACCCTGGTCTTTGAGGGTTTCAAGCGCTTTTTGCATGGTTTCAACAGCTCCGTAATCAATCATTGGCCCAACCAGATATTTGTCATTCATCGGGTCGCCAATAGTGATTTTTTCGTACACCTCGATAAGCCGCTTTTTGACTTCCTCGAATATTGAAGAATGGACAATGAGTCTGCGAGTGGTAGTGCAACGCTGGCCGGCCGTACCCACAGCTCCGAATACCGTTGCACGGACAGCCATTTCGATATCTGCATGTTTTGTAATGATGATGGCATTGTTTCCGCCGAGTTCGAGAATGGATTTACCCAGCCGCGCGGATACCTGCGGTCCCACTTTCTGTCCCATGGCTGTGGAACCGGTTGCTGATATCAGGGGAATCCGTTTGTCGAGTGCCATCTTTTCGCCAATTGTACGATCGGTGGTGACCAGAGTGAAGACCGCTTCCGGCATATCGTTTTTTCGCAAGACTTCGACCGCCAGTTTCTGGCAGGCTAATGCGGTGAGCGGGGTCTTGCTTGAGGGTTTCCAGAGGATGACATTACCGCAAACAGCTGCAATCATGGCGTTCCAGCTCCAGACAGCAACCGGAAAATTGAAGGAAGATATCACGCCTACAATACCAAGGGGATGATACTGGTCATAGAGACGGTGTTCCGGTCTCTCAGACTGCATGGTGTAACCGTACAGTTGACGGGACAGACCAACGGCAAAATCACAGATGTCGATCATCTCCTGCACCTCGCCAAGGCCTTCCTGAAGGATTTTTCCATTCTCAAGTGTCACAAGGCGGCCAAGATCTTCTTTATGTTCTCGCAGCGCTTGACCGATCTGACGTACGATTTCTCCTCGTTTTGGTGCCGGGACCTGCCTCCACTCCATAAATGCAGCCTGTGCTGCCTCAACGACCTCTTCGTACTGGTCTTCCGAAGTCCAGCTGATTTCAGCAATAACACTGTCATCTATCGGTGAAATACTCTTGATCCTTTCCCGATGTTCCCATCCGTAGCCTTTCGTTCCGATCCATGTTCCGTCGTTTACGGCTTCAATGCCAAGTCGCTCTAATAAGCCCATAATGTTTCCTGTAATTTTGATTTCACCCTGTAGTTATGGTATGAACGGTAAATAATATTTTGTGATTACCGTGTTTCGGGTGTTTGGATTAACCTAAATCAAAAAAATGGAAACAGCAATAAATTGAGACCGCTCCAATGCAATTTAAGCGGTTACCATATTTGTTTATTTGCTTTTCCGGTGCGTGTTTCGCTTTGGCTTGCTAAAAGTTAAATACGGCCCTGATTTCCATATTCGGGTAAATTCGGGTGGTGCCTCTGCGCTCTTCCCGGTGAAATGCCGGGGCAATGTCGTCCGGGTAGGTTATGTAGAGGCGCCGCCGCACCTCCTGCCGCTGCATCCAGCCACTTATGATAAGCCGGTTGCCGGAAAAAAAATGCAGGTTGATATCTACGCTCGGGCCGTACTGCCGGGTCAATTGCAGGCCGGGTGCAGATCTTGTAACTTGTCGTACACCGTGTTCATCGGCAACATCCGCCGTAATAGTTGCCTGCGGTAAAAAATCACGCCGGAGAAACAGGCGTCCGCCCAATCCGATGCGATGGTGCCCGGACCGGTAATATATCATGCTTTTCATGTCGTAGGTGATCAGGGTATCGGTCGGGGTTTCCTGAAACGTGTCCCAGAATAGTCGCCCAATCCGCAGTTCGCTACGGGTACCACTCAATTCAATCTGCCATGAATCGGAAAGAGTGAAAGCAGCATCGGTTTGAAAGGCATATTCCCTGGATGCCTGATCATTTTTCGGGCGTCCTTCCAGCTGAAAATCCTCGACGGTGTAGTTTGCCCGTACAAGAAACGTGCTTCGGAATTCAAGTTGTTTATGGGGCAGCCAGCGCAGAGACGGAGCCAGGCGAATGGTGCGTCTCCAGTTGTTTTCAATACTCCGGACTGCCGAGAGATAAACATAATGTGTAGCTTCACCGCCTGCCCGCATAGTCAGATCAAAGTAGGGTGAAAAAATATGCCGGTTGGTAATCATGATCTGATAGGTCAGCTCATCCCGGTCGTCATGGTTGATTTCAGGTGTATCGTAACGCAAGATACCGGTTTGGGCACGTAGTAACAGCTCATTGTTTTCGGATAATCGAAATCGGCTGTGAGTGAAAAGTTCAAATCTGCTTTGATCAAAGTTGGAATTCCGAAGAGTTTCGTTCCTTCTTGTGATCTGGTCTTCCGGAATGTCACCGATGTTGATGAGACGTGAGCCCCGGTTTATATAGCCGAGGTTTATGCCAAGTGTCATTAGATTTCGGCGAATGGTGTAGTCTGCCAAGGCACGAAGCTGCAATTCACGGCGCTGCATCCGTGTGTCGTAGACAGGTTCATCTATTTCATCCTTAACAGGTCGACCCTCCACCATCCGAACATTACTGAGTGTATATACGTCAATTTCCAGACCAAGAACATCCATTACCGGCACCCTGATCTGAAAGTCCAATGCGGTGGTGTCGTTTCGTATGGATTCTATGATGTTTGTTAGACCACGGTTGAAGAAACTGCTCGGTTGGTAACTTTCTCGTCTGCCGCTGGACAGCAGAAGATCGCCGCGCATATAAAAGTCTTCGAAACGGTATTCGCTTCCTGTCTGGAATCGAAGCGTAGAATATTGTCGCGGACTGATATTGGCATAATGGGCTTCAGCTGTGGGATGAATGATAAAATCTCCCGCCCGGAACGGTCTGCTGCGAGCTCGAAATAGCCCTGACCATCCCCGGTCAAGATTATCACTTCGCCGATCGCTCATAATGCCGCCCAAAAATGAGAGCTCAATTTCTTCGTGTGGATTATACATGATGCCCGCGTGTGCCGACTCCTGGCGAAGGTTGGTTGTGGTGAAACTGTAAGACTGTATGTCACCGGTCAGAGCCCAGTTGTCTTGTATCCATTGCCTCATTTCAAGCCGTAATTCATTTTCATCCTGAATGTTTTGAGCCCTTCCATCCGACACGTAAAGCCTTGAACGAAATTCATTATCCAGATTTGCTTGAAACCGATGGTACTCAAAATCAAAACTTCCTCTGTATTGCCAGCGCATGGCATCAAGTTGCCGATTGAAATAGCTTTCCCCTCCAATTGCTAATGGCAATGATTGAGACTGTACTGCAAAAGGGGACGGCAGTATAACAACTGTACAAAAAACGAATGCCGGCAAAATCAATACCTTCAAATGCACTGCGAAGTCACATACAAATCGCATCACTATATTGAGTATTATCAACAGACAGGACATGACGCGAATGGAAACTGTTGATTCATTCGTACTTCTATCCAAATGTGTCCCATGCAATAACCAGTCCTCACGAGGAGATAATAATATGTGGGGAGTTCTGAGTTCCATTCGTACGGAATCGTTGCAAATGCAATTAATCTGTCAGCAAATATGGCTTTTTTTTAAATACAATGATGCTTTTTTTTGAATATTTTCAAAGTAGCCAAACACATGTTATCATTCGTTACCGGGCTTGCGTATTCTTGCTTCAATAACGTGTGCGCAAATATCCAGCTCCATTATATTAATGTGGTGAATACCAACGAAACTCTTTCAAGAAAAAAAGCACATTTTGTTCGAATGCTTCGAAAGCGCTCTGTGAGACATGCGCAGGGAAGATTTGTCGTCGAGGGGGCCAGAGCCGTCGAGCAGGTGATTCGGAATGGGGTATTGGAGACTGAGTTTCTGGTCATGACCACCAGTTTTCTTCGCAATCGGGAAACACGGACCAATGTATCGGGTACAGAGTATGAAGATAAGGATCATGATCGTCTGAATGTGGATCAGCAGCAGTTTCCCTATAGCAAAATTGGAGTGCCAATTTTCACTACAACTGCTTCCGTATTCAATCAAATTACTGATACGGATGCAGCTCAGGGACTGTTGGCCGTTTGCAATTTGCCACGGCCGTCAAGAATGGAGGACATTCTGAGCCGCAGTGGCACACTGCTTGCAGTGGACCAAATTCAGGATCCAGGCAATCTGGGTACTTTGATTCGAACTGCCGCGTGGTTCGGCTTGACCGGGGTTGTTGTTTCCCCGGGTACCGTTGATCTTTTCCACCCCAAAGTAGTTAGAAGTACAGCTGGCTCCACCGGTGTTTTACCCTGGTTTGAAACGGATCTTGCACCCTTTCTGGATAAAGCAGGCATGCAGAAATGGCAAGTTAACCTATTGGACAACAGCAATAACTCCCAACCGTATGGCAGTGTAGATCCAATGGGGAAAGATATTCTCGTTGTTGGAAATGAAGCCAATGGAATCTCGGAGAAAGTGCTGAAGATGGGATTCAGAAAGCTGCGAATTGATCCTGCTGATACGGACTCGGGCGTTGAAAGTTTGAACGCATCAATTGCGGCTGCTATAGTGATGGCCCATTACTTTTTCGCCAGGCCTTCAAATTGAAGGCATCAGAAGAGTAACAGATAATTATAAGGGTACAGCCAGTACGGCAACCGTTCTGTAGATTTTTCTATTATTTTTGTTGCTATTAAAAGCCTCGAAATGTACAATGTATAGTCCAGCCCGGTTCATCAGCCCGTTTTCAGCTCTACCATCCCAAATCAGCTTTCCGGACAGCCCAGCCTGATGACCATTGGCAAGAGTGCGGACCAGGCGCCCATGACGGTCAAAGATTCGAACGTGCATCAAATAATCAGGATGATCGAGTTGGTAATGGATAATCAAATGGTCGTTGTGTCCATCTCCATTTGGAGAAAATGGGTTGGGTGATAATTTGAGGCCATTATGTATGGATTCAGCCGCAGGTATCGCTGCCGAATTTCTATAGCCGGGCGTTCCTCCATCAGGAGAGGAGCTTGAAGTCCAGTTGGTTCGGTTTTGTGTATGTATATCCTGGTTTATGCGCTCCAGACTTATTCCTCTGACATCAGATAAGTTCGGATTATGCCATGAGGGATGATACCACAGTGAGTCCAAGATTATTTCTCCATATGACAGATACAGTTCGTCTCCCTGGGTGGATAATCCGAGTGTCAGGCGGTTAATGTTGAAAAAATTTTCAGCCATTTGATCAGTTATGGAGAAAGACTGATAAATTCGGGCGCCCTGAAGTGTATTGCTGGTATCTGCATAAAAAACCGCATAGCTTTGCGGTAGCAGAGATGTCAGTTTCAGGGGCGCTGGTTTGAGCGTCCGAATATGGCCGTTTTTATCCGGGCGGTCATGAAGCACCAGATGATCAACTTTTAAAGGGATACCGGATCTGTTGTAAACTTCTACATATTCACTTTGATCAGGCCTGTTGCTGTACCGTTCGGCAATAGGCTGATACATAACCTCATTAATGATGACATCACCCGGTTCCGGAAGAAACGCGAGAGGAGCACCGAGATTTGTGCTTATACTACCGGCATAATCAGTAACAGCTGCAATATGTATTCGTTTATAACGGCGCTCAATTTTATGATCTGAACGAAAAATGAATCGAGAATCATACGGTGCATTGCTTTCCGTCTTTGACAGCGAAATGATTTGATCTTCCAGAGATACTTGCTGAAGACTCTCACCGTAAACAAAGCGACTGAAATGCAATTCTATTTTCTGATCGTTTTTTTGGGCAGCATGTAATAACATCACCGGATCCGGTTCATCCTCAAAATTAAAATTCCTGTAACCTGCCGAGTGGTTTTCGGGATGCTCTTTCCAATTAGACGGATCCAGTGTGGCTCCACCGGGATTAATTCTTTCTATGGAGACTCCATCCCTGTTGCCACCCCAGACAGGCGAATAGGAGAGGCTGTCAATTGTTTTGTCCTGACCGGATAGCAGGTAAACACTGTCACCCAACCGGGAAAGTGGTGGAAAAGCCTGCTGCTCGATATGCAATACGTTATTGGTGATTTGCTGCTCGGCAAGAACTAGCCCGGGTTCAGAGATGACCACTTTCTGACCTGGAGTCAGATAAACCGGCTCTGAGGTGTCATGATCAACAAGCAAGACGGCATTACCGGTGCTTCGGCCGATTCTCCAGTTACGCAAGTCAAAAACACTCTCACTGTTATTCAGAATTTCAACAAACCGCCGATTATGAAATTGATCGGGCCGATAGAGTACCTCATTGATGATAACATCATTTTTTGACGCCTCGAGAACGTCATAATAAATAAAACTCCATTCCTGTTTTTTGATAGAATTTCCAAATATATCCTGTATTCCAACCAGTTCAATCGTGTATAAATAACCATGTTCAAGTGATTCAGAGGGAATTATTGAAACGGTTTCAGGTCCTGACAATACAGGTGCAAATGAGATCTCAATACCCTTACCGGTTGGGGTTGGAGAATCAGATTCAAAAGGACCAGTCTTTCTGTCTTGGTCTGCGTACAACTTGATATGGTCCGGTTTATGTATGGAATCCTCATCCAGCATCCTTGAAAAAGTAATGATTATGGCTTCAGAATTGGAGTAATCGATGTTTAACGGTTCCGGTGGTGATTCAGGAGGTTTGACTGAGTTGGGCCATCCCGGAGTTCCACCATATTTTGAAATCGATTCAGCCCAGTTTATCTGAATCCATGACGGGACTTCCGGAGATTTTCTTTCCAAAGCCACCTCGTAGCCGCCCCATGATGATGGCAGATACTGAAGAGAGTCGATTAAAACATTGTTATCAGAAAAAAGACGAATTTCATCATTTGAAGCGATATTGAATCGGGGAAAATTGCTCATTTCGAAAATTCCAGAAGCACCAGGAATGGATCCTAACGCTGTTTCATCACCTGTCAGTACCAGTAATTCACCCGGCAGCAGAATCAAATCATCATTTGTAATAATTCTTTCAGGTTCGGTAGTCAGTGCCCTTCGTTGCAGTCTCCAGTTTCGCAGATTGATCAGCTTGTCTGAAATATTGAGCAGCTCTACATAAGATGCCAATCCGGCAGGCGGTCGGTACATGAATTCATTTATGATAATATCTCCGGCCTCCGCATTGCCGGGTACGAGCACAATCGTTTCCTCAGGCGCAGCCTGTTGTCCGTACATCGTATAGTAGCTGTCTGTCATAAGACGATATTTCCCGGATGAGAGTGATTCACCAAATAACAGCAAACAGACCTGAGGGTGACGGCAATATATTCCATCCGGTTGAAGGTCCCTATTCAGTTGAAAAAGTTCGGTCGACAAGTCTGTAGAATCAGGAGGAACGTTAAATGTCACAGTCAGCACTGTGCCATTTGTTAAATTTTGCCAGGGGCTGTTGTCACTGAGTTGAATATCGGAAAGGGGCGAGTTGGTTACGTTTGATATTCCTGGTTCCGGAAGTTCATCTGCAATCCAGATATCACTGAAAAAAAACTGGTCACTTCGTGTCGCTGTGTAACGCGTTTGCAAACCGAAGTACCCATCAAGTGTTTCACCCAACTCCGGGAGGGAGATTTTTTCAGATTGCAGCATAGGGGTATTGAACCTTCCTTCGGCAAGATAAAGATGAATTTCACCATCAGGTGAAAGCAGCACCCTGATCCTGTATCCCTTGTCTGCTTCTATTTGAACATCGCTTTTCAATAACTCAGAAGCGGTACCTTGCCGGTTAAAATGCATAAGGCGAAAATGTTTGGGTGTTCCATTTTCACCGGTTCTGATTGCAAATCCACCGGGTTGGTCATCCAGTTCACCAGAGTCGGCATTCAGATAAATGAAGGCCCTGTTGTTGTTTGATGAAGCAAATGCCTGCCTGATATACCATTCCCAGTGCAAAGCTCTGTATGGATTCCGGGTTGCCAGGTATGCCGACCCAAGTTCCGGTGGAGCGTCAAGCTGAAGTAAACCGGACTCATGAGAGGTAATCGACTTGAAGTAGGACAGATCACCCTGCCATTTTTTTTCATCCAGAGGTGATGTGAAACTGGTTTGAAAAAGGGGCGGCGATTCTGCTCTGGCCGAATTAAAACTTCCCACAATCAAAAGGCAGCTGCCGACAGTCCATGCCGGGATCAATAAAAACAACAACGTAGTTCTAATACAAGTTGCTGTAAGGTTCTCGTTGTAACCCGATAAACGGGAGAGGCTACCTGTCTGTTCTGTGCGAATTAATAGGGTTACGAGGTGGTCACCCCGCAACCCCATAGGACTGTAGAAATGCGCCTTCACGACTTTCCCAATGAATAGATCGGTTGGTGTTAATCTGTTCGGTTATACAGATAATCAAAAAGTCGAATACTTACTCAGAAAGCACAGAACAACACTTTTTGGAAATAATTTTGTGTCTGAATTCTGACTTTAATTTATGAAGAGTTTTTCTTCAATGCAATAATAAAAGCGCTTTTTTAGAAGTATTTAGCAATTTTTGTTAAAAATATCGTAGAAAAATGTACAGAAAATGATACTGATGCCGTTACCGGTCAATTTACAAGGCCTTATCATTCAGTTATCAGTAAAGAACCGAACGATTGCAATATCACTAATTATCCCAGGTAGCCTTTGGCATGAAGCAGTTCCGCATTCAGGATGGCACATCCGGCTGCCCCGCGAATTGTATTATGGCCCAATGCGGTAAACGCAACATCAAGCACACTTGAAGCTCTGAGACGCCCCATACCTACCTGAAGGCCATTTTCGGCCAGTGATTGATGCCTGGGTTGCGGATAGCGGGGGTCGTCGTAGAGGCGAACCGGCTTCTCAGGTGCGGATGGCAAATTGAGATCTATGACCGGACTTTTCCAGTTGCGGACCGCCTCTTTCACCTTCTCAATATCACCGGGATTGTTTTTTAATTTTACTGCAACGGAAAGCAGGTGGCCATCAACGACAGGTACTCGTGTTGCTGTTGCCTGAATCGGGAAGCTTGCCGGGGTTATTCTGTTGTTCTCCAGCTTGCCCATTAGTTTCATGGGTTCCCTCGCGATTTTCTCCTCTTCGCCACCAATGTAGGGCACAATATTGCCCAGGATGTCAAGGCTGGGAACACCGGGATAACCGGCACCGGATACGGCTTGCATGGATGTCAAAATCACCGATTCAACACCGAAGGCAGTGGCTATCGGATTAAGAGCCATCACCAGTGGAATGCAGACACAATTCGGATTGGTTACGATGAATCCCTTGCCGTTGGAATCGAAAGTCTGACTCCTGACAAGCTCCAGGTGATCCGGGTTGATTTCAGGCACCATCAATGGTACTGTTTCGTGCTGACGGTAAACACGTGCATTTGTTATAACGGGTATGCCCGTTTCAGCGAATGACTTTTCAATATCACCGGCAATGCCTGCATCCAGGCCGGAAAAGACAAAATCGACATCCATCTGATCCGGTTCACAGGTGGTGACCGTCATTTCGGATATATCATCCGGCATTTCAGTCGATTCGATCCAGTTCGTCGCATCGCGATATTTTTTTCCGGCACTTCGATGCGAAGCTCCCAGAGCGGTTACCCTGAACCAGGGATGATTGCGTAGCAAATGAATGAATTTCTGTCCTACAGTTCCTGTAGCTCCAAGTACACCAACACGATAATCAGCCATAATAACATCCTGTAATCATTATCAGTAAAAAATATTGTCTATCTTTCATACCCTCGTTGTTTATGCGGCTTCAGTCCGTTTTTTGCATCTGCAATCAGGGCATTTCAGTCAGTACCAAAACCTGAAAGATAAAAAATCCCGTTTGTAAATCCTATGAATTTGTATTGAACTTCATCGTGTTTAACACCGTGTTATCGCTGAATTCGATACAAATTTTTACATGGCTTTCGGCACGATGACTACATGAGTATCGTTACGTAACGACAAGACTGAAGAAAAAAGATTAGATTAATGAACTTTACCATGAAATAAGTGCATGAATACATGGAAAATCCTGTTGCTGTTATACAATGTACATGCTCAACATTATGAAGCATTCCGTTGCAAGTTTTTTTGTCTTTATTCTACTCTTGCCTTTTGTTCAAGCCTGTTCAGGTGAAGATGGCAGGGGGAGTGGTGATGCCCCGTCGGCCACGCCGGTCGCCGGATACCGGCTGGAACCGATGGACCTGTCCCGGCACATTCTGATATCATCACAGGTAGAACCGGTTACTGTCAGCCATATTGCCGCCCGGATGAGTGGACTCATAACCGAACTGCATGTTCAGGAAGGGGATGCGGTCCGATCGGGTGATCTGCTGGCCCGGCTGGATGTGGAAGAGGAGACCGCCGAACTTCGCCGGGCGGAAGCGCAGCTCGAATATGCGCAGGCCCGTTACCAGCGCATCCGTGAACTTCGCGAGCGCGATGCGGAATCGGCGGCGGCTTATGAAGAAGCGCGGACCGGGAAGCAGGTGGCTCAGAACGAGGTGGATCTGTGGCGGACTCGGGTCGGTCTGGGTGAGGTGCGCGCCCACAAAAATGGCGT
Source organism: Balneolales bacterium (assembly GCA_007128425.1). Taxonomy (GTDB): domain Bacteria; phylum Bacteroidota; class Rhodothermia; order Balneolales; family Natronogracilivirgulaceae; genus SKNL01. Next base: position 796 of record SKXL01000089.1, on the reverse strand, counting down.
GATCACAACGAAATTCGTGGAATCGGGGGATGCGGTATCCTCCAACGAGCGGCTTTTCCGGCTTGCGGATGTGACCACCCTGGTCACGCGCATCGGTGTGGCGGAGCGGGATGTGGTGCAACTGGAACCGGGCGACCCGGTGACCGTGCGGATCGACGCCTTTTCCGGCAGGGATTTCAGAGGGAGCATCCGCCGCATCTTCCCGGCCGCCGAAGACGAAAGCCGGCTGATCACCGTGGAGGTGGAAATCGACCAGGATGAGGCCGATGTGCATATACGTCCGGGTTACCTGGCCCGGGTACGGCTCACTACGGACCATCGTCCGGGCGTGCTGACCGTGCCCAGCGAATCCCTGCTGGCGTCGGGCAGAGACGAAACGTTCGTCTACATCATCGATGAAAAGGATGAACTGAAACGCATGGATGTCGAAACCGGCATTTCCCGCAGGAACTGGACCGAGATCAGGGCCGGACTCGAGCCTGGTGATGTGGTGGTCGGTGCCAATCCCACCAATCTTCAGGAAGATCTCTATGTGCGCGTGACCCGCTGGGTCGGCGAGCGTGTGGACGGGATGCCGGCCACCATGGATAACGACTTGTCGTCCCGATGAAATCCAGTGAAAACATATCCGGTGACATGAAAGGTGACATCAATACGGACGGCAAATCGTCATCCAACGGACAGAAACGGCAGCGCGGCATTTCCAGCAGCGCCATCCGGCGTCCGGTCGGCACCCTGGCGATCACCTCGGTGATCATCGTGCTCGGGTTCTTTTTCTTTGACCGTCTGCCGCTCG
>SKXL01000111.1 GCA_007128425.1 Balneolales bacterium | reverse complement strand
TTTTCATCCATGGATGGCACACTCAGCTTCAAATCCGAGTATTCGAATGAGGTGTAACTCAGTCCATATCCAAATGGAAAGAGAGAGGTCGTCAGATTGCCATGAACAATTTGATTGGCCCTGTCCGGATCAGCAAAGTACAAGTTGCTTTTTTTGTGATTGTATGGCAGATAATGGTTCGGGTTCATGGGATAGGATATCGCCATTTTTCCGCACGGATTCATTTTCCCGCTAATCACATTCGAGATTGCCCTGGAACCTTCAAAACCAGGTAGCCCTGCAAAAAGTATGACATCGACATCATCCATGACGTCGATGATCAGGCGTGGCCGACCCTGAACCAGCACCAGAACCAACGGAGATGTTGACCGTGACAAAAGATTTAAATCATCAACCTGATTTCCAGGCAGTCTTAAATCGGTGATATTACCTGCAAATTCACAATACGGCTCCTCTCCTCCGGCGTAGATGAGAAGATCCAGACGGTTGAGTTTGTCTACAAAAGATGTGTGGTTTGATACATTTTGGGTATTGCCTTTCGGCATGTCAGCAGGTCCAAACAGCAGGACTTCTGCCTCCGGATATTCTTCCCTCAATGCACTGAAGATGGTGTGCATATCGTCAGGATACTGATCCTCCCGGCCTCCCTGCCATGCAATAGTCCATCCGCCGGACAGATTTCTTTTGCTGTTGGCACTCGGTCCGAATACGCCGATTCGTGATGGTTTTCTTGCGGGAAGCGTTTGATTCTCGTTTTTCAGCAGAACTATGGATTCTCGAGCGGCATCCAAAGCCATTTGACGGTTATCCACGCTGCCGATTCGGTCAAATCGATCCTTTCTCGGATAGGGATGCTCAAAAAGCCCCAGTTCAAATTTAAGCCTTAAAATCCTGCGGACGGACTCATCGATCCGTTTCTCGGAAATACGGCCTTCTTGAACGAGTTCCAGCAGGGATGTATTGAATTTGAGATGAAGTGGCGTCATACTCATGTCAATTCCGGCCATGACCGTGGAAAATGTGGCTTCCTTGAAGTTATCAGCGGTATAATGAAAGTTGACAAGTTTGCCTATGTCATCCCAGTCCGTGATGACCACACCTTCGAAGCCCATTTCATCCCGCAGCAATTTCGTCAGAATATCATGTGATGCCAGGACCGGGATACCGTTGACTTCGCCGCTGTTAATCATGATGGTCTTCAAGCCGGCATCAATCACTTTTTGAAATGATGGACGGTGGAATTCGTGGATCTGCTGCATTGGCATGAGAGCCGGTGTGCGATCCCATCCGGCTTTTGGGTCAGAGTAGCCGAGAAAATGCTTGCCGGTTGCAGCTTGCTTGAAGGGTGCCGTCTCGTTGTTGTTTTGCAGACCATCTACACAGGCAGCACCCATTTCTCCAGCCAGGCAGGGATCTTCGCCATAGGTTTCCCAGAGCCGGGCCCATAGCGGGTTTACTCCCAAATCAAGTATGGGGGTGAAAATCCAGTGATGGCCCAGGTCGGCCGATTCCATTGCTGTAACCCATCCCGCATTGTAAGCATGCCTGTGGTTGAAAGTAGCCCCGATATTAATGCCCTGAGGGAAAATGGTTGCCCCTTCCAGGTAGCCGGCCCCATGTATATGGTCAATACCGTATATGATCGGAATTCCCAGTCGTGTCTCCTCCACGGCAATACGAGTCAGTTCATTCATGAAGTTGTACCAGGTCTGCGGTGGCACTGCTTCCCCGTTTAGAAATGAACCAATGTGATGGGTCAGGATCATATCCCGGGCCTTTTTCGGATCCAACTCAATATCTTTTTGTTCACCTGTTGTATTTATAACAGTAATATCGAGTTGCGTCATCTGTCCGATTTTCTCGTACAGGGACATTCGACGCATTAAATCCTCAACGCGTTTAGCAACAGGCAATGCCGCATTTTTGTACGGTGGCTGTTTTTCCGATTTTATGTTCAGATCCGATTCGGATTCGTAATATTTCATGTGTTTAAAAACTTTGATTTATAAGGTCACATAGAATGTCCATGACGTTTTTAATCATACTCCTGTGTGACCGGGAGATGCCCGGTCATGGACATTTCATCTGTTTATAATGTTGGATTAATAAGGTCACATAGAATGTCCATGACGATTATAATCATGCTCCTGTGTGGGGGAAAGCCGCCATGGGCATTTCATAAAATTTCATTTTCATTAATTAATGAACTGTTGCAAAAAAAAATGGAAAATATTTTGCTTTTAATCCACCCGGATTATAGCGTGAATCTACTCTTTTGCTTCAGACTTGTGGTTCAAGGCAGGGGTTTATTCAAACAAATAGAAAATAATTTCATATAAAATAAAAAAAATTTGCATAGTTGCATTGCGGGGTATAATTTAACTCCGACATAATTGTTATTTACCATCTGTATTCAGGGAGATGGCTGGTTGATATGATGTCGTCACGTGTTTGCCGGCCTCTCAATTTAATTGAACCCGGCAGCTATAGTTTTAAAGTCCAGTATGCAATGCAATCAGTCAATTATGGCCCTTCTGAACACATAAATAAAAGTGTTTAAAATGAACAGCCAATTACAAATCCCTGAATCTGATCTACGAGATAAAAATCGCGGTAATGGATAGAATCAAACAGGTTCTCATACTGATATTATTACTTGCGCACCTTCCCTCCAGCGGTTTGGTTGAAGCAGACAAGATAGAAGTACGGAACGAATCTGACGGATGGATGCTGCTTGTTAATAGTGGGCCCCTGATGGTCAACGGCATGAACCGGGACTATTTCCCGGTCGGCACCAATAGAAGATTTTTACGGAATTAAGGGCGCAAAGCCCGGTGTGAAGGCGCCGAAATCCCGACATGATTCGGAGTTCGACGATAACGGCTCCCGCTGACAGGGACCGTCGACTTTTTAAAACAATCAATTTACATTCTAAAAAGAAATGTCTTGAATATCGAAACGATCATCCTCGAAAAGGAAACGTGGTTCAGGATTGCCGACAGCGACAAGATCCGCCCGTTTTTTATGAACGTGGTGAGCGATTCCAACCACTGGCTGTTCATATCGAGCAACGGGGGGCTTACGGCCGGGCGCAAAAACAGTGCGTTTGCACTGTTCCCCTACTACACTGACGACAAAATTACGGAGTCGGCGGAACTGACGGGTAGCAAAACGATCTTCCGGGTCCATGCGGGCGACCGGACTAACATATGGGAGCCGTTCTCCGTGCGGTGTTCGGGTAATTTCAAGGTTAGCAGGAACCTGTACAAGAATTTCCACGGCAACAAGATCATGTTTGAGGAGGTCAACCACGACCTCGGGCTGACCTTCCGGTACCAGTGGAACGCGAGCAACCTGTACGGTTTTGTGAGGAAGTCCGAACTGCACAACCACGCGGGCAGCGACTGCCGGATATCGATAGTGGACGGCATCCAGAATATCATGCCTTACGGGGTGGAGCCGGAGATGCAGAACACCTCGAGCAACCTTGTGGATGCCTACAAGCGAAATGAACTGGTCAGGGATACCGGACTTGGCATATATGCATTGAGCGCCATCATCGTGGACCGGGCGGTGCCAAGCGAAGCGCTGAAAGCAAATGTGGCGTGGTCGCTGGGCCTTGACCGGCCCGGGTACTTGCTGTCGTCCCTGCAGCTGGACAACTTCCGCAAACAGCTGCCTCTTGAGGATGAGTGTGATGTCAAAGGCGAAAAGGGAGCCTATTTCGTCCACAAGGAGATCCTTTTGAAAGCCAATGCCACCCGTTCCTGGAAAATCGTGGCCAATGTGAACCAGAACAACGCCCAGGTCATCGAATTGAACCAGAAGATCAGGGAAGAAGGCAATCTTGATCAACTCCTTGAGCAGGATATCCAAAAAGGCACCACGGAATTGGAAAAGCTCATCGCCGGGGCCGATGGAAAGCGCCGTACGGCAGATCCCGTTGCGGATGCCCGCCACTATTCTAACGTGCTGTTCAATATCATGCGCGGAGGAACCTTTGACTACAATTACCTCATTGGAAAGAAGGACCTCGTCTCTTATCTGGGCAAAGCCAGCAGAAAAGTTGTGGAGCGGAACAGGCCATTTCTGGATAAGCTCGATGACACATTCTACGCAAACGATCTGTACAAACAGTTGTCCGGCTGTGAGGACCCGGATTTGTACCGGCTCTGTAAGGAATATCTGCCTCTGAAATTCAGTCGGCGTCACGGGGACCCAAGCCGTCCGTGGAACAGGTTTTCCATAAACACCCACTCCGAGCTGGACGGTTCTAAGATCCTGGATTACGAGGGAAACTGGCGGGATATTTTCCAGAACTGGGAGGCACTGGTCCATTCGTACCCATGCTTCATCGAGGGAATGATCTTCAAGTTCCTGAACGCAAGCACCTTTGACGGTTACAATCCCTATCGCGTGACCAAGGACGGCTTCGACTGGGAGACCATTGAGCCTGACAATCCCTGGTCGTACATCGGGTACTGGGGCGACCATCAGATCATCTATCTTCTCAAATTTCTCGAATTCTACCAGATGCACCAACCGGATGCGCTTGAGGAGCTGTTCAACAGCGACTACTTCGCCTATGCCAATGTGCCCTATCGCATCAGGTCATATGAGGAGATTGCCAGGGATCCGAAAAACACAATCGATTTTGATGAAAAAATGGATCAGGTCCTGCGTACCAATATGGCAGAATACGGAGCCGACGCAGCCCTGCTTGGCAGCAAGGCTGACGATATCCACAGGGTAAACTTCCTTGAAAAGATCCTGGCTACGGTGTTGGCCAAGATTTCCAACTTCATCCCGGAGGGCGGAATCTGGCTGAACACGCAAAGGCCGGAGTGGAACGACGCAAATAATGCGCTGGTTGGAAACGGCGTTTCCATGGTGACCCTCTACTACCTGAGGCGTTTCCTGAGATTCATCGAAGGAGTCATTGACCTGTCGGATGTCTCGGATGTGCAGGTATCCACCGAGCTTGGCGAGTTGTTTGAGCGCATCCAGCAGATATTGAATGATCATCGCGGGCTGCTCGATGGGCTCATTGACGACCAAAGCCGGAAAATCGTGACCGATGCGCTTGGACGTGCGGGCAGCGACTACAGAAACCGGGTCTATGACCACGGATTCAGTGGAGACAAAACCATCGTCCCCCTGGAACAGCTGTCCGCGTTCCTGGATGTTTCGCTTGTCTGGATGGAGCATTCCATTGACGCCAACAGGCGCCCGGACCATCTGTTCCACGCCTATAATATCATGAGTTTCGAAGGTGACGGCATTTCCATTTCCCATCTGAGCGAAATGCTTGAAGGGCAGGTTGCGGTGCTCAGTTCCGGTTATCTGGGTTCTGATGAAGCCGTCAAGCTGCTGGATGCCCTGCGCCGAAGCGCGCTGTACCGGGAAGATCAGAACAGTTATATGTTGTACCCAAACAAAGAGCTGCCCGGATTCCTTGAGAGGAACAACATCCCGGAGTCACTGGTCCGTGAATCACGGTTGCTCCGAAAACTCGTGGATGACGGCAATCTGAATGTGATCATCAGGGATGTGGAAGGTGGCTGCCACTTCAACGGCAATTTCCGGAATGCCGGTGATCTGAATGCGGCACTCGAGGACCTGGCATCGGCCGGATATGGGAGCCTTGTAGAGGAAGAGAGGGACAATGTGCTGGAGATCTTTGAGAAAGTGTTCAACCACAAGGCCTTCACCGGTCGGTCCGGTACGTTTTTTGCCTATGAAGGTCTGGGATCCATATACTGGCACATGGTGTCCAAGCTGCATTTGGCGGTCCAGGAAGTATGCCTGGAAGCGGTGCGGCGACGCGATGACGAGGTTACGATCCAGAGCCTCAGGAACCATTACTACGAAATCGGGGAGGGTATCGGTATCCACAAAACCCCGGAAGAATACGGTGCATACCCAACCGATCCCTA
>SKXL01000085.1 GCA_007128425.1 Balneolales bacterium | reverse complement strand
TCCTCACTGCAATTGTCCGGGTCGTCTCCGTAGGAGAGAATGATCCAGCGGCGCACGGTTTTTTCACGACCGCGTTCCACATGGCCGGCAAACCATCCGTCGGTCCGGTTGCGGAACAGTATCAGGTCCTGCGCGGTGGTCGGACCGATACCGCGCACCGCTACCAGCAAATCATAAAGTTCACGGGGCGGCATCGATTCGATCGATTCCAATGTCTGGTAGCTATTCGGTTCCAACCCGGCCCCGGCCCGTGCTTCAGAATTCGGCTTTGACAATCTCCCATGCAGCAGCTCCTCTGCCAGTCCGGCCAGGTATTCTCCCTTGCGAAGCGAGAGACCGTGGCGCTTCATCGCAGCCGGATCCGCCGCATTCATCCGCTCCGGACGCGGCCAAGCAGGCACGATCCTGTCGTCCGATTCCAGGCGGGTGCCGTAGGCGCTGCGCACCTCATAGACCATTTTACGGGCGGTCGGTTTGTGTTTGATCTGGGTCTGGATGATCCGGTTCACCGCATCCTCGAAAAAATTGGCGCGGCTCAGCCTCTTGAGACCATATAGCTCGGCAAACATTGGTGAGAGAACGGGATCGTCGGCTGCCTGGTCATAAAAGGGTGCGATGTCCAGGTCGGTACCCAGGATACGGCGCAGAACGGCATCTGCCTCGGCCTGCTCACGATCCGACAGCGATTCATGAGCCTTTACCGTAAATTCAGGTGCTTCCACATCCCCGTTGAAGAACACGGTAACCAATATGTCACGGTTTCGAAGCGGAACCGGCCGGGTGAAGCCGCGATCAAATATGGACTCGGGATTGTGTTCGTAGTCGAAATAGGAGTCCACATCCAAGCATAGGAAAAAATCGTGCGGCGGGTGTGAGGGTATGTTCCAGATTTGCTGAGCCATCATACGAAAATAGGACCATCATCCAAATATTACTGCCATGATTCGGAAGACAAACCACAGGTAAAATGCACCCAGCACCGAGACAAACAGATTGGGTTTGAACGAGATGTACCGATAGCGCACCATCAATGGCAGCACCAGGAATTCAAGTGCAATGATGAATCCAAGCAGATAGAATATCCGTGAGGTGAAAAAATAGTTGATGAACCAGAGCACCGTGGCCGAAATCAGGTTGAAAAAGCCCATTGGTGTGGTGAATACCTCTCCCATAAGGCGTCCCAGAGGTTCGCCGGACAGCAGCATCTGCAGAAGGATATTAAGAATAAACAGCAGAATGAAGACCGTGACGGTCAGCGATGTTCTGGTTTCTGTTGCCATGGGCGTGGTTCAGCTATGGTTTGAGTTTCTCGTGAATGGTGATGCCTGACCCGGCATTTTTGTTTGGCCGGTATGGACCGGAATCATAAATTGCTATCAGCAATTCGGCTTCGGCTTAGACTTCGGTTTAGACTTCGGATTCAGCTTAGACTTAGACTTAGACTTCTGTTTCGGCTTCGGCTACGAATTCGACTCCGACTCCGACTCCGACTCCGGCATCAGTTCACGGAAGATACACACGAAATCATTATAAAAAGAATCGGGATTGGTTATGAGCAAGCGAACGGTAAGAATAACCAAGGCATCAGGAGAGAAGGTTCCGTTTTCGGAAAACAAGCTGCGGCATTCGCTGCTGCGATCCGGCGCGACCGAATCACAGATTGACTTTGTGGTCGAAGAGGTGAATGACCTGCTCTACGATGGCATTCCCACGGGCAAAATCTATCGCAAGGCCTACGATATGCTGCGCAAGCGTTCGCGCTCCAAAGCGGCCCGATACAAGCTGAAAAAGGCGATCATGGAGCTGGGACCGTCCGGATATCCGTTCGAGCAGTTTGTGGGCGCCATACTCGAACAGCAGGGGTTCCGGTCAGAGGTGGGAGTAATGGTCGCAGGCAAGTGTGTTACGCATGAGATCGATGTCCTTGCCCAAAAGAACAGCAAGCTGATCCTGGTCGAATGCAAGTTTCACAACCGTCCGGGCGTCAAATGCGATGTAAAAGTGCCTCTCTATATCCACTCGCGTTTTCGTGACGTGGTGATGTCACGTAATTCCGACAACCCTGCCGATCACATCGGAAGAAATTCAGGCAGTGGCAAGAGCGATGCCAGAATACTCAGCAGGGAAGATTACAGCGAATTTGAAGGATGGATCGTTACCAATACCCGGTTTACCGACGATGCGATCTCTTACGGTGTTTGCACCGGACTGGTGATGCTGGGGTGGGATTATCCAAATAAAAGCAGCCTGAAGCACCGGATCGGCCTGTCGGGTCTTCATCCGGTCACCTGCCTGAGCAGCCTGAACCGTAAGGAGAAGGAATTTTTGCTGGATAAGGGTGTCGTTCTGTGCCGCATGGTGCCTGATGATTTGGGCCTGCTCCGGGAGCTCGGACTCTCCGATGCGCGCATCGCAAAAGTGGAGCGTGAATGCGACGAGCTGGTGCACGAGCTGGATGTGCCCCGAGAGTGAACTTTACTTCTTGTCGGCAATCCGCGAACTCATCAGCCGATGATCGCCCGAAAAGAGCATCAGGTAGGCCGGCAGCACCACACCCAGCGTGGCCAACGCCGTGCACGCGGCGATCATGAACATGATCACCATCTGGTAGCGCACCGCATCGAGCGGAGCCGCACCGGCCAGAATTTGTCCGGTCATCATGCCCGGCAGGCTCACGATACCCATGATCATCATGGCGTTCACGGTCGGGATCATTCCCGTGCGCTGCACCGCCGCTACGCCCGCAAGCATGGCCATAACCAGCGCCATCATCACAATAATCAACGGCTGTTTCGTCTGGAACACCCACTCCAGCACCAGTCCGACCAGCGCCAGCTGCACAGTCATCCGCACCGCACCCACGAGCAGATCCCGGCCAAGGCCCAGCCTTAGCACCACAGAAAGTCCGATATTAATGAGTAGCAGCAGCGCCGCCAGGGCCAGCTGAACATTGCTAATAACGATGTAGGTTGTGTTCTCCACAGTGCGTCCGTTTTTCGGTATCGTGACCGCATCAGGATCCAGAATGATCGACCTGCCGGTGATGCGGTCCAGTTGCCGGGTGTCGTGACTGGTCCAGAGGAAGCAGCGGGAGGGATCGTCATCCATCCAAACCTCAATCAGCTTTTCCACCCGGCCTGCCATCGCCTCATCCAGGTTGGATGTGGGCTCGTCCAGCAGCAGCACTTCCGGCCAGAGCAGCAGCGAGCGCAAGATTGCCACTACCTGCTTCTCACCGCCGGACAGAAAATCCGCCGTTTTATTCAGGTAAGATTCAGGAAGCTGAAGGACATCCAGACCGGCCGGCCGTCAATCAAGCGGGTCAGATTGCGGGCTGTGAACATGGGCGGTCGTTCCGGTTTGTGTTGCTTATTTGTATCATTGGGAAGGAATGAGATGGCAGCACTGGTGTCGGCGATTCAGGCATCACACAAAATAACGGAATTAAAATACAGCCAAAACAGATGAAAAAAAGATCATTCTGGATTATGGTGGTGGTGTTTATCGCGCCGGCGGCACTGATGGGTGCAGCGTTGCATGATGAAGCGTCCCGGGACACGCTGCAGGATGCAACTTCCCGGGACACACTGCAGGACGCGGCAACCTGGCGTCCGGCCGATCTGTTTCCCGCAACACGTGAATACCGGGGACCTGATTTTGAGCTTACCGGCCAGGAGGGACAGCCCATTCGCCTCAGCGATTACGATGGTCGCATCGTTGTGCTCAACCTCTGGGCCACCTGGTGTCCGCCGTGCCGGGATGAGGTGCCTGCGCTCATCCGGCTTCAGGAGGAGTACGGCGAGGCCGGCGTGCAGGTGATCGGGGTTTCGCTGGATGAAAACGGTGCACGACAGGCAGTCGCCGACTTTGCCGAATCTTTCGGAATCAACTATCCCGTACCGGTCGATGACGGCACCGTTCAGCAGGAATACGGTCCGCTGAGTGTCATCCCTACGACCTATTTCCTGGACCGGAATCGCCACATCCGATTCTATGCACCCGGATACCTGGATTATGAGCAGATGGAGGAGACGGTCCGCGATTTACTGTCGGATTAATGAGAATCTCACAAAAAGACCCTATTTTGCCGGAACATCACCTCAAAACCCACACTAAACCCTCACAAAATCCTAATCAGGGACTGTCAATGATCAGAAAGTACAAAGATGAAGATTTCAACGCTGTCCTGGAGCTTCTCAAAAAATCCCTCGTGCATGACGAAATCACATCCGAACTGTTGAAGGAAAAACTGCAAGGGGACCCCCACTTCGACCGGGAGATGGTGCTGGTGACGGAAGACGGAGACAGAATCACCGGCTTCATGCAGGGCGTCACCCGTGACATCCGCGGCGAACGGATCGGCTACCTGAAACTGATGGCGGTCGACCCGGACAACCGGAAAAAGGGCATCGCACGCCAGATGTATGGGATGATGGAGGACCTGTTTCGCAAACGCGGAGTCAGAAAAGTGCGGATCTTCGATGTGCCGCTCAACTATTTTCAGCCCGGTATCGATCCGCGTTATACCGAAGCGCTCTGTTTTGCCTGGCGGATGGGCTTTGCACGCTTCGACGACACGACCAACCTGATCGCCGATCTGGAGGGCCGGGACTGGGAAACCGCCCGAATGGAGCATGATCTGGCTGAAGAGGGCATCGTCATCAGCCGGGCTACCGAAGAGGATCGCGTGGAGCTTCTCCGGTTTATAGAGGATGAGTTTGCCCTGTGGCGCCACGAGGTGTCCATGGCATTTCAGCGCGAACCGGTTGCCATCCACATTGCCCGTTTCAATGACCGGATCCGCGGTTTCTCCGCCTACAACGGCAACAATGTGGGCAACGGATGGTTCGGCCCTATGGGCACTTCCAATGTACTGCGCGGCAGGGGAATCGGCGAGGTGCTGCTCAAACGCTGCCTGAGCGACCTGAAAGCCGAAGGCAACAAAAAGGCGATCATCCCCTGGGTCGGTCCCATCGCTTTCTATGCCCACCATGCCGGGGCGAATGTCGATCGCGTCTTCTGGCGATTTGAGAAACCCCTTAATTAACAGGTTTTCGGGATGCCCCGTATGTCCGGTCTGACGCCTACATTGCTGAAATCCCCACACCGGGAGATTATCCTTCCAAAAGATATTGCGCCAGCCGAGTATGCAAAATGTCGGCAAATGTGTTTTCCTTGCAAAGGTATGTTTCGCATTGCAGGGGTGATTTTGCTGCTGATCCTGGTGCAATCATGCCGTACTCCCGAGCCGGTGATCACGCCAGAGCCCGAACCGGTGGATCCCCGTGAGGTGGATCTGCGCGAGGCGGTTATGGACATGGTCGCCGAGGTCTACGAGACGCAGCAGCCGGTGCGGCTGGCGCCAGGGGTGCACATCCGGCGCATCGACCTGGACGATGAGGCGCTGACGGCCGATGTCCATTTCAACGTCAACTTCTCGTATGCGCCGATGCGGCCGGAGACCGTGGACGCGCTATACGAAATGCTCACCGAGCGACTGCCGCGCCGCTACCGCAACTATGAGGTGACGCTCTACGCGCTGGACGAGCCGATTCACGAACTCATCCCGAATATCTACCGGCGTTCGGCCGACGATTACGACCTGCAGCGCATGCCGTACGCCGACGAGATCCGGCCCCGGCCCATTGTACAGCGGCACGGGCGGCTTGTGGAACCGGACCGCGGACTGGAGGGCCGGCAGATCGCGCTTTGGCACAGCCATGGCTGGTACTTCCACCAGCAGAAAAAGCGGTGGGAATGGCAGCGTCCGCGCCTGTTCCAGACGGCCGAGGATGTGCTGCCCATGGCGTTCACGCTCCCGTACATCATCCCGATGCTCGAAAACGCCGGGGCGCACGTATGGGTGCCGCGCGAGCGGGATCTGCAGCACCACGAGGCGATCGTCGACTTCGACGGGTCCACCGGCGAAAGCCAGG
>SKXL01000186.1 GCA_007128425.1 Balneolales bacterium | reverse complement strand
TCAGTGAACATCCCAACCGGCATCCATGAAAGGTTCGGAAAAAAGCGATATGACGAAAAACTGGATGAAATTACGGACAGGCTGACAGCGAAAACATCCTGGTTCTTCCCGAGTGATATCAGCAAGAGCCGTGATTCACACCCGGAAATCTCCAAAATCAAACTGGCCATCCTGGCGGCTGTCTGTTATGCCGCCGTGTTTAAATCGGGCATCGCTGTTCATAAACTGTACCATGCATTGGGATCAACCCGCATATCATTTGAGGATTTTCTGGAACATCTTCGGATACTGATGGATGAGCATTCGGATGTGCTGAATCATTCAAATGGTACTATCAGGCTGAACGACTCGCTTCTCGACCAGCCGTATGTGGGAGACCCATCCACCGGCACCGCTGATATTCGTATCCAACATCGCCTTTTGCTAAAGCTATTCTTATGGCTTCCATGGGTCAAAGGGCTGTACTACTCCGGCGGAACCGTACACGGCAGTGGATTGCAGGACCAGCACGATCTGGATCTGATGGTAATAACATCCCGTGACAGGGCCTGGCTTGCCTATGCGGCCATCAGACTCATAAGCCGCCTTGCCGGTGCCGGCTCTTCGATCTGCGCAAATTACATCCTGGACGAACAGGCCCAGCAAGTGCATTGGCAGCGCGATTACTACACCGCTTTTCAGCTGCTTTTTTTGAGAAAAGTTGCCCTCAAGCCGGGAGTGGCGCACATACGGCAACACAACTCCTGGATCCACGACTTTTTCCCGAATAGCCCGGCATTCCGGGTAAAACCTGCAAATGACTTAAGAAAAAGCCGTGGATTACTGAAATTCGTTAACCTGCTGATCATGGTGGCATGGACGGCCCGATGGAAAAAGAATGGCTTCAAAAGCGGCGAAGGCGGTTTGCTTTTTGACGCACACCGGATAAAGCTCCATACAAACGACCACCGTCCGCGTGTTTCGCTGTCTTTTTCTTCCATTTACGGCAATGTGGTTAAGGCTTGCAGTCAGCGCACCTATGCAGAAACATGATGAAAAAACAGCCTTTTTTTAGCGGCACTAATGCTTTCTTATCCAGAGGATACTTGCGGTGATGGTTCCCGTTTTCGCATGATTCGCATAAAGTTCACCACACAAATGAAAAGTGCTGTGATGACTTTGGCTTTTTCACGAACTCGCTTGTCCGCAAGAAAAAAATGCTTGCTGAGGACAAGGAACTGACGAATCAGTAGCTTACGGTTTTTCAGATCATGATTACCCTTGATGATGTCATTATACAAAATCTGCTGTATGGCTCTTGTCCCGGATGTTCCAAGGCGGAAGGAAATACTAATCGCCAGGAGCAGCACATCCAGCCAGATATTTTTCGGAGTAGCCTCCCGGCAAAGAGCATCGATGAATACTACTTTCTTACTTATTTTGTCCATGATGATATTCCGGGTGTGCAGGTCACCATGGACGAAGCCCGGCCCCTGCTCTTCCGCTCTTATGAGCTGATGGGCATACCAGGAACTCACAATTGCTAATGCCATCTTGAAATCGTCATCTCCAAGCTCTGAAAGCACAACACCGTCGTAGCGTGGCATCACCAGGCATCCTGGATTGTCACGGGCGATTTCAGAAGTTGTGGCCATGACGGTGTAACCGTTGATCTTCACTGTGCCGGCTTTTTTTTGAAACGTATTCAAACGGTTCAATACTTTTTCTGCATCCGAAACCCGACTCCCGAAATCCTTGATTACCCGATCCCCATCAATATAAACCCTTGGCTTTGATTTGGTGTTTGTTTTCTTGAACATGCTTTACGGGCTTTGACTGCTTTACGGGCTTTGACTTATGTCTACCAGGAAAATAAAACACATATTCGTACTGGGTGGTTCAGGCTTTATCGGTCGCGCTGTCATTTCTTCACTGCAAAGGCGGGGCCACCGCACTAGCGCTCTGATTCGCCGATCCTCCGTTCCTGGCGGTGTGGAGACCTTTTCAGGTGATATCCGAAATTTTGATTGGCGTGTGCTGGAAAAGGACCTCCCCGATGCCATCATTCATCTGGCCCGGATATCCGGACGGCACAAACTTTCGAGATGGATAGCCGGGCATCAGGGTCGAAAGGCTTCCCAACGCTTGCTGCAATGGCTTAAAACACTGGATAGTCCGCCGCATCTCATCTTCACATCCGGCACTCTGGTTTACGGCGATTGCGGAATGGCGGCCATTGATGAATCGGCGCCACTGAGACCAATCGCTTTTCAACGGGATTATATAAGGGCCGAATATCCCATACTTGAAGTGCTCGGAAAGACGCTTCCGGTGTCGATTGTGCGTCCACCCTGGGTTATCGGAGGAGATTCCTGGTTTCGCAGGTTTTATTTTGAGAACGCCAAAAGAGATGGGACGATCACACAATTCGGCAGCGGTGAAAACCTGATGAGCCTGATTCATGTGGATGATTGTGCCGGACAAATCTGCGAGATCGCGTCACGTGGTGAGCCCGGCCGCATCTACAACATATGCGCTTGCCCGGCAATAGCACAGAGCCGATTCGTACAGTTAGTCGCTGAGCGCATGGAGGCTGGCATTGGGGTGCTACCCGTTGAAAAACTGCGTCAAAAATATGGCAAAGCGGTGCAGGAAGCACTCACTTTTTCTCTGAACGTCGCAACGCGCGAACCACTCATCCGGGATTATCCAAACCGCTTCCCTGATGCATTATCGGCTATTGAAGCTGCCATTGCGGATTGCCGGGGCAATGATTGACGCCATTCCGGGAGTTCGTAAAACGATCAGCAATCGAGTCTGGAGTCAAACCGGAACCAAGCCGCCAATCTCCCAGGATTAAGCCAGAATCAAGTCGCGATCAAGCACGGCCCTTCACCCGCATCTCGTATAGACTGTATTCGCCAATGTTCCAAAAGGGAGTCCGGGAAAGAAACCGATCCAGGTTCCAAAGTGTTTCGGCTTTTCCTCCCAGTTTTAACAGAAGATGAGAGCGGTACCATGCCGGATAGAAGAGACTGAAACCCCGCTTGCCCACGATGTCAAAATCGGCACCAAAGGCCCTGCGGATATCACCTGCCGAATAGGGTCGGCTGGGGATTTCACGGAGGTCCGAGTAGCCCCTCCATCGGTTCGTAATCCGTTGAAACGCCTTGCCAAAACGTCCTTTGGCCAGCCAGAGCGGTATTTCCGTGAGATAGAAACGGTTTACAAACGTCAGCACAAGACGGGTATTCGGTGCACAACTGAGCCGGATGCGACGGGCTGCATCCCGCAAATCGTAAACCGTGTTAAGTCCGCCGAAATAGACAAATATGAGGTCGAATTTCCGGTCGGGGAACAAATCCCGGATATCTTCGACGGAGCCGGCAGCGAAATGCGCGTTGCCCAAACTCCTTTCAGCGCATCGCTTGCGGGCCAGTTCGACCATGCGCGGCGATAAGTCAATGGCATAAAACTGCCGTTCAGGATATTTCGATGCGAAATATTCCACGTCAAACCCCGGGCCACATCCGATTTCCAGTGCGGACTCAAACGGAATCTGTTCTGTTATCTCCCTGAACGCATTTCTGATGCGTTGCAATACGGGGTTTTCTTCATAACGCTGCTCAAAATCGCGTGCATCCTCGTCGTAATACGAAGCCACATCCTGATAGTATTGTTTTCGATGCTGGTCGTTTATCATGCCTTAAAAGGTTTGGAAACGATTATGAGGTGAGCATCCATGAATCCGGGATGATATCGAACAAAGAAAATGAGGATTACGTTTGTGAGGCAATTATTGTGATATCACCATGCAACGATTCATGAAATAAATTGGTTTTAAAAAATATCCGAATCCCGTCAATGTTATCATCTCAATGTTATCATCCTGGTGACACCGGATCTGTCTTTCTTCAACCGTTGTCCTTTCTCTTCCATTATACACCAAATAAACCTGTAATGATGATCCACTATGAAAGCTAACAATAGCAACCTTCCGTGCAAAGTATCCACAATATTTGTAAATTCGGCCATCCTCATTTTTGCAGCTCTCTTTTTAGTCAACTCATCGGTTATGGCACAAACGGCAGGACAAAACGACACCCCTCTTAGAATCGGCGATCCGGCTCCTGAGTTCGAAGCCATGACCGATAAGGGCGAAATATGGCGCAGTGCCGACCATAAAAGCGGCATACTGGTCGTCTTCTTCTACCCTGCCGCCATGACCGGAGGATGCACCGCACAGGCCTGCAGCTTCCGCGATAACCGCTCCCAGCTTGTGGATATGGGCGCCGAGGTCGTGGGTATCAGCGGTGATCAGGTGCGTAACCTGCAGATCTTCCGCCGGACCAATAATCTCAATTTTCCTCTTCTTTCCGATGCCGACGGCAGCATCGCCCAAGCTTTCGGCGTACCATTGCGCGATGGCGGTACCATCACCAGGGAAGTTGACGGCGAACAGGTGGAACTCACACGAAATGTGACCACCGCCCGATGGACCTTCATCATCGGCGAGGACGGTAACATCGCATATATGGATACAGAGGTAGATGCCTCTGTCGACAGCGAAGCTGTTTTGGCTGCCATCAAGGAGATGAGGGCAAACTGACGTGCAGACTCTTATCTGGGGGAGGCTGTTCATTTTGACTCCAGATGATTGATTTCTGACCGTTCCGTTTTTCGTACAAAGGAATTCCAAAATTCTGTGACTGCTCTTTTTTGCTTTTCTCTGCCGGCCGGGTTAACGTTGGTACGCTATGACCAACACTGATGCACCGCTTAAGAAACCGGAAATCTGGTTGTTGTCCGCCTACCGCACCGACAGCCACGCGCGGTGGGCAGACTGGCTGGTGGATGTGCACCCGCACGTCACCTGGAAACGGCTTGAGCTGCCAGGGCGACGCTTCCGGTGGCGTATTCGCGGCAATCCTATTTCCTGGCTGAACCGGCTGCCTGAATCCGATCCGGATCTCATATTCGCCACCTCGATGGTTGACCTTGCCACGATCAAGGGGCTGCATCCGCGCCTGGCTAATGTGCCGGCCTGGTACTACTTCCACGAAAATCAATTCGCTTATCCACTCAGCGAACATCAGCTGAACCGCATCGATCCACAGATGGTACAGCTCTACGGGGCGCTGGCATCAGAACGGCTTTTCTTCAATTCGGATTTCAACCGCCGGACATTTCTGGACGGGATTTTCGATCTGCTTCGCACCAAGCCGCAGGCCGACAGTCTGGGCATCAAGATGCAGCTCGAGCAAAAGTCGACGGTGCTGCCCATCCCCATCACCCCGATTCCGCCGGCCGCCGACAAAGACAAACACCTGATTTTATGGAATCACCGGTGGGAGTATGACAAGGCTCCGGAAGTGTTTGCGGAGGCGATGGTCATGCTGGCGCAACGGACGGATGCGGATTTCCGGCTTGCCCTGCTGGGTGACCGGTCCTCCGCTTTCCTGAATGACGGACTGCTGCTGCTTCGCGACAGACTCGGTGACCGCATTGTGATCGATGAGCGGGCTGACAGCGAAACGTACCACCGGTTTGTGAGCAAGGCCGGTGTGGTTGTGAGCACATCCATGCACGAGTTCCAGGGACTGGCCATGCTGGAGGCCGTCAGCGCCGGTGCCTGTCCGCTGGTACCCGACGATTTGTGCTATCCCGAACAGTACCCGGAGAAATACCGCTATCCACCCGGTGACAAGGAAGCTCTCGTAAACCGGCTGGAGGGGTGGCTGCGCAACGGCCTGCCGACCGCGCCCGATGTTTCATCCTGGCACGCATCCTCCCTGACCCGGAAATGGCAGGATTTGTTCGCGGACTAATTACCAATGTAGCGCAGGCTGCTGTTATTTATCAATTATCTCAAATGAGATCTTGGCATTCACGCCATATGAGACAATTTTGTTGTTTTCAACGATGGCCTTCATCTCATTTATGTAGATGGACTTGATATTCTTCACTGATTTTGAGGCTTCTT
>SKXL01000197.1 GCA_007128425.1 Balneolales bacterium | reverse complement strand
CCCACACTTTGTGTAAAACCATGATCACTGGTGATGAAAATATTCACCTGGTCAGAAAGTCCGTTTTCCTCATGCGTTTGCAGTATACGGCCAATCTCCTGATCGATATGGGCGGCAGTCTGGAGCGTTTCGGGTGCACCCACGCCGCTAGCGTGCGAGACGGCGTCGAGAACACCAATCCACATAATCACAACCTCGGCGGGGTCATCGCCCAGGGAGTCGTAAAGATAAAGGTCCACCACCCATGAGGCGAGTTCGTGACTACGACCGCCGGCCGGCCACTCTCCAATGGCTTCAATGATCTCCTTTTCCACACCTTCGGGATTGAAGTTACCGGGCATCTGCCACCCTTTTCCCTTGGCATGGTGATTTAGCAGCCAGGAAGCGTGACCCATACTAAGCAAACGATCCCCCTCCCTGTCCAGTAGTTCACCAAGAGTGACTGTAGTCATTATGGGACTGCCGGTGACTCTTTCAAATTCTTTCATCTGGTTGAGATTGCCAGAGTGAACAGGTGAGTCCAGATCAGGGTGGAACAATGTATTATGGATGATACCGTGCTTTTTCGGATAGGCTCCTGTTGGAATGGACGCACGGTTGGGCCGTGTAAAGGTAGGAAATACCGCGGACGATTTCAGCCCAACCACTCCATTCTCACCCATCCGGTAAACATGAGGCATCAGTTCGGAGGTCACATAGTCCGGCCTCATTCCGTCAACGACGATTACAAGATTGCGTGCACCCGAGCCGAAAGTACCGGATCCGGTTTTTTCAGCATGTATCCCTGTTGTATTTTCCGTCATTGCCAGCAGCAAAGATCCACAAATGCAGCTCGAAATGACCAACAGGAAAAAGCGTAAATGCTTTGTTGCTAACGGGTATAAAGCTTTTCTTTTGTTTTTCATAATTGCTTCGATGTATTAATTACAGTGAGAATGAGTTGTCACCCGGCAAGATCCATTCATCTTCCAGCAGTGAGCGCCATTTCCTCAAGAGACGCCTTGAGTTGAGCAATGTCATCAATGAGAATCCAGTCGGGCTCAAAACTCATAATTTTCACGGTTTCTTCCAGTTCACCATACCTCCCATTTATCATCAGTTTCTTGCCGGTTTTTCTCACCTGTTCGGCCAAAGTCGGATCGTCATCCAGCCACCGCAGCCACAATCGAATCACATCCACTCCTGCCTCTGCAAAGTCCTCTATATAATCCGGGGAACTCATGAAAGCCAGCTGCCGGGACCCGGGCAACAGCTCTGCGAACTCTTGTGCCTGTTCCGTTGAACGAACGCCGACTACTACATTATCTTCCACGCCGGCAGCGCGCACCTCGTGTGATACATTTTCGGCAAACTCCCTGCCGGATTCTTTCAGGTCAAGCAGCAACACGGCTCCAGACTCTCTTGCCCAGTTCATGACTTCGCGCACCGACGGAATGGTCTGATCGGAATAGGCAGGATCAAACCAGGAGCCCGCGTCAAGTTGCTGCAGTTCTGCAAGTGTGCGTTCGGACGGATCGCCTTCCGCATTGGTTGTTCGATCCAGGGTTCTGTCATGCAGAATATACAAATGACCGTCACGGCTTGTTCTCAGATCTAATTCCACAATTTCCGCACCCAACTCCAGGGCATGCTCAAATGCGACCATGGTGTTTTCCGGCCGGTCAGACATCGCCCCCCTGTGAGCGACGATTTTAACCCCTTCGGCAGGCTTATCGGCAGTACAACCGAAAAACATGACGCCAATGGCAGGAAAGAATGCGATGAACAGAAGTGCTTTTACTTTCATGATTTATTTTAAATTAATTGTCATTGTTTCTGTTTGAGTTTCATTTCCACATATAATCGTTTATCGGGTTTCCCGTATTCCCGCTGGGGTAAGGAGTATTCAAAATAATAGCCAGTGTTGAAGCAATATCCGAAATAAATACCGGATGCAATGAACGGCCCGGAGGAATATCCCATCCGTACCATAACAGGGGTGCCCGGGTGTCATAGCTGTAGGGCGAACCATGAGTAGTACCCGATCGGCGGGTTCGCATCCATTGCGGATCAAGCCAGTATAATACGTCGCCCGATCTTGGAGGATAAAAACCTTTTTGCACCAAGGCCCGTACTCCCTCATTGTATTCATTCGACAACAGCTCATTGGCGGTGAGGGCGCCGGCGATACCCTCCAATTCCGGTAAAAAACGAGCTGTAGCCTCCCGCACTTCTTTCAGAGGCAATCCGGCGCGCCTGACAAGATCCCGATCCAGGTACACTTGAAACCTCCTGTAGGCGGCAACCGGATCAATTCCGAATATTTCTTTCAAATGGGCTCTCAGAAGCGCATCAGACTCGCTTTCGTCAATATATCCGGCTGGAATATTCTTTTCTTTCAAATAGGTGGGCTCATGTGCCGCCCCATGGTCGGAAGTCATAAAAACAAGGACATTCTCCATGCCAAAACGCTCATCCAGATATCGAATAAATTTTCCAAGTTCATAATCCAGTCGGAGATAGGTATCCTGAACCTCCATGGATGACGGACCGAACCGATGGCCAATATGATCGGGTGAGGAGAATGATATGGCCAACAGATCCGTAAAATCTCCTTTTCCCAGCATTTCGTTTTCTATTGCCGCCCGAGCCAGCTCAAAAACCAGTTTGTCTCCAAATGGGGTCTCGGCCACAACGCCCGGACCGGTGTGTTGTACAATTTCGGGCAGGTTATGCGGCATATCAGGGCTGGTCTGACCGGGAAAAGCCGCTGCAACCGGGTTGGCATCCCGGCTTTCCAGATACACATCGGCCGGAAGAAATGGCTCCCACGGCTTGCCAAGGTATTCTTCCACCAATTTTCGGTCATTGAACCTTTGCACCCATTCGGGGAGTTCATCATGATAGTATGTGCTGGTTATAATTTCACCGGTTTCGTAATCAAACCAGTAGGCATCTCCGGTATGACCTGCAGGCAAAATCGATCCGCGATCCTTCAAAGATACCCCCAAAACCCTGGATCGCATATTGGTATGAAGCCTCAGCTCGTCACCAATGGTGGTGGTCATCAGGTAACGAGGGGACATTTTCCCCTGGTCGGTTGTCGAACCCAGGGTTTCTGCATGCGGGTCATCCGTGACGTACGTTGTCAAATTCAACTCACGTTCAAACCACCGGTTTTCAACGATGCCATGCATAGCCGGTGTGGTACCTGTATAAACCGAAGCGTGCCCCGGACCGGTAAAGGTGGGTGCGTAGTCAAATTGGGTATTATCAAATGAAAACCCGTTTTTCAGTATTCGCTTGAATCCGTCGTCTCCGTAATTATCCCAGTAGCGGTATATGAAATCATAGCGGAACTGATCCACCATAATGCCGACTACCAGATCCGGAGATTCATAATGGGGTCTTTTATCATCAGAAGGGGAATGCTTTTCAAAACCACAGACAAAAACCAGGAAAAGCAAGTTTAATACAAGAAGCAGATGCTTTTTCATTACAGTCGGGATATCAGATTAGTTGGTATTCACTTTCAAAGTCGCTATTCGATCAGAAAGATTTGCAAGTCCATGACATTGTTATGGGTATCGCCGGTAATTACCAGGCTGTTTAATTCCTTAAAAAAGTGATAGGAATCATTATTTGACAGATACTCTTCCGGGTTTATGCCGGCATTTTCAGCCTCTTTCAAGGTGTTACCGGAGCAGACAGCCCCGGCGGCATCGGTGGGTCCATCCCTGCCGTCGGTTCCCGCACTCAGCATACTCACATGGTGTCGGCCGTCCAGTTTCATGGAAGCATGCAGGGCCATTTCCTGGTTTCGCCCCCCTTTTCCGCTTCCTTTAACCTCAAGATAGCTTTCTCCATAAAAAATCAGACAGGCGGGTTTTTCTACAGGCTCATCCTTCTGCAGCACGTTCAAAGCCTTGTCACAGAAATCAGCAGATATTTCATGTGTCTGTCCGCTATAGGCATCGGAAGCCAGATATACGGAATACCCCTGTTTTTCCGCGGCCCTGCTTGCCTGTTTTGCAGTTGACTGAGCATTTCCGAGAATAATGTGGTGATGATGGTCGTTTTTTTGTTTATAGGTATCCGCTATCATTCCATCGGCGCCCTTTCGAAGATAATGAACAACTTCTTCCGGCATTTTGGATGTAAGATGATACGTTTCCAGAACATCCATCGCCTGTGAAAAGGTGGTATTGTCGGGCACCGTCGGTCCGCTGCCGATATCTTCCAGTGCATCACCGGGCACATCCGATATTAACAGGTTGACCAGGTGCACATCTTTCAATACAGAAGCAAGTCGCCCTCCTTTAATGGCGGACAAATGCTTACGAACTATGTTCATTTCATGAATGTTGGCTCCGCTATTCAGAAGCACTTTATTGGCCTTCTGAATACTTTCCAGGCTCAATTCGTCCGGCGGCAAGCAAAGCAGTGCGGAACTGCCACCACTCATAACATAGAAGACGATATCGCCCGGGCTGATCTCTTTTGCCAGTGCCATCATTTTCCGGGCGGCCTCAACACTGTCGACATCGGGAAACGGATGCGAGGCTTCGCATTGTTCGATTCTCTGCGCTGCAGTCCGGGATCCTTTCGAACAGGCAATAACACCACCGGCAATCAGGTCGCCCAGCTGGTCTTCTAACGCCAGAGCCATTTGTGCGGATGCCTTTCCGGATCCCAGAACCCACACGTTTTGACGTTCCCCAATCGGAAAATGCTGCTCACCTGCAAGGATATCTCCGTCACTAACCGCCACAAAACCTTTCACAATGTTATACGGATGTGTATCAGACAGGGCCTGGTTGAAAATGTTGAGCAAATGCTTTTTTTGCCTCTTGTAAATTTGTTCAGATTTCATGCTGCCGGCATTAATAGTGAAAAATTGGTTTTACCGCCTTATTTCGGCTTTGTGCCGTTTTCTTTTTTGATCATAACCCGATTATTGTGCTCTTTGAAGCGATGAAGTGTTGATGACAGGCCCAAAAAACAGGGCATTGGCAAACAATTTGTTCGTACCGTACCAGTAAGCTCTGAAATTGGGATTATCGGTCATGGCTATCACTCTGCCACTGCCAACCCTGCTATTATATACCACCGGTGTCCCCTTGAGCCGGTCAAGCTGCTTTTCGGAAACATATCCGCTCAATAGCGGTTCTTCCGTATATTGAATGGGAACAGCAAAAACATGTTCCGGCTCCGGCAACTCAAAAACCATCTCACTGTTTCGATAGAGTGCCAATCTTTCGTTTTGAAATCCGTATCCCAAAGGATGGGTCCGGTCAATTGCAGCCTGAAAGATACTGCCACCAATACGCTGGGCGCCTTCCAGCAATGTTTGGTTCAAATAGGTATTTCTGTCTCTGTCAGAGGATATGACGGACACATTATCTTTAAACGTTGCGGGATGAAGCCCCTGGTTGACAGCCCAGCGTGCACCCCGTTTTTGAGCAACAAGTACCCCCCCGTCGCGAACCCACTCCACCAAAGCGTTTACATGGGCATTGCTCAGATTGTTATAATTACCATCTACCAATACGATGGTGCTGTAACGTGACAAATCAGCATTATTAAGTCGATTCCAATCCATCATCGTCACCGGCATTTCATAACGGCGATCCAGCAAATGCCAGACTTCACCGGCTTCATAAGCATTCATGCCCCTTCCGGTTACCACGAGGATCGTCGGTTTTTCCAGGGGGATGACATGAGAACTGCTACCCAGGTCAATGCCTTCCTGTGTCAAACCGGTAGGCACGGAATAGACATCGATAGCATCCTTATCCGAAATGGTTTGCATGATCTCGTAAAGCTGCTGATGATCGACCTTTTCCTGCATACCGGTACTTACTACAATGGTCCCGTAGTCAAAGTGTTTTTCCCCTTCGGTGGTAGTGGTGACAAACGTCTTTTTTGCCACCATGGTTACCACACCCTCCTGCTGCAGCCGGTATAAAGCACGTGGAGCATAATAGCCATGCCATTCAAACAAGTAGGCATATTCGGATTGCCCGCCATACAAATTCCCTTTCGGGAATACGGGTTCTGTCATCATTTCACCCAGAAGCGTTTCGGAAAACTGTCGTGCATTCAGTTCGGCATGGTGTATATCAAAAGCCAAAGGAAGCGTCCACGTTGAGGCATCATAAAAAAGGCTGTCCCTGAATTCTGTTCTTGTCTCAAACAGACCTTTCATTAACAGGTATTTCGGCTGGTCTGCCGGAATGATCCAGGACGATTCGGATGAGAACCGGCCTTCGTCTGTCTCAATATCACTCGCCAAACGATAGGCTTTGATTTCATGGTGATGCAGAATATCAAGCAGATGATACACTTTGGCAGGGTCTTTGGGATCTCCCAATACAAATGCCCTTATCTCATCGCCGGAAGCTTTTTGCCGGGTATCAAGGTAGAAATCCCGTTTATGTTCATGGAGTGAAATTCGGTGTTCGACACTTCCTTCCAGCAGGGATAGCGAAGTCAGGAATTGATTTCGTATGGCATCCCTGAACAGAATTTCTCCATACCTGCCCTCCCTGAAATGGCCCCGGGAACTGGCTTGTTCAAATAAAATCCCTATTGAACCCTGAAATTGAGGATAGGTTGAACCCATCCCGGGATTGAAGGAGCCGAATCGCTCCTCGGTCCAGTATAATTGTTCCACATCATCCAGAGCAGCGGCATGAAATTGCGCCAGTTTATTTATCAGTTCCTCGGCTCTATCCGGGATGAGTGGATAGATACTGGATGGAACGCCCGGACTGAAATAATGGGTATTGTTTGGCCCCATTTCATGGTAATCACCCAGAACATTCGGCTTCCACTTTTGAAACTGCCGAACCCGGTATCTGCTTTCCGGGTGCTGCACCAATTTCCAGTCGCGATTCAAATCAAACCAGTAATGATTGGTTCTCGAGCCCGGCCAGGCTTGCCAGTGTTCCCGGTGATTGGCATCACTGTGCCTGATATGGCTTTGATTGTTATTGACCCAGGTGGCGAAACGGTCATGTCCGTCGGGATTCAATGACGGATCCATTAGAATAATCGAATGCTCCAACAAATCCTCGATTTTGTCATCATCAGCCGATGCAAGGTAGTATGCAACAAGGGCGGAAGCATTGGTGCCGCTTGGCTCCCGGCCATGGATGCTGTAGGCCAGCCAGGTTACCACCGGCATGGCCGATATATCCAGGTTTTCGGAAGCATCGGGGTCGGCAAGTTTAATGTGCTGAACTCTTAACGAATCGAGATTTTTATGGTTTTCAGGAGAGGTGATTGTCAATAGCACCAATGAACGCAGTTGATAGGTTTTCCCGTACTCCTCGAAACGCACACGATCCGACTGTTCCGAAATCAAGCGCAAATAAGCAACCAGCATATCGTGACGAATGTGCCAATCACCCGGGTAAAATCCAAAGAATTCCTGTGGTGTTGTGATCTCAGGATTATATCGGATATGTTCGGGAAGAATGGGACATGGAATATCTTCTGCCTTCAGAGTCGCGGTAAAAAAAACAAGTATTGCTGAAAAAAAAAGAATGTTAATCTTCATAAAAATGGACTTTTTGAAAGTGAAGACAAAGATGAGTGATTTTTATTCATGAATTGCCATCTTGCATTTTCTTCAAATAATGAGCAGCGATTATCCATTGTGCAATACATCCCCCTGTTTCACCCCTTCCTTGCTTAATTTCATTACTGCTCATTTGATTAAAGTCCGAAGCCTGCTGAGTTTCTGCAACAGAAGCAAAGATGGTTTAATTTATGCACCACTTCGCAATCTGTCAATAATTACTTCTAACTGCCTCCGGACGGTTGCCCGTAACGCAATATCTTTTACCCGAAACCTCTGATTAATAGTGAAATGAGCTGCAGATTTTAGACCAAAGGCTAAACTGTACTGCAGCTCATTTCATTTCAGGTTGATTTAATGTCAGATTATTGCGTTACAGGATTCCGAGAGGTGTATTTGTGGTTGAAGGTTTGGTGAGGATAATATCTACCGACCGTTATTTAGTAGCCGGGATTTTGAGGAAAATC
This sequence comes from Balneolales bacterium, assembly GCA_007128425.1. GTDB lineage: Bacteria > Bacteroidota > Rhodothermia > Balneolales > Natronogracilivirgulaceae > SKNL01. The sequence continues at coordinate 11,311 of SKXL01000197.1, read as the reverse complement.
GTTGGTAGTACGATCGATCTGTTGCTGTGGAATAGGGCGACACATGTGGTATGCCTGGACGTTCGGAGCTGCCTGCGGGTTATGTTCCCGGATTCTTCTCAGAAATTCGTCCTCACCAAGTCGTCTGAGATCATACCATCTCAGATTTTCTCCAACCAATTCACGTGCACGCTCATCCATGATCAGATCTATGTCGAGATCGGCTGCACTGACAAGCGGCATGGTTTCACCCGGCGCTTCGGCACGTGCACGAATGGCATTCAGGTAATTTACACCTTCACCGCTCTGGTTCAGAAACATAAGTGCCTCTGCGGCGATCAAATAGGTTTCTGCCAATCGAAATACGTTGGTTGAGCGACCAAAATAATCTGGATTACCTCCACCCACCTCTGTTCTTACCGGTAAGCCTTTATGCGGGATCGGCGCTCCTGCCGGATCGCACAGCCTGAATTTGTAAGCCAGGCTCGGCCACAAGCGATCGGTATAGTCTTCCATACGAAAAATTCTCGCACCGGGGTTAATCTGCGCTTGGAGAGCATCTAACTCTTCTCTGCTCATTTCCTGATATTTTGGTTCCGTAGTGAAATAGAGCGCGGTATCCCCGATTTCAGTACCTCTTGGCACACCAGCCTCATCATTAAAGTACCAGACTTGCTTCCACAGTCGCCACCGTTCGTCGTTCCACTGGTTCACCGGATGATCACGGGTGTTTCCATATATTTCCGTAAGGTGGTATTTGGTCGGTTGATGTCTGGCAACCTGCGTGCCAATCGAAAAACAGGCCGTTACCCCGGCCTCACCTCGCGTTCTGGCAGCAAATTCCCTGGATTTATGGACCGTTGATCCATCCCGTGTTTCCTGATTCTTGGTTATAGTAAAGATGGTCTCTTTGGAAACATTGCCCGCGCGATAGGTACAAGGATCCCAAAGGTCCAACACACTGTCTTCCAGTTCATACTTTCCGGAGTCAATGAGATCTGTTGCAAGATCGGCGGCCTCCTGGTGATTTCCCAGAACCAGGTGAACCCTGGCAAGAAGATGCTTGGCAGCACCCGATGTTGCCCGACCAAGTTCATTCTGTACAGGGGGAAGATTTGCTGCGGCAAACTCCAGGTCGCTAATGACATGCGGCCATACCTCATCTCCTGAAACATAATTCACTTCGGTTTCCACACCCTGCGTCTCCTCCAGGGTGAGATGAAGATTACAGTATTGTTGTATCAATACGTGGTAGTAAAAGGCTCTCAGGAAATGCGCTTCCGCTACAATTCTTGTCTTTTCCTCTGCAGACATTTCCACGCCGTCAGCCCGATCTATGGCAGAATTTGCAAAGTTGATGCCTCTGTAAAATTGCGCCCACAGTTTGAACGGACCACGTGCTGTCATGCTCTGAACGGCCGAATGTATGCCGAAATAATCGGCCCAGTAAGACCTTGCGCCGGTACCATATTTAAAAAGATCGGTACCCTTGGTTTGCGCTACGATTCCTCCTCTTTTGTCTCCATAACCGGCAAATCGAAGAGGTTCATACATAGCTATGCTCAGATCCCGAAATCCATCCGGGGTAGCGTAGTGATCAGAAGCCGTGACTCCGGAATACATTGTTTCATCCAGATCGCAAGCCTTGAAAGACAAGGCCAGAAGCATAATGAGAATTATTATCTTGTATTTATACATGATATATCAGATTTAAAATTCGTGTTATAAAATCCAATTAAACAGCTTTTGGCTGTCGTCATCAGAATGCGAGTTGCATGCCCGCGTAGAAAGATCTGTAGTTGGGGTGGTGATAGCTTCTGGCACCCTCCGGATCATAACCGGGAAACTCAGTCCAGGTATAGGGATTCTCAACCATCGCATAAATCCGGGCGCGTCTCAAGCCGCCCAAAAGCGAAAGAATTCTCGGAGGCAGCGAATAGCCGACCTGAATATTTCTCACACGGATAAATGAGCTGTCCCAATACGCCTGGATATTCGTTCGGCTCTGGGAGTCAAAACGCGGCCTCTCATATTCGTTGGACGGATTGTCCGGCATCCAGTAATTGACATCCAATTGATTGAATTGCGCCGGTACAAACTGAAGTGAAAGCAAATCATTCCAGCTGTTAGAGTGCGTGGCGGTATAGTGCATCGAACCCAGCGAAGCGTAGACAAATACCGACATGTCAAAACCTCTGTAGGAAACCCGGTTGGTCAAGCCGCCGATCCAGTTAGGAAAAGGATCTCCCCGGATAACCCGGTCTTCATCATCTATTACACCGTCGTTATTCTGATCCACAAAACGAACATCTCCGGGTCTGGCGCCATAAACGGCGGCTTCTTCTTCTTCACCCACCTGCCAGATGCCGTCCCAGTCCCAGTACCATATCACACTGATGGGTTCTCCAATAAACCATTGGTTCCCGGGATCGTCTTCCTTTCCACCATAGAGACTTACGATCTCGTTTTGGTTCCAGGCAATATTGAAATCGGTTTCCCATAAAAGATCGGAGGTATGCACATTGACCGAACTGATGGTAAACTCTACTCCACGATTGCGGGTTTCACCAATATTCTCGAGCGTTGCACTGTATGCTGAAGTAAAAGGCAGCTGCCTTTCCATCAGAAGATCGTAGGTGTTGGTCTGATACACATCGATACTGCCCTGCAATCGGTAGTCCATAATGGCCCAGTCAAGTCCCAGGTCCATGGTGCGGCTGCGCTCCCAGGTCAAATCCGGATTGGGAATATCCCCATGTTCATAATAGCTCTGGGGAATATCACTAAAGGCGATCCGGTTGGTTTGATAGTTCAATTGACCCAGTGTCGCATAAGCTCCAATAGCCGTGTTGCCCACATCACCGATGCTGAAGCGTAATTTCAACTCGCTGAAAAAATCGCTTCCCGGCATAAACCATTGTTCATTATGTATGTTCCAGCCAATGGCACCCGACGGGAAAAACCCGTACTCGTTACCCGCTGCAAGCCGTGAGGAGCCGTCAACACGCCCGGTCAATGTCAGCATGTACCGGTCGTCATAAACATAATTCGATCTCACCATATAGGAATCGAGTTGCCATTCGGACAGGCTGGTGGAAATATTATCCCACGTGGCACCGGTACCCAAATTGTGATACAATTGATATTCGTAGGGCAATCCGGTTACCGCTGCAAAGGTTTGGCGTGCATCGTATGTCTGGTAGCTATGCATCAAAGTTACATTCACCCGGTGTACATCGGCGAACTGATCCAGGTAGTGAAGCCTGTTCTCGTAGAGCAGTGAGGTTCTTCTCCGCTCATTTGCTTGCGCATCCGAGAACGGCTCTCTGTTTCTGTATCGTCCGTCGTTTCTAAACCGGAAGTCAGGTGAAAACATACCCCGATAGGTAAGACGATCGGGAATCAGGTCGATCTCGGCGTAAGCAGAAGCAATAACCCGAGTGCGCTCGCGCTGATCAAGATGGTTATCCTTATACATGGTGAATACCGGGTTTAGATCGCCCAGTTCATCGTACATGCGGGGATTGCCGTCTTCGTCAAACGGGTTGCTCATCGGAGAATTTCTCAGTACAGCACCAAAAGCTACCCCTTCATGCCGCAAACTGTTGCTGATATGAGAGGTAACACCGGCTGCTACTCTGTCAGAGAGCTGCATATCCATGTTAAACCTTCCGGTCAGCCGTCTATAATCGTTATTTCTCACAGGAGATGAGTGATCATCATAGGTACCCGAGACATTGAAGCGTGTGATATCGGTCCCTCCCATAATACTTAACTGATGCGTTTGCTGACGACCGGTACCAAAAACAAGGTCCTGATAGTCCGCCGAGCGCCCTTCATTGAGAGCATCCAGCGCCCAGGCGTCAAATATCTGTTCATCAGGTGGTAGTACAACTTCCTCAAGCGGTATGCCTCGTTCAATAACATCGCGCGCAATATAGGCATCGCGGGCAAACTGGGCATATGTTTCGGCATCCATCAGATCCAATCGGTTGGCAACCCACTGCGGACCGCCGTGTCCCTGATATTCCACCTGCAGTCTGGTTCGCTCATCTGCCTGCCGGGTGGTAATCAAAATAACACCATTGGCACCCCGGGATCCGTAAATGGCAGTAGCCGAAGCATCCTTGAGTACTTCCACCGATTCGACATCCATGGGATTCAACTCCATGAGTCCCGCTTCAATCGGAATACCATCCATTACAACCAGCGGAGCGTTACTTGCTTCAAATGAACGTGAACCTCTGATTCGGATAGAAGAAGTCTGTCCGGGACGAAAACCGCCTGACGAGACATTCACACCGGCAACTCTACCCTGCAACACGTTGTCCATGGAGTAACTTCCAACTTCAGTGATCTCCCTTCGTTCAACCGTTGCCATGGCTCCGGTTACATCACTTCTTCTCATGATGCCGTAACCGACAACAACCGCCTCTTCACCGGTAATAATTTCTCTGACCAGATCTATGTTGATTTCCGTTCTTCCGTCAATTTCTATGGTTTGCTGTTCATAACCTACAAATGTAAAAACCAGATTTTCCTGCAGACTGGGAACCGTCAGCTGGAAATTACCCTCAAGGTCGGTTACCGTACCAAGCGTGGTTCCCTCAATAATGACATGCACACCGGTAATACCCTCGCCCGTTCTGGAATCAACTACCTGTCCGGAAATCACATCCTCCTGGGCAACCATCTCTTCCACTTCCCGGGTTTGCTCTTTTTCCCTTACCACCAGAACATCGCGTGTCGGTGGCAGTATGGCTTCAAAAGCGGTTCCCTCAAAAAGCTCGTTAACTGCGACCAAAAAGGGCTTTTCCGAGATAGATGCCGTGATTTTTTGATCCAGGATGATATCGGAACTAAAGGAAAGCCCAACACTGGCTCTGCGCGTCAGTTCCGTAAGGGCATCAATCAAAGGCAGATCCTGTATGTTCAGTGATACAGTGACGATTTCATCCTCCCTGTATACCAAAACTTCGTCGCCTGAGCTCCATGTTGAATTTTGGCTGTGAACAAACTGCTTTGCCCCGGCATTCTGCAATGAAATTGTGTTTATCATGCAAGACATAACCACAAATGCCGCCATAGCTGATAAATACAATATTGATATTTTTAGTATGCTTTTGTATAACATAGTATTATATATTTATAATCATCGTTGAGATTGTAGGTTTATTTCATCTCCTGTTTCAGGTTTATTATTCAGGTTTCAGTTGCTGTATTTTTGGATGTCATTGTGTTTCCAGGTCACTTTTTTGTCACCATCAAATTGATAGTTTATCCCCAGGGACAATGCAATTACCGATATGGTTTTATCCAGGGATTCACCTGAAAAGTTTGACGTTAGAGCCAATTGTTTGAGCGCCTTGTCATCATAAGTGCATTCAATTCCATAAAGCCTGCCCAGCTGAAGACACACTTTTTCAAGTGGAAGGTCTTCGAAGATCAGCCTGCCGCTTTTCCAGACCAGATAATTTTCAGCTCCAAAGTCTTCGACCGTGAACTCATTCTCACTGAAATCGAAACTGGCAAATTGACCTTTGGTCAGTGTAACGGATCGTACATCCGAGTGAGTCAGTTTACTGGTAAATGAGACACGTCCCTCGCTTACGGCAACCTGTACATTCTCCTGCCAGTCATAGGTCTTGACATTGAAGGCCGTCCCCAATACTTCTATGGCTGCATTTTTTGCGTGAATAATAAATGGACGCTCCGGTTTATCAACCACGTTGAAGTAGGCCTCCCCTTCAAGTTCCAACTCCCTGGTATTGGCCAGGTAATCGGAAGGGATCCACACCTGAGTATTTTCATTCATTAAAACGGTCGAGCCGTCACGAAGTGTAAGTAGCCTCTGCTCATTATCGGAGGTGGAATAATGCCTGCTGACAACCTCCGCCGGTTCGTCAACGGGCTTCTCATAAGCGGTCAGATAGATAAATGAGGTAAATAAGACCACTACTAATATAGCAGCCAGTTTGATAAACGGCAGGGTGTAATCACGTTTGCCGACCTTTTTGTAATGCTTTTTGCCAGGTTGATCGGCCGATATGTTCGACTTGATGGCAGATAAAAGCCTCTGCGAATCGGGCTTCACTGAGTAATTGTGAGAAAAGTCTTCTTTGTCATGCAGGATCTTGATATCGGAATCAAGCAATCGCTCAAGATAAATAAAGCCTTCAGGGGTTTTAAACCATCTCAACACCAGATCTTTTTCCTCTTCTGAACACTGATCGTTAAGATATTTTGAAATCAGTTTTTTTTCGATTTTCTTCAATACGACAAAAATAAATTATAGTTGCTTTTCACCTTTATCTAATAATACACACCAGCAGCATAATTGTATTAGTTTGAGTGTCCTTTAAAAAGAGTTTAATATTATTGTAAATTATTTCTGTTCAGTCGCTTAGCTATTTTTAAAAAATTTTTAATTTGAACTCCTATTCTGTATGAATCAATACGGTGCCTAACAGATATATCCAACTCATTTTTATGTATTTCGGTAAAGGAATATCCACTCAATTTCAGATGGGCTTCCCCAATACGAATTCCCGATTTTTTGTGAAATATCAAAATGAAGTTTACCGTGTATGCAAATGCTCAGGCACTGCATGAAGATGCCGGCACGGATCAGCATGAGATGCTCCCATTAGGCTTGAAGCAGCCTGACAAAACCACTGAGTTCCGGGTTTTTCCGAGTCGACTATTTAATCAATGTCATACGCTTTGACTGTTCATGCATACCCGCTCGTAATTTGTACAGATATACTCCACTGGAAAGGCCGGAAGCATCAAATTTTACCCTGTGTGTCCCGGCAGTTGTTCTCTCATTAACAATCTCGGTAACGAAGCGGCCCGTTGTATCAAATATCTGAAGTCGAACATGCTCCTCATTCATCAGATGATATTCTATTACAGTGGTTGAATTGAATGGATTTGGATAGTTTTGCCTTAGTTCAAATGACGGGGGTATTTCTTCGGTGTCCTGGATTGCACCAGTAACTTCGGCTGTTGTAAATGAAAGGACATCTCCTTTTATCTTTTCGTTTCCAACAACAGCCACCGCCATAAATTCATATTCACGTCCCGGCAGCAATCTGTCGATAGTCGCATTGAATTCTCCGGATCCGGTCATCTTCTGTTGTACGGTTTCACCCCATCCGTGTACAACCTCCATTTTGTAATCCGTGACTCCGGCCGATCGTGACCACCTGTTCAAAAGTGGATCACGGAAGCGAAGCCAAATGGTCGTAGTGTCCCCTTCCCGGGTAACCGTCATATAAACCGCACCCGCGCGATCATCATTGCCCATAGCGCCGGGACTGACATCTACAAAACCATAGCCACGGTAATCCTCATCAAAGTTCCAGTTGTGCCGGTGCCCACGCTTCCACATGATGATATTGTAATCACCCCAGTTTTCCTGCAGCCATCCCCTTCGCTCCGGATCCCAGAAACAGGGTCCGTCATCGTCATCCCTCTCATACATGCGTTTCAACCCCTGATGCGACCATAATACGGTCGGCTTGTCCGGATCGCGATCGAGTTCTCCTTTGAACCAATCGTTCTGGTCGGTCATTAAATTTTTTTCCGTTTGATAGGCCTGGTAGACCTCGCCCGGAAACCAGGAGCCAGCCCAGCTGCCGTCGTCTGAAATGGCAATGAACCGTATTCCTCCGATATCCATCTTGAAAAAATTTCGGTCCATAACTCGTTCTCCCGAACCGTGCCGGTCGAAATCATGATTTCCCAACACGTAGGTCCATTCATGGTCCAGTCCATCCATCGCATTTACAAAATCCGGGACAAAATCCGGAGAATCATGCACAAAATCACCCAGTACAATGGCCTTTTGCGAAAGGCCGAGTTCATTGGCATCAGCAACAGCTTTCTGCAGGTTTTCCAGGGCGTTTGCTTCGCTAGCACGATGTGAACCTATATGAGTATCAGCAATAATCCACCAGGTCTCTTCCATATCCTCACCGACTTCGCGGAATTTAAAATATACATCGGCTTCTTCGTGATCATTTATTTGTGACAAATCGCCTTGTAAAACAGCGGAACTGTCCTCTACTGCCGCCGCTTCCAGGGTTGTAACCTGACCAGCGGCATTCAAAAATGTACCAACGATCTCGTTTCCAAGCCGGGCATAAGCAAACAATCCGGTTCCCAGGATGATAACAAGTGCTGTTATGGCATACCGAAGTCGAAAATTCATGGTTTTAAAAATTTATGAAGGAATCTGTTTATGAATTGCATCTGTTCATTTATACTTAAAAACAAGGTATTTAAATATAAGTATTTGTCTATACAAAGAATAGTTTCAAAACGTACAATCAAATTGAACAGGATATAGTTCAGTTGTTATGGACATATGTGGCCTTGCCAGGCTTCAGCCACATATGTCCTGTGTACTGCTACATCATGAATTCAACTGATCGGTATCACATCATGTTGAAACTATTTGACAAATATCATCTGCCGGGTAATGGTTTTACCCTCATCCGTACTCAGGCGATAGATATACATACCGCTGGATAAATTACCGGCATCAAATGTTACCTGGTGATGACCAGCCGGACGATAACCATTGAGCAATACTGCAAGTCTTTGTCCCACAACATTGAACACCTCAAGGGTGACCTCAGCATCGTTGGGAAGAGAGAATCCGATGACCGTCGAAGGATTGAAAGGATTGGGATAGTTTTGTTCAAGGGCTATCCGGTCCGGCAGTTCTTCCGGGCTTTCCGATGCCACGTCCTTATCTCCAATTTCCCATTCAATATCATACAAGCTAACTGCTCCGCCCGGACCATCCGGGGTTTGGGCAAAGGTAAATAACGGTGCCTGGTCATCTACAATGCCGAACATCAGATTTTCCGCAGTATCCGAATCTCCTTCAGCAGAAAGCGAGAAAGTATGAGCCGGATTATCGGGGTCCGTTATTCTTTCGTACAAATCAAACGCGACATCGGTCCCGGTGAGTTGCTCATAGGAAAACGACAGTTCAACAGACTTCGCATCCAAGGGAGTCAGTCCTCCGGAGGAATTAACGGGCACTGATTTCGAGTGATTGCCATCGGATTCGAGAAGTACAAGTTTGCCGTCACCGGCGAAAGCGATACTGCCGTAACTGAGTGCTTCCACATATATATTACCACCGACATTGATCACACCATCATCCCACTCGATATTGGCCCAATCGTCCTCTTCTTCCTTTGAGATTCTCAAGATAAAATCACCGTCCACATTGAACTGAGCCTCTTCCAGTGGGGTATAGCTGTCCAAATGGCCTTGCGGGCGATGATGAATCAATTCAAAATTGCCACCGACATTGAACTCGACTCCATAAAGTCGCATGGTTCCGGTTGTGGCATGTATCTGTTCGTTCTGATTGTCAAGAATGAGGTTGTTGGCCACGTTGATAACCGGTGCATAATCTTCTGAACTATTGAATCGTACCCGTCCCGCCTCACGGCTTTTCGCCACAAGATTATAAAATACCGGCACAGCATCTTCAAAGTCGGAGTTGGCATCCCAACCGACATGATAGTAGGTGCCGGTCAGTTCCCAGCCATCCGCAGTTCCTCGCAAGCGAACGTCATCCCCATTTCCGAATTTGTTTCCGTTGTCACGAAATACGCCTGGCGGCGAAGCATGAATTCGGAGGTTGTTATCGGCATGAATCACCCGGGTCGGTTCACCGTTAAGTGACAGAAGCTCGATTTCACCTGCTTCGGCCCTCATCTGGATATTGTGAACCCGGAAATAGGAATCCTCATCGGCCGTAATGGACTGATAAGCATGTTCTTCCCGATAGTCCCAGTCCCAGGCATTACCTCTCTCATAATCCCATTTAACGCCTCCTTTGACCACAACATTGCTTTTCGCCACAAGGTCGCCCCCGGCTGCGGATGTAAATTCAACGGTGATACCATCCAGGGTAACCGTATGATCCTGTTCCCATACAATGTCGTCACTGGTATTAATGACCAGGCGGGTCCCTTCTCCGGCGACCGTCCAGTCACCGTTGGCAGTACCGCCTTGCGAAATAGTAAAGGTTTGTCCGTCGCTGGTGAAGTTGCCGGGATTATTGCCATCGCCATCCTGCCAGTTCTGCGTGTCCTGCAGGTCGCCGCCCTGAAATTCATACTGCTGCGCCATCAGGGACAAAGGAGCTGACACCAGCAGAAAAGCAACCAGACTCACCAGATATTTACACTTGTAATTTTTGAAAATCAGATTTAGTTCGGTAAATGTATATTTCATCATATTTCGTTTTTTTTTGGATAATTATGATTCCATTTATACCCATAACCATCATGAAATGATTATAGATTTTTTATAATAACTCAACCTTATTGTACAATATCAAAAACACTGATATCACAGATCATAGAAAAATTGTCAACAAACTATTTGACTATTAAATAATACACCTGAACGGATATTTTGTATTAACTTTACAGATGGCATGCAAAGCCGAAAGGGTAACCCGACTGTAGACCATAATGGCTAAACTGCTGCCTGTAAACTGCTTACGCGTATCATACTGGCAAAAAAACGCATCTGCTTTGAAAGCTGCCTGCGCCGTGTCAGATCCCGTTATTTCAATCTTTATTAGTGGGGCGTGTTACAAGCCGGCGTTTTTCCTGAAAAAATCTCTCATGAACTTTAAGGCATGAAAATAATGAACCTTGACGGTGTTAACCGACATGGATAGTTTTTCGGCAATTTGAGAATTGGAAAATCCAAAAATCATCTTTAATTCAAAGACCTTTCTTCTCTTGCGGGACAGTTCATCCATCCCCTTGTTTATTATGCCTATCTGCTCCGAATGAATCACGTCTTCCCAGACATCGCTCTCCGCCGAATAGTCTGCTTCATCAAACCCACCGCCCAAAAGCAATTTATTATTTTGATTTCTGATCATGTTCATCACGTGATTCTTCGTGTTAACCAATAAATAATACTTTACCGATTTACCGGGATCAAGATTGCTTCTGTTTTGCCAAAGTCTTGTAAAAATTTCCTGAATGGCATCTTCAGATAGAGATTCGCTCTTCAAGTATTTCAATGCCAGGTAAAAAAGGAGTTCGTGATACCTTTCATAGAGTTCTTCAAAGGCCAATATGTCACCTTCAATAATTAATCTGACAAGATCCGAATCACTGCGGTCCATGGTTTACCCCTTTTAGATGTAAAAATCTGATTTTTCCCTGCACGTTTCAAGAAAAATCCATCTTCAAATAATTTAACTATTAAAGAAAAAAAAAGTTTACTGTATTTTACAAAAGGATATAGCCTGAGCTGCCATTGCCATTGCCATTGCCAT